>NZ_JAGQDD010000010.1:0-144747 GCF_018069845.1 Ideonella alba
CCCTTCTTGGAGGGGGGCTGGGGGGAGCTCAACGGAATAGGGCTCTGCCCACAGCGGCCTACGGCCGCTGTGGGCAGAAGCCAGCCACTGAGGACGCAGCCAGCGTGAGGGACAACTCAAGGGAAAACCCTTGTAATCAAGTGCATTCCCGTGCGACTGAAGAGGTGTCAGGCGATGTCTGGCATCCCTTCACTTCCTTCAGGAGATTCGCATGCAAGTCACCAAGACCACGTCGGCCGTTGCGCTGGCCGCCACCTGTGCCGCGTTGTTCGCCATGGGCGCCCCCGCCACGGCCCAGGCCGCCAGCGACAAGGGCGTGCAGTGTGCCGGCGCCAACAGCTGCAAGGGCCACTCCGAGTGCAAAACCGCCACGAACGAGTGCAAGGGCATGAACGGCTGCAAGGGCCAGGGCTGGACCCAGGCCAAGTCGGCCGAGGCATGCACCAAGGCCGGCGGCAAGCCGATGGCGGCCAAGTAAGCCGTTGACCATGGGCAGCGGTTTCGGCCTCGGCCTGCGCACCGAGCACTATGCTGACTTCCGTGCCCGTCCGCCCCGCGAGTGGGGGCTGGACTGGCTGGAGATCATCTCGGAGAACTACCTGGTGCCGGGAGGCCGCCCGCTGGCCCACCTGGATGCGATCCGGCGCGACATCCCGATCGCGATGCACGGCGTCTCGCTGGCGATTGGCAGCGCCGATCCGCTGGACCGTGGCTACCTGCGCGAGTTGCGCGCCCTGATCGACCGTGTCCAGCCCTGCCGCGTGTCCGACCACCTCTGCTGGGGCCGCGTCGACCACCGCTACCTGCATGATCTGCTGCCACTGCCCTACACCGAGGCCATGCTGCGCCATGTGGTGGACCGGATCGCGCAGGCCCAGGACCTGCTGGGACGGCGCCTGCTGCTGGAGAACGTGTCCAGCTACGTGGGCTGGCAGGCCGACGAGATGGACGAGGCGAGCTTTCTGGCCGAGGTGGCCCGTCGCGCCGACTGCGAGATCCTCCTTGACGTCAACAACGTCTGGGTCAGCGCCCAGCACCATGGCTTTGACCCCCGGGCCTTCATCGACGCCATGCCCGCCGCGCGCGTCACCCAGTTGCACCTGGCCGGCCATCAGATGACCGAGGACGGCCCGATCGACACCCACGACCACCCGGTCAGCGAGCCCGTCTGGGCGCTCTACGCCCACACCGTGCGCCAGCTGGGAGAGGTGCCGGTGATGATCGAGCGTGATGACCACATCCCGCCGCTGCCTGCGCTGCTGTCCGAGCTGGACACCGCCCGCCGCGTGGCCCGCGACGCCCTGTTGGAACCGGTCACCCCATGAGTGGATCACTCGAGCCCATGCTTCGGGCCTTCACCCGCGGCCTGACGGGCGACGATCCCGCGCCCGCGCTGGCGCTGCTGCGCCCGCTGCGTGGCCGCGCGCCGCTGCTGGGCGTCTACCGTCATGCCTACCGCGCCCGGATGAGCGCTGCGCTGCGCGACAACCACCCGGTGCTGCACCGGGTGCTGGGCGATGAGGCTTTCGACGCGCTGGCGGCCGACTACCTGGCGGCCCATCCCAGTCAGCGCGCCTCGATCCGCTGGTTCGGCGACGGCCTGGCCGAGGCCATCGCCATGGGCGGGATGCCACACGCGGCCGCCCTGGCCGACCTGGCCCGCTTCGAGTGGACGCTGGGCCAGGTGCTGGACGACCCGGACGCGCCAGCGCTGGATGCCCAGACGCTGCAGTCGCAGCCGCCCGAGGCCTGGGCCACGCTGCCGCTGCGCCTGCACCCGGCCGCCCGGCTGCTGGCGCTGGACTGGGACATCACGCCGCTGTGGCAGGCGCTGCAGGCCGATGAGCAGGCGCAGACCGCGCAGCCGGCGGCGCGCCCTCACCAGGTGCTGGTCTGGCGCCAGGGCCTGGCGCGCCACTGGCGCATCGTCGACGAGGACGAGGCCCAGCTGCTGCACACCCTGGCCGAGGGCACCAGCATCGGCGCACTGTGCACGGTGGCCGCCGCCCACAGCCCGGACGCCGCCGACGCGGCGCCGGCACGGGTGGCCGCCAGCCTGCACCGCTGGCTGGCCGACGGCGTGCTGACTTGACCAGCAGCAAGCCACGCGCGGGCAGGCCTCTGGTTAACCCTTAACCGGAGTATGCTGGCCAGATCGTGTCTCCCAGGGCCCTTCAACGCCCTGCCGCCGACGTGGACCAGCATTTCCTCACGCCGCTCTTCTCGCCCCGCTCGATCATCGTCTTCGCCGGCAACCCGGAGGATCTTGACAGCCAGGCGCCCATGGCGCGCGCCCTGCTGGCCGAGCTGACGACCAATGGCTTCAGCGGCCAGATCAGCTTCCTCGACACCGAGATGACCGGCACGCTGTCCGACCTGGCGCACACCCGGGCCGATCTGGCGGTGATCGCGCTGCCGCACGAGCAGATCGAGGCCGCGCTGGAGATCGCCGGCCGCATCCGCTGTCGCGCGGCGCTGGTGCTGTCGGCCAACCTGCCGGCACCGGCCTGCGCCAACCTGCACGCGGTGGCCAAGCGCCATGGCGTGCACCTGCTGGGCCCCAATTCGCTGGGCTTCCAGCGGCCGCTGCTCAAGCTCAATGCCAGTGCCGCCGGGCCGCTGGCGGCACCGGGGCCGCTGGCGCTGGTGTCGCAGTCGGGGGCGCTGACCTCGTCGATCCTGGACTGGGCGCGGCGCAATGGCGTGGGCTTCTCCACCGTGGTCTCGCTGGGCGCCAACACCGCGGTCGACCTGGCCCAGGTGCTGGACTTCCTGGCCACCGATGGCAGCACGCACAGCATCCTGGTCTACATGGAGGGCATCACCCACGCGCGGCGCTTCATGAGCGCGCTGCGCGCTGCGGCCTCGGTCAAGCCGGTGGTGGTGATGAAGGCCGGACGCATGCCGGCGGGCACCACCGCGGCGCTGACCCACTCGGCCGCGATCGTGGGTGCCGATGATGTGTTCGAGGCCGCGCTGCGCCGCGCCGGCGTGGTGCGGGTGCGGGCCTTCACGCAGCTGTTCTCGGCGGCGCGCTGCCTGGCCTCGCGCTACCGGCCGGTGGGCAAGCGCCTGGCCATCGTCACCAACGGCGGCGGCCCGGGTGTGCTGGCCGCCGACTGGGCCAACGACATCGGTCTGGAAGTGGCGCGGCTCGATCCGCAGAGCCGCAACACGCTGGCGCCGCTGCTCTCACCCAACGCCACGCTGAACCAGGTGCTGGACCTGGGCGAGGACGCCACCGAGGCCCACTACAGGGCCGCGGTCGAGGCCTGCGGCAAGGACAGCCACGTCGACGGCGTGCTGGTCATCTACGCCCCCAAACCCGCCTGCTACCCGGGCGCCGACCCGGTGGTGATCGCCCAGGCGGTGATCGACGGTTCGGCCCGGCTGGGCAAGCCGGTGGTGGCCTGTTGGATGGGCGACGACAGCGTGCGTCCGGCGCGCGAACTGCTCAATGCCAAGCCGCTGCCGAGCTTCCGCACCCCCGAGGCGGCGGTGGACGCCTTCGGCAACATCGCCAGCTTTTACCAGAACCAGCAGCTGCTGACGCAGACGCCGCCGCCGTTGTCCACACTGGCCACGCCCGACACCGAAGGCGCACGCCTGCTGATCGAGGGCGTGCTGGCCGAGCGCCGCCGGGTGCTGACCGAGATGGAATCGAAGGCCCTGCTGGCCGCCTTCCACATCCCGGTCACCCGCACCATGCTGGCCCGCACCGCCAACGAGGCGATGCTGATCGCCAGCCAGCTGGGCTACCCGGTGGCGCTGAAGATCGACTCGCCCGACATCAGCCACAAGTCCGACGTGCAGGGCGTGGCGCTGGGCGTGATGACCGCCACCCAGGTGCGCGACACCTTCAACGACATGCTGGCCCGCGTGGCCAAGGCCAAGCCCGGCGCACGCATCAATGGCGTGACGATCCAGCCGATGAGCGGCAAGCCGCGCGGCCGCGAGCTCTACATCGGCCTGACCACCGACGACCCCTTCGGCCCGGTGATCACCTTCGGCGCCGGTGGCACGATGATCGAGCTGATCAACGACCAGGCGATGGAGCTGCCGCCGCTGAACCAGTTCCTGGCCCGGCGGCTGATCGAGCGCGCCCGCGTGGCCGAGACCCTGGGCCACTGGCGCGGCGCGCCGCCGGTGAACATGGAGTCGCTCGAGCAGGTGCTGCTGCGCCTGTCCGAGATGGTCTGCGCCCTGCCCCAGCTGCAGGAGATGGACATCAACCCGATCATCGTCGACGAGGACGGTGCGGTGGCGGTGGACGCGCGCGTGGTGATCGAGCACGCCGGCCCGCAGAACCAGGCCTTCCACCACCTGGCCATCCTGCCCTACCCGGCCGGCCTGGAGCGCGAGTGGCCGATGAAGGGCGGCGGCCTCTACACCATCCGCCCGATCCAGCCGGATGACGCCGAGATGCTGCAGGCCCTGGTCAAGGGCCTGTCGCCCGAGAGCCGCTATTTCCGCTTCGTCAGCTCGATGCAGGAGCTGCCGGCCAAGATGCTGGCGCGCTACACCCTGATCGACTACGACCGCGAGATGGCCCTGGTCGCCGTGCACACCGACCGCGTGCTGCAGGACGACGGCAGCTTCGTGGAAACCGAGCAGATCATCGGCGTGTCGCGCTACATCACCAACCCCGACCAGACCAGCTGCGAGTTCTCGCTGGTGGTGTCGGACGCCTATGCCGGCCAGGGCCTGGGCTCGCGGCTGATGCTCAGCATCATGGACGTGGCCCGCACCAAGGGCCTGGCCGAGATCGAGGGCCTGGTGCTGGCCAACAACGACGGCATGCTGCGCCTGATGCGCAGCCTGGGCTTCCAGATCAAACCCTTCGCCGACGACGCCGACTTCAAGCTGTGCACCAAGACGCTGTAAGCGAGGTGGCGCCCGGCCCGCCTAGAATCCGGGGCTGACCCGAACGAAGAACCCCGGAGGATTTCCATGCTCGACGACATCGACGACGGCGCCCGTGTTGGCGTCTGGACCACCATCGGCATCATTGCGCTGCTGCTGTTCGGGCTGATCGGCGGCCTGGGCATCCGCCAGCTGCACAAGTCCGCCGCCGCCCAGGCCCCGGCGCCCGCGGTGGCCGCTGACGAAGCGCTGATCGACGGCCCGCTGACCGGCGAGCTGGCCGGCACGCTGTTCTTCGCCGTCGGCTCGGCCGAGCTGCCCGCCGAGGCCGCCGCCGAGATCACCAAGGCCCAGGCGGCCGCCACCGCGGCCGCGGGCAAGAAGCTGGTGCTGTCGGGCTTCCACGACGCCAGCGGTGACCCCGCCAAGAATGCCGAGCTGGCCAAGAACCGCGCCAAGGCCGTGCGTGCCGCGCTGGTGGCCGCCGGCGTCGATGCCGCCCGCATCGGCCTGCGCAAGCCCGAGTCCACCACCGGTGACGGCACTGCCGACCAGGCCCGCCGCGTCGAGATCCGACTGGTCGACTGACAAAGCACCCCGCGCACCGCGGGTCGAGCCAACCCGCTACCATCGCCAAGCCGCCCGCCGAGGCGGCTTTTTCGTCTGCATCCTCGCCCATGGCCGGCATCCACATCACCGACATCGAGCGCGCCATCAACTGGTGGCGCGCCCGCCAGCCCTCGCCCGACGGCCTGCAGGCCTGCGCCGAGGTGCGTGCGCTGGCCGAGGTGTATGCGCTGATGGTCTACTACCGCGAGTCCGAGGCCGACGAGGCCACGCTGCCCGCCGCCGCGCGCGAGGCCTGGCTGGCCTGGTACCGCAGCACCCCGGATGCGCCCTGCATCGCGATCTGCTCCACCGCCCAGGGCGATGCGCTGTGCAAGGGCTGCGGCCGCACCGAACACGAGGTGCAGCACTGGCCGCAGATGTCGCCGGGCGAGAAGCGCGCGGTCTGGCGGCGCATCAGCCTGGAGGCCACCGCCTGGCGCTTCAACCGCTATGCCGAGCGCGCCCGCCTGGCCACGGGCAGTGACCATCCGGACCCGCACAGCCTGGACGGCACCGCCCGATGATCCGCTTCAGCGACAGCGTCCGCCGCCTGGTGCCGCTGGCCTGGCCGGTGCTGGTGGGCCAGCTCGCGGTGCTGGCCTTCAGCACCATCGACACCTTGCTGGTGGCGCGCCACTCGCCCGCGGACCTGGGGGCCTTTGCCGTGGGCGCCGCGGCCTACATCACGGTCTTCGTCGGCCTGATGGGCGCGGTGCTGGCGGTGTCGCCGGTGGTGGGCCAGCTCTTCGGCGCCGGCCGGCTGGAGGCCGCCGGGGACGAACTGCACCAGGGCATCTGGCTGGCCCTGGGCCTGTCGCTGCTGGGCTGCACGCTGCTGCTGTTCCCTCAGCCCTTCCTGGCGCTCTCGCGTGCCACGCCCGAGATGGAAGCCAAGGTGCGCGGCTACCTGCTGGCGCTGGCGCTGGCGCTGCCGGCCTCGCTGCTGTTCACCGTCTACCGCGCCTTCAACACCGCGGTGTCGCGGCCCAAGGCGGTGATGGTGCTGCAACTGGCCGGGCTGGGACTGAAGCTGCCGCTGTCCACCGCGCTGGTCTTTGGCTGGCCGGCACTGGGCCTGCCCGCGCTGGGGGTCACCGGCGCCGGCCTGGCCACGGCGGCGGCGATGTGGTTGCAGCTGGCCGCCGCGGCCTGGATGCTGCACCGCGACCGCTTCTACGACCGCTTCGCGTTGTGGGGCCGCGGCCTGCACCCGCCCAGCCGCGCCGCCATCCTGGGCCTGCTGCGCCTGGGCGTGCCGATGGGCATGGCGGTGCTGGTGGAGGTCAGCGCCTTCTCGTTCATGGCCTTCTTCATCGCCCGGCTGGGCACGGTGCCGGTGGCGGGGCACCAGATCGCCATCAACCTGGTCTCGCTGATGTTCATGCTGCCGCTGTCGCTGGCCAATGCCGGCAGCACGCTGGTGGCCCAGCGCGTGGGGGCGGGTGATCTGGCGGACGCCCGCCGCCTGGGCTGGCATGCGATGGCGCTGGCCCTGATCACCTCCGGCGTGCTGGCCGCGGCGGTCTACCTGGGCCGGGTGCAGGTGGTGGGTCTGTACACCGGCGACGCCGCGGTGGCGGCGGTGGCGCTGTCGCTGCTGTCCTGGCTGGTGGTGTTCCATGTCTGCGATGCCGCGCAGACCATGGCCGCCTTCGTGCTGCGCGCCTGGCGCGTGGCCACGGTGCCGATGGTGATCTACGCCGGCACGCTGTGGGGCATCGGGCTGGGCCTGGGCTCGCAGCTGGCCTTCGACGATGGCACCCGGGTGCCTGACACGCTGCGCGGTGCGCCGGGATTCTGGGCCGCGTCAACGCTGGCGCTGGTGCTGTGCAGCGTCTTCCTGGTGGTGTTCAAGGCCTGGGTGCTGCGCCGGCGCGGCTGATCACAGCCGGCGCGCCGCCGGCAGCGTCAGCACGAAGCAGCTGCCGCCGCCCTCACGCGGCTCGCAGCGCACGCTGCCCTGGTGGGCCTGCGCGATCTGCCGCACCAGCGCCAGGCCCAGGCCGACACCGCCCTCGCGCTCGGCATGACCGGGCAGGCGGTAGAAGGGCTCGAAGATGCGTTCGCGCAGGTCCTCAGGCACGCCCGGGCCGCGGTCGCAGACGCGCACGCGCGGGCCCTCGGGCGACTCGGCCAGCAGCAGCGTGACCTCGTCGCCGCCATAGCGGCGGGCGTTTTCCAGCAGGTTGCGCAGCCCCCGGCGCAGCAGGCGCTCGCTGCCGCGCACGCGCAGCGCGGCGCCTTGCACCTCGGCCTGCACCCGCGCCGCCTCTTCCGCGGCCAGCGCCGCCAGGTCGATGCTGTCGTCCAGCTCCTGCGGCGCGCCAGCCTCCAGGCGGCTGGACAACAGGACCTCTTCGACCAGCGCGTCGAGCTCGGCGATGTTGGTGTGGATCTCGCGGCCGAGCTTCTCGCGCATCGCCGGCGGCGCATCGTCCAGCATCGACACCGCCATCTTCAGCCGCGCCAGCGGCGAGCGCAGTTCATGGCTGGCATTGGCCAGCAGGCTCTGGTTGGACTGCAGCAGCGCCTGGATGCGGTCGGCCGCCTGGTTGAAGCTGGCCGCCACCGCCGCCACCTCATCGCGGCCCTGCACCGGCACGCGCTGGTCCAGCGCACCGCCGCCGAAGGCCTCGACGCCCTGGCGCAGGCGCTCCAGGCGGCGGGTGAGACCGCGCACCACCGGCCAGGCGCCGGCCGCCACGGCCACGAACAGCGCGGCCAGCAGCCCCGCCAGCGCGGCACCGGCCGGCCAGTCGCGCGGCAGCATCAGGCGCCACCACGCCGGATGGCGGTCGCCCCGGGGGCCGCGCGGGCCATCGGCCAGGTCGCCCTCTCCGGGCAGGCCGGGCGGACCGAAACGTCCCTCCGGGGGCTCCAGGCGAAGGGGCGGGTCGCCGCCCGGGTCACCCACCGGGCCACCACCCGGGCCGCCGCCGGGGCCACGTGGGGGTCCGCTGCCCGGATCGGCCAGGTCCGGCGGCGCATCGCCGCCGCCCAGCTCCGGCGGCCTGGGGCCGCGGCCGCCCGAGGCTTCGCGCAGCAGGCGGTCCAGGTTGGGGCGGATCAGCCACAGCGTGCGGCCATCGTCCAGCCGGGTGCTGATCGCGTTGCGCGGCACCTCGCCGCGGTTGGCCGCCTGGCGACGCTCGAAGCTCTCGGACGCGGCGATGCGCCGTCCATCGGCGGCGTCCAGCGCCAGCGGCAGGCGCAGGCGCTGCGACCACTCGGCCAGCATCGCCGCCTGGACCGAATCGGGGGCGCCGGGCTCGGGCAAGGCGTTCTCGATCAGTTCGGCCCAGCTGGCCATGCGCTCGCGGATGCGCTGCTCGAACTGCGCCCGCTCCTGCTCCAGGTGGCGCTGCACCATCCAGCCGCCGGCCAGCGCGAACAGCGCCAGCGCGGCCACCACCGTGAGCCAGATGCGCAGGTACAGCGTCTTCACGCGCGCGGGGCTATTCGCCGTCCTGCTTGCGGGCGAAGACGTAGCCGGTGCCGCGCACCGTCAGCACCCGCTTGGGATTCTTCGGGTCTTCCTCGATCACCGCGCGGATGCGCGAGACGTGCACGTCGATCGAGCGATCGAAGGCCTCCAGCGGGTGGCCCTTCAGCGCATCCATGATCTGGTCGCGCGAGAGCACCCGGCCGGCGCTCTGCGCCAGCACCACCAGCAGGTCAAACTGGTGGCCGGTGAGGTCGCAGCGCTGGCCGTCCAGCCGCGCTTCGCGCGCACCCAGGTCGATCTCCAGCCGTCCGAAGGACAGCACCTCGTCGGGTTGGGCCTCGGGCGCGACGCGCCGCAGCAGCGCCTTGATGCGGGCCAGCAGCTCGCGCGGCTCGAAGGGCTTGGGCAGGTAGTCGTCGGCACCGATCTCCAGGCCCAGGATGCGGTCCATCGGCTCGCCGCGCGCGGTCAGCATCAGCAGCGGCAGACGGCGGGTGCGGGCATCGGCGCGCAGCTCGCGGGTCATGTCCAGGCCGTCGCCGTCGGGCAGCATCAGGTCCAGCACCAGGGCGTCGTAGGCGACGCGGCGCAGGCGCTCGCGGCCCTCGGCCAGCGAGGCAGCGGTGTCGACCTCGTAGCCGTGGCCGCGCAGGTAGTCGCCGACCATCGCGGTCAGGCGGCTGTCGTCGTCGATCAGGAGCAGGCGGGCAGGCAGCATCTCGTCGGCCCGCAGCGGGGCGCGCACACGGGCGGGGTAGGCGTGGGCCGAAGCATAGGTCATCGCGGTCTCCAGGCAGGCAATGCCCCGATGCTGGGGCCCGGCCGTTGGGCCCGCTTGGCCCGTGCGTGAAGAACTGTGAAGCGCTGGCCCAGCGGCGGTGCACCGCTCAGCGCGGGAAGGTCACCACATGCTCGACCCGCGGCCGGATGCCGATCCACTCGCCCGGCGCATGGTCGTGGTGCGAGGGCACATGGGCCAGCACCTCCAGGCCATCGGCCAGCGCCAGCGTGTAGAGGAACTCGGCGCCGCGGAAGTCGCGCCGCAGGATGCGCGCGCGCACCGGGGCGGCGTCGTCGTGCTCGATGTCGTCGGCGCGCAGCAGCACCAGGCACTCGCCGCCGGGGTAGGCATCGGGCAGCGGGCACTCGTCGGCGTCGGCCAGCAGGCCCAGGGGGGTGTCGACGCGGGGCCCCTGCGGCGTGCTGACAATGCGGGCCGGCGCCAGCACGCCGTGGCCGATGAAGTCGGCCACGAAGCGCGTGGCCGGGCGGTGGTACAGGTCGTAGGGGCGGTCCCACTGCTCCAGCCGGCCGGCCTGCATCACGCCCAGGCGGTCGGCCAGCGCAAAGGCCTCCATCTGGTCGTGCGTCACCACCAGCGCGGCGGTGCCGCTGGCCTTGAGGATGGCGCGCACCTCGTGGGCCAGGCGCTCGCGCAGTTCCACGTCCAGCGCCGAGAAGGCCTCGTCCAGCAGCAACAGGCGCGGCGCCGGGGCCAGCGCCCGCGCCAGCGCCACGCGCTGCTGCTGGCCGCCGGAGAGCTGGTGCGGCATCTTGCCGGCCACCTCGGGCAGGCCCACCAGCGACAGCATCTCCTGCACCCGCCGCGCGCGCTCGGCCCGGCCCAGCGCGTGCAGGCCGAAGGCCACATTGGCCGCCACGTCCAGGTGCGGAAACAGCGCGTAGTCCTGGAACACCATGCCGACGCGGCGCTGCTCGGCCGGGCGGTGCAGGCCGGCGGCCGGGTCGGAGACGATATCCCCCGCCAGGCGGATGCGCCCTCCGGCCAGCGGCTCCAGCCCCGCCACGGCACGCAGCAGCGAGGTCTTGCCGCAGCCCGAGGGGCCGACCAGCACGCCGATCTCGCCGGCGGCCAGGCCCATCGAGACCTCGCGCACGGCGTCGAGGTCGCCGCCGGCGGCCGCAGAGCCGCGGTAGCGCACCACGATGTGTTCAAGCAGCAGTGCCATGCGATGATCGTACCAGAATGACAATCATTCTTACTTAGAATGACTGGCATGCGCCTGCTCCTTGCCCTGGTCTGCGTTCTGCTGCTGCTGCCCCTGGCCGCGCTGGTGTCGCGCTGGGCGGCGCTGGACGCCGACGGACTGGCGCTGTGGCAGCACCTGGCCAGCACAGTGCTGCCGGGCTACCTGGGTCAGTCGCTGCTGCTGTCGGCGGCGGTGGCGCTGGGGGTGGCGCTGGTGGGCGGCAGCACGGCGGCGGTGGTCACGCTGTTCGAGTTCCCGGGACGGCGCTGGCTGTCGTGGGCGCTGCTCCTGCCGATGGCCATGCCGGCCTATGTGCTGGCCTACGCCTGGACCGACACCCTGCAGTACAGCGGCCCGCTGCAGACCGCGCTGCGCGCCGCCTTTGGCTGGCAGGGCGCGCTGTGGCCGGACATCCGCAGCCTGGGCGGCGCGGTGCCACTGTTCGTGCTGTGCCTGTATCCGTACGCCTACCTGCTGGTGCGCGCCGCGCTGGCCGAGCGCTGCGTGCCGCTGATGGAGGCCGCGCGCCTGCTGGGCGCCGGCTGGTGGCGCCGCGTCACGCAGGTGGCGCTGCCGATGGCCCGGCCGGCGCTGGCCGCCGGCGTGGCGCTGGCGCTGATGGAAACCCTGGCCGACTATGGCGTGGGCGCGTACTTCGGCCTGTCCACCTTCACCACCGGCATCTTCCGCGCCTGGCTGTCGATGGGCGACCGCGATGCCGCGGCCCAGCTGGCCACGGTCCTGCTGGTGCTGGTGGCGCTGCTGGTGTGGATGGAGCAGCGCGCCCAGGCGCGGCTGCGCTTCGCCGCCGCGCGCCAGGGCGCGCTGCATGGCGGCGACGCCCGGCCGCTGGCGCTGGGCTGGCGCGGCTGCGCGGCCGCCTGGGCGGTGTGCCTGCTGCCGGTGCTGCTGGGCTTCGTGCTGCCGGTGCTGGCGCTGCTGCGCCTGGCCAGCACCGAGGGTGATGCCGACGCCCCGGGCCTCGACCTCTCACGCTTCGCCGGCTGGGCCGTCAACAGCTTTGTGCTGGCGGCCGCAGCGGCCTGCCTGGCCGTGCTGCTGGCCATGGCCCTGGCGGCCGCGCGGCGGCGTCAGCCCGGCCGCTGGCTGGACGCGCTGGCGCGCGGTGTGGGCCTGGGCTATGCGGTGCCGGGCGCGGTGATCGTGATCGGTCTGCTGTGGCCGCTGGGGGCCTGGCAGGCGCGATGGCCCGAGTGGCCACTGGCCGGCTGGCTGACGGCCGGCGTGGCGGGCCTGCTGTACGCCTACCTGGTGCGCTTCTCTGCCGTGGCGATGCAGTCGGTGGATGCCGGCTACGCCCGGCTGCCGACCAGCTTCGACGAAAGCGCCCGCCTGCTGGGCCACGGCCCCTGGGCCACCTGGCGCCGGGTGCACTGGCCGCTGCTGCGCGGCGCCGCCGGCACGGCCTGGCTGCTGGTCTTCGTCGATGTCATGAAAGAACTGCCCGCCACGCTGGTGCTGCGCCCCTTCAACCACGACACGCTGGCCGTGGTGGCCAACCAGCTGGCGCGCGACGAGCGCCTGGGCGAGGCGGCCTGGCCCTCGCTGGCCATCGTGGCGGTGGGCCTGCTGCCGGTGCTGCTGCTGGGCCGTGGCCGCGGCGCCACCGGCTGCTGAGCGCCGGACCGGACGCTGCTGGAGCCGCATCAATATGTGATTGCGAATTGTTCGCGTTTGCTATTACACTCCAGTGCATCGTTGACCTTCCCGTGAGCCGACCATGCGTCCGACCCGCCTGCTGCCCGCCCTGCTCGCCGCCTGCCTGCTGCCCCTGGGCGCCGCCGCACAGGACAAAGTGCTGAACCTGTACTCCGCCCGCCACTACCAGACCGACGAGGCGCTCTACAAGGACTTCACCGCCGCCACCGGCATCACGATCAACCGCGTCGATGCCGACGACGCCGGCATCCTTGAGCGCCTGCGCACCGAGGGCGCGGCCAGCCCGGCCGACGTGATCCTGCTGGTGGATGCCGCCCGGCTGTGGCGCGCCGAAGAAGCCGGCCTTTTCCGTCCGCTGAAGTCAGCGGTGCTGGACAAGGCCATCCCGGCCCGGCTGCGCGGCGCCGACAAGGGCGACGGCCCGTCCTGGTTCGGCTTCTCCACTCGCGCCCGGGTCATCGTCTACAACAAGGCCAGCGTCCAGCGCGCCGATGCGGACACCTATGCCGAGCTGGCCGACCCGAAGAACAAGGGCAAGGTCTGCACCCGCTCGGGTGCCCACCCCTACAACCTGAGCCTGTTCGGCGCGGTGCTCGAGCACATCGGCCCGCAGGCCACCGAGACCTGGCTCAAGGGCGTGGTCGACAACATGGCCCGCCCGCCCAAGGGCGGGGACACCGACCAGATCAAGGCGGTGGCCTCGGGCGAATGCCAGATCGCGCTGTCGAACAGCTACTACGTGGCGCGCATGATGCGCTCGACCAACCCGGCCGATCGCGACGTGATGGACAAGGTCGGCGTGGTCTTCCCCGACCAGGACGGCAAGGGCACCCACGTGAACATCGCCGGTGGCGCGGTCGCCCGCAACGCCCCGCACCCCGAGGCCGCGCGCAAGTTCCTGGAGTACCTGGCCAGCCCCTCGGCGCAGGCCTACTTCGCCAACGGCAACAACGAATACGCCGTGGTGGACGGCGTGGGCGCCGACAACCCGGCGCTCAAGGCCCTGGGCCCGTTCAAGGCCGAGGTGATCCCCGTGGCCACGATCGGCACCAACTCGGCCAAGGTCCAGCAGATGCTGGACCGTGTGGGCTACAAGTGATCAGCGCGGCGCGAGCAGCTCGAAGCGGGCCTCGCCGCAAGCCAGTTCAGCGCTGCTCCACGGCTGGCCCAGGCGCGGCCCGTCGCGCCCCTGCTGCACCTGCACGTCGCCCAGCGTGATCGCCGGCTGCAGCAGATAGCTGCCGGCGCGCCGCAGGTCGAAGGCCGGCGACAGCGGCAGCGCCGCGCGCAACGCCTGGCCCGGCGCCAGGTGCAGGTAGGCTGAGGCGTCCGGGGCCGCCCGCTTGACCATCGCGCCCTGGTAGTCGAGTGGCTGGCCGTCGCGGCTCAGCGTGGCAAAGGGCGCCATCCAGCGCCCCTCCCAGGGCGTGTTCCAGCGCAGCACCCACAGCGGCTCGGCGCCGGTGTTGGTCAGCGTGAACTGCAGCAGCACGGCATGGCCCAGGGCCTGGCGCGGCGGCACCTGCAGGCTGCAGGCCAGCGTGGCCGCCTGCGCGCCCGCCGCCCAGGCCATGCCTGCCACCAGCAGCGCCAGCGTCCGCCGCCTCATCAGGGCTGCGCCGGGGTGTTCTCGGCGAAGTACTCGTGGCTGTCGGCGTTGTCGACCGCACGATCGGGGTTGCTGATCGCCAGGGCCTTGGCCGCCGTCTGGCCGTAGGCCCAGTCATTGGTGCCCGCCACCACGGTGAAGTGGGACATCTCGTGGATCAGCGTGCCGGCCTTGGAGTCGGTGCCGGTCATCGGTGCCGCCCAGAAGGCGCCGCACAGGTAGATCTTGTACGGATCGTTCGGGTAGACATAGGCGTAGACGCCGTTGTCGGTGCACGAGCAGTCCAGCGTCAGCGGCTTCTTCTTGAACGCCTGCGTGATCTTGTTGTAGTGGGTGCGCACGGTGTCGTAGCGCGTGGCGGTGTAGGCGCCGAACCAGGTGGTGTACCGCGTGGTCGGCGTGGTCATCACCTTCAGGTATTTCTTCGACTCGCTGGCGTAGCCGGTGGCCTTGCCCACCGCGGTGGTCAGGTCATTCTGCTCGCTGACGGTGCAGTTGCCGGTGAAGGTGATCGGGCCGCTGGTGGCCGCTTCCGGCGCCACGCGCTGCACCGCTTCGCTGCGGCCGGAGAGCCACAGCGACAGCGATTCCGTGGACGCCAGGTCGGCCCGGCCCGGCGCGCGGGCGCGTCCGAGGTAGGCCACCGAGTAGCGGCCATCCGGCAGCGCGTAGTGGCGCGACAGATCGACCCGGTAGCTGCGCTGCTCGCCCGGCGCCAGCACCACCTGGTCTTCAGGCCGGGGCGCGGCCCGCTTGACCAGCGGACCGTGGTAGGCGGCCTCGGCGCCATCGGCGCCGCGCACGCGGAACAGCGGGCCGTGCAGCGTGCCCTCGGGCAGTTGCCAGCGCAGCAGCTTCTGTGGCTGGGCGCTGGTGTTGCGCACCACCACCTCCACCGTCACCTCGGCATCGCCCTGCATCACCTGGGCGGGCGCCCGCAGCTCGACCTGCAGGCCCTGGGCGGCCAGCGCGCTGGAGCTGGCCAGCGCACAGGCGGCCAGCGTGGTGACGGACAGCAGGGAGGTGGGGGCGGCAAGGCGACGCATCGGCGGACTCCGGTCAGACAACAGAGCGGCGACTATCGCGCCTGTCCGGCGGGCTGTCGATCCCCAGTTGCGCGGGCGCGGAACGGGCGCGGGTGAACGCCGCCGGCCTGCTCAGCCGATCCGGATCACCTTGGCCATCGACGGCACGCCCGCCGCATCCAGCGCGAACAGCATGTAGAAGCCCGGCGGCGCCACCGCGGCCGAGGCCGGCAGCTGGTAGCTCAGCCGCTTGCCGCGCTGCGCGAAGCTGAGTTCCTGGAAGCGCTGGTCGCTGTGGAAGGCGTGGGTCACCGCGCCGAAGCGCACCAGGGTCAGCCGGGCCACCGGCCTCGGATCGGCCATCTCGAGCTGCTGCGCCTGCCCCCAGGTGCCTGCCTGAGGCGCCGACGCGATCACTGGGCGCCGCGCCGGGCGGCCGCTGCCGTCGGGGTGGTACAGGTAGGGCGGGTAGTAGATCTCGCCATTGAGGTTGTTCACCGGACCGGGCGCCCCGCCGCCGTTGGTCAGCACCGTGGCGTCGGGCAGCAGCATCGCGGTGGAGTGGTACAGCCGGGGCTTGGCCGCGCTGGCGGTGGTGGTCCAGGTGCCGGTGGCC
The DNA here is from genome assembly GCF_018069845.1 of Ideonella alba. Lineage (NCBI taxonomy): Bacteria > Pseudomonadati > Pseudomonadota > Betaproteobacteria > Burkholderiales > Sphaerotilaceae > Ideonella > Ideonella alba. Next base: position 15,839 of record NZ_JAGQDD010000010.1, read on the forward strand.
GGATCCCAGGTCTCGGAGTGGTAGGCCGCACCGGCCAGGCTGTTGCCGGTGGACGAACCGCCGTTGACGAACACCTGCCCATTGGGCAGCACCGTGGCATTGCCGTACTGGCGCTCGAGAGACAGATTGGCCGTGGCGCTGACCACCGGCGGAGTCACGTTCAGATCCACCAGCTTCGCCACACCACCCACGCGCAGGCTCAGCACCTTGCCGGGCTGGTACATCACCGCCGGCAGGATGTGCCGACCGGCCCCCAGGCCGCTGGCCAGTGTGCGCTCCAGCGTGCCGCCCGCCTCGGTGTCCAGCGCGTAGATCTCGCCCTTGGGCGTGAGGATGGCAATCCGGCCGTCCGGCGCCAGCCAGGCGCGCGGATAGCTCCACGACGAGCTGATGCTGCCGTAGGCCAGGTCGCTGGTGGCCGCGTACAGCGTGCGCCAGCCGCCGCCACTGAGGTAGACCTCGGGCGTGGAGGCATGGCTGGCCACGGTGGAGGTGCCGTCGTCAAAGTTGTAGGCGCGGTCGATCAGGCCGCCCAGCGCCACCTGCTCGCCCTTGGTGTTCGTCAGCAGCGTCGCGTACCAGCGCTGCCAGACCATCGGCGACTCCTTGGTCAGGCTGTTGTTCAGCGGGCTGAAGCGGTTGACGTCGTTGTTGCCGTAGTTGCGCACGCCCTTGACGGTGCGGTCGCCGCCCACCAGCAGCACGTCGCCGCTGCCCGGCAACAGGGTCTGGCCGGCGCAGAAGATGTCGGTGCCGGTGCTGTTGGGCAGCAGTTGCATCGAGGTCTCACCCGTGCCCTGGGCCGGATCCCAGACCGCATAGTTCATCAACGCGCCCTGCAGGCCATCCGGGCCGGTGCCGAAGGACAGCACCCGCCCATCGGCCAGCAGCACGCTGTGCAGCGGAATCAGCGACCACGCGAACGCCGGGCCGAACACCCCCTTGAGGTGCGCGTCCGGCGGCCCGATGGGCACGGCAAACGGCCGCAGCACCGGTGTCTGCACCCCCAGGGCCTTGGGCCACCCCGGGCCCGGGCCCCAGTCCACCGGGCCATCCAGGCGCGGCGGCATCCATTCCGGCGCCTGGGACAGATCCCGCAGCGGCCCCGCCTGGGCGACGCACAGGCCCAGCAGGGCGCCAGCGAGCGCCAGCGCAGGCCCGGGCCGAGCCCCGAGCCCTGGCCGGCGACGGGCCGGCCTGGTCAAACGGTGCGCCGTCGTGGCGGCATGGTGCATGGTGCAGCTCCCTCTTTCGCGGGGATTCTGAGCCAGTAACGGCACCGCCGGGGGCCTCCCCGCTAGATCGTGGGGGACGCGCCGGCAGCCCGGAAAAGAAAAGGGCCTTCGCGTGGCGAAGGCCCTGATCTGGCGGAGAAGGAGGGATTCGAACCCTCGATACGGTATAACCGTATACCGGATTTCGAGTCCGGCGCATTCGACCACTCTGCCACCTCTCCTGGTAAGCGATGCACCCGTGGTCTGTCTGGGTGAAGCCTTGCATTCTAGCGCAACTTTTCGCTCACCCCGCCCGAGATGCCTGACACCCTCCCCACCGCGTGCCCCTGCGGCAGCGGCCGACCGCTGGCCGACTGCTGTGGCCGCTGGCACGCTGGCCCGCTGCACCTGCAGGCCCCCGACGCCGAGTCGGTGATGCGTTCACGCTACAGCGCCTATGTGCTGGACCGGCTGGACTACCTGAGGGACACCTGGCATCCGCGCACGCGGCCCGGTGACCTGTCGCCAAACCCGGCCGGGCTGCGCTGGCTGGGCCTGGAGGTGCGCCGGCACCGTGTCACGGCGCCGGACCATGCCGAGGTGGAGTTCGTCGCGCGCAGCAAGCTGGGCGGGCGGGCGCACCGCCTGCATGAGACCAGCCGCTTCGAGCGCGCGGCCCTGGAGGGCGCGCCGCGCTGGTACTACGTGGACGGCGACCTGCGCTGAGCGGGACTCAGGCGACGAACTGCTCGCGCACCGCGTCGGCCGCCAGCCGGCGCGCCAGCCAGGCCAGCGCAGCGGCCACCGGCAGCGCGGCCAGCAGGGCCCACAGCGCCTGGCCGGCCAGCAGCCAGACCAGGGCGGCGCTGCCCGCGCCCGCGGCCAGCAGGCAGGCCATGCTGGCCCGGCGCGCCCACTCCAGACGCCACCACAGGCCGGCACCGGTGACCGAGAACAGCGCGGCTGTCACGCCGGCGGCGGCGATCCACCACGCGGACGCGGTGCTGCCCCACCACCCCACCCAGGCGGCCAGCACGGTGGCCAGCGCCCAGAGCAGGCAGGCGGTCCAGGTCACGAGCGGCGTGCGGCCGCCGAGATAATAGGTCTGAGGCATGGTCGGTCCCTCCTTGCGCGGTCATGGTGCCGCGGTTCGATGACAGGCATTTTTCAAAAAGACCCGTGATCAGCGCCCTCCCCAGTTCATCGGGGCATCCCCAGCCTGTGGGACAGGCTGGCGCTGCACTGTCGCCCGTGCGCCACGACCTGGTGGTGCTGTGCGCGACCGAGGCGCTGCTGGTCGTCGACAAGCCCCCCGGTCTGCTGGTGCACCGCAGCGGCCTGGACGCCCACGAGACCGACACCGTGCTCGACCGCCTGCGCCCCGCGTGGGGCCCGCTGTCGCCGGTGCACCGGCTGGACAAGGGCACCTCGGGCGTGCTGGTGCTGGCCCGCCAGGCCGATGCCGCCCGGGCGCTGGGCCAGGCCTTCGAGGCCGGCCAGTGCCGCAAGCGCTACCTGGCGCTGGTGCGCGGCTGGCCGGCGGATGAATGGTCCGTCGATCATCCGCTGGCGCGCGACCCCGAACGCCCCAGCCAGGGCCAGCCGATGCTGGATGCCTGTACCCGGGGCCGCACGCTGGCGCGGGCCGAGTGGCCGCTGTCCACCCGGCCGGGCTTCGACGGCACCCGCGTCGCGCTGGTCGAGGCCTGGCCGGAAACCGGACGGCGCCACCAGATCCGCCGCCACCTGAAGCACCTGGGCCATCCGCTGATCGGCGACAGCACGCATGGCAAAGGGCCGCTGAACCGCGCGCTGGCCGACTGGCTGGGGGTGCAGCGGCTGTGGCTGCATGCGCTGTCGCTGGCCGTCCCGGCCCTGGACGACTGGCCGGCGCAGCAGTGGCTGGCCGCGGCCGGTCCGGAGTGGAAGTCCCTGCCCGACTTGGGCGCCGCCGTGCCGCCACAATAGGGCCCCGTTGTTCTGCCGCCGACCCTGCGGCCCGCCCATGCCGCCCGGTCTGCTGAGTGCCGCCACCGCCTACATCATCTGGGGCCTGTTTCCGCTGTACTTCCACCGCCTGGCCTCGGTGCCGCCGCTGGAGATGGTGGGCCACCGCTCGGTCTGGTCGCTGGTGATGGTGCTGGGATTGCTGGCCTGGCAGCGGCGCTGGGCCTGGTTGCGTCAGCTGACGCCCAAGGCCATGGGGGCCTTCGCCGCCAGCACCGCGCTGCTGGCCGCCAACTGGCTGCTTTATGTGTGGGCGGTGCAGCAGGGCCGCGTGCTGGAAGCCAGCCTGGGCTACTTCATCAACCCACTGTTCAACGTGCTGCTGGGCGTGGTGGTGCTGGGCGAGCGCCCCAAGCCGATGCAGTGGGTGGCCGTGGCCGTGGCCGGCCTGGGCGTGCTGTGGCTGGGCTGGACGGCCGGCGCGCCGCCCTGGATCGCGCTGGGCCTGGCGGCCAGCTTCGGCCTGTACGGCCTGCTGCGCAAGACCGCGCCGCTGGGTGCGGTGGAAGGCCTGGCGCTGGAAACCATGCTGCTGGCGCCGCTGGCCGTGCCGGCACTGGCCTGGCTGGTGGCCAGCGGTGGCGCCCCGCACAGCGGCGGCGACTGGTTCTGGCTGGTGCTGGCCGGCCCGCTGACCGCCGTGCCGCTGCTGCTGTTCGCCCATGGCGCGCGGCAGATCACGCTGGCCACGCTGGGCCTGCTGCAGTACCTGGGTCCGTCGATCCAGTTCATGCTGGGTCTGTGGGTCTTCCACGAGCCGCTGCAGCCGGCGCGGCTGCTGGGGTTTGGCCTGATCTGGGCGGCGCTGGCGGTCTACACCGCGGCGGCCTGGCGGCGCTGATCAGCGTGCAGTTGCAGCGGGCTCGCGGTAGGACGCAAACACGTCGCGCAGCGCGGCTGCAGCAGGCGTCTGGGCCAGCGAGCGAGCCAGCTCCTGCAGGTGGCGGCGCATCTCGGCCGCTGCGCGCGCCGGCGGGCCGCTGGCCAGCGCCTCGACCAGGTCCTCGTGCCGGTGCGCCACGCAGCCCGGGTGGCCGTGGCGCTGGTAGAGCATGATCAGCAGCGAGGTGATCGGCAGCAACTCGTCGATCCAGCGCAGGAAAACCGGGTTGCCGCCCAGCGCCGCCAGCTCGCGATGGAACTGACCCGACAGCCGCACCGCGGTGGCGTGGTCGCCTCGCTGCAGCGCCTCGGCCTCGGCGATCACCAAGGCGCGCAGGGCGGCCAGCTGCGCGGGCGTCAGTCGGCCCGCCAGCTGGCGCGCGATCTCGCATTCCACCACCTGCCGCGCCGCGAACACCGACGCCGCCTGCGCCAGGTCGGGCTGCGGCACCTGGGCACCGCGGTTGTGCTGCAGTTCGATCACCTGGTCGGCCGCCAGGCGCTGCAAGGCCTGGCGCACCACGGTGCGCGAGACGCCAAAGCTCTCGGCCAGTTCCTCTTCGCGCAGGCGCAGGCCGGGCGCCAGGCGGTGCTCGACGATCGCCTGGTAGATGCCTTGGTAGACGCGGTCGGTGGCGGTGTCGGCCGACCGGGCCCGCTTCAGCCGCGTCGCCGCCACAGCGCCACCAGGGCCAGGCTCAGGCCCATCACCGCAAAGGAAATGGCCGTGGTCACCGTGCCCAACGCATAGATGACCGGCGTGGTCACCGTGGTCGTCAGGCCCTGCAGCTCCAGCGGCAGGGTGTTGAGGTCACCCATGGCCTGCGAGCTGCGGGCGATCTCGTCCCAGCTGAGCGTGAAGCCGAACATGCCGATGCCCACCAGGCTGGGCGCGATCAGCGGCAGCACCACATGGCGCTGGGTCTGCCAGGCGCTGGCGCCCAGGTCGCGCGCCGCCTCTTCGTAGGCCGGGTTGAAGCGGTTGAAGATCGCGAACATGATCAGCAGGCCGAAGGGCAGCGTCCAGGTCAGCTGCGCGCCCAGGCCCGAGCTGAACATGCCCAGCGTGGTGGTGAAGCCCTCCAGCGCCTCGGGCGACCAGGCTTCCAGCGCCCACTTCACGCCGCCATCCAGCAGCCGGAACATCAGCCCGATGCCCAGCGACACGATGATGCTGGGCATGATCAGGCTGGCCACCACCACATAGAACAGCGGCGCGCCGCCGGGCAGGCGCTTGCGGTAGGCCAGGCCGGCCAGCAGCGACAGCAGCACCGTCAGCGTCATCACCACCGTGCCCAGCAGCAGCGAGCGGCGCAGCGCGGCGCCGATGTCGATCACGCCGATGCCCTCCCACAGCTGGCGGAACCAGTGCAGCGACCAACCGCGCATCGGGAAGGTCAGGCCGCCCTCGGGGCCCTGGAAGCTCAGCACCACGATGGCCAGCATCGGCCCGTAGAGGAACAGCACGAAGGCGCCGAACACCACGGCCAGAGGCCAGAAGCCTGGGGCGCGCGGTTCGCGGCGAGCGGCGCTGGCCATGTTCAGAGCTCCCGCCGCAGGTCGACCAGGCGCAGCAGCGCCACGATCATCATCAGCACCACCGCCAGCAGGATCACCGCATTCGCGGCCGCCAGCGGAAACTGCAGGTAGCTGGTCTGCACCTGGATGATCTTGCCCACCGAGGCGATCTGCTGCCCGCCCATCACGCCCACGGTGACGAAGTCACCCATCACCAGCGCCAGCACGAAGATCGAGCCGATGATCAGCCCGGTGCGCGACAGCGGCAGCACCACATGCCAGACGGTCTGCCAGGTGCTGGCGCCGTTGTCGCGCGCGGCCTCGATCAGGCTGCGGTCGATGCGCATCATCGAGTTGAAGATCGGCACGATCATGAACATCGTGTACAGGTGCACGAAGGCCAGCACCACCGAGAATTCCGAGAACAGCAGCCACTCCAGCGGCTCATCCACCAGCCCTGCCGCCTGCAGCCCCTGGTTGACCAGGCCGTGGCGGCCCAGCAGCGGCACCCACGAGATCATGCGGATCACATTGCTGGTCCAGAAGGGCACGGTGCAGACGATGAACAGCAGCGTCTGCATCCACTGGCTGCGCACATGAAAGGCCAGGAAGTAGGCGATCGCGAAGCCCAGCACCGCGGTGATGGCCCAGGTCAGCAGACTGAAGCGCAGCGTCGAGCCATAGGTCTTGAGCGTGACGCACAGGTCCTCGCCCGAGGTGACCAGGCTGCTGCCGCAGCCGCGGAACACGTCCAGGTAGTTCTGCGCGCTGAAGGCCGGGATCAGCTCGTAGTCGGTGGCCTGCCAGAAGCTGACCGCGACGATCAGCCCCAGCGGCACGACGAAGAAGACCACGAACACCGCCGCCAGCGGGGCCGCCTGCAGCCACGCCAGCAGGGAGGAGTTCGGGGCCTTCGACATCACCGCGCGGTGCTCAGGCAGCGACGAACTCGTTCCACTTCTGCACCATGTACGCGTTCTCGTCCATGATGGCGTTCCAGCAGGCGATGCCGCCCATGCGCTGCTCGTAGCTGCCACCGTCGCGCACCGCGCCCACCTTGGCCAGCACGTCGCCGTTGGGCGACAGGATGTCCTTGGTGGCGGCCTTGCCCTCCATCCAGTAGGCCCACTCGTAGGCCTCCATCTTGGCCTTGGCGGTCTCCAGCACCGCGCTGTAGTAGCCCTGGCGGTTCAGGTAGGCGCCGGCCCAGCCGTCAAGGAACCAGTTGATGAACTCGTAGACGCCATCGGCCTTGCGGCCGGTCACGGTCTTGGGCACGCCGAAGCCGGCGGCCCAGGCGCGGTAGCCCTCCTTCAGCGGCTGGAACACGCAGGGGATGCCCTTGGTGCGCACCGCGGTGACGGCCGGGCTCCACATCGACTGGATCACCACCTCGCCCGAGGCCATCAGGTTGACCGACTCGTTGAAGTCCTTCCAGAGGCTGCGGAACTGGCCGGCCTTCTTGGCCTCGATCAGGGTCTTGATCGTCAGGTCGATCTCGGCCTTGGTCATGTTGCCCTTGTCGGGGTACTTGTACAGGCCCATGGCCTCGACCACCATCGCCGCGTCCATGATGCCGATCGAGGGGATGTTCAGGATCGCCGCCTTGCCCTTGAACTCGGGGTTGAGCAGTTCCTTCCAGCTCTCGATCGGGCGCTTGATCAGGTCGGGCCGGATGCCCAGCGTGTCGGCGTTGTAGACCGTGGGAATCAGGGTCATGAACTGGGTGGGCTCCTTGGCAAAGTCCTTGGCCGTGGGGTTGGCCACGTACATCACCTTCTTCGGGGCCGTGCCCTGGTCACCCACCTTCTTGCCGGCCACCTCGCCCTTGGTGAACAGGGTGGTGATCTTGTCGGCGTTCTTGATGCGCCGGGTGTCGATGCCCAGCAGGTTGCCGGTGGGCAGGATCTTCTTGAGCGAGAAGTACTCGGTGTCGATCAGGTCGAAGCTGTTGGGCGCGGTGACGGCGCGCTTGGTGACGTCGTCGGTCGTGACCGGGATGTACTGGATCTTGATGCCGGTGTCGGCCTCGAACTTCTCGGCGATCTTCTTGTCCTGGTTCACCGCGGTGCCCAGGTAGCGCAGCGTGATCTTCTCCTGCGCATGGACGAAGGGGAAACCGGTGATGCCGGTGGCCGCCACGCCAACACTGGCGGCCTGGCGCAGAAAGCCGCGGCGGTCGCCGGCGGCAGGGGCTTCGGGCTTCTCGGGGGTGGGATCGATCGCGCTCATGGCAGGCTCCTCGTGGCGTGGGGGTGGACGGGATGGGTAGAGTGCTCAGCCCACCAGCAGGTGGGCGTCGGCCTCATGCCAGCGCAGGCTCAGGCGCTGGCCGGGTTCCAGGGGTTGGCGGTGGTACAGGTCGTCGGGCAGGCTGGCCACCCAGGCCGGCGGTGTGGCCTCGTCGTCGGCCTCGTCCGTGGCGGGCTGGTCGCCCGGGGGGACCAGGTGGACCAGCACCTGCTGGCCCTGGTACTCCACGGCCCGCACCTGCACGGCCAGTCCGTTCTCTTCAGGTGCGGCCAGCGTGCAGCGGTCGCTGCGCACCGCGATGCGCCCGCCGGGGGTGGCGAACACGTTGTGGGCGCCGATGAAGCGGGCAACGAACTCGGTGCGCGGGCGCTCGAAGACCTCGCGCGGCGGCCCGGCCTGCTCGATGCGGCCGTGGTTCATCACCACCACCAGGTCGGCCAGCGCCATCGCCTCTTCCTGCGAGTGGGTCACATGGACGAAGGTCATGCCCAGTTCGCGGTGCCAGCGCTGCAACTCGGCCCGCATGCGGATGCGCAGGAAGGGGTCGAGCGCCGACAGCGGCTCGTCCAGCAGCAACACGCGCGGGCGGGTCATCAGCGCGCGCGCCAGCGCCACGCGCTGCTGCTGACCGCCGGAGAGCGCCGCGGGCAGGCGCTGCGCGTAGGGCTGCATCGCCACCAGGTCCAGCAGCGCACGCGCCTGGGCCAGCCGCTCCTCGCGTGCCACGCCCTTCATGCGGGCGCTGAAGGCCACGTTGTCCAGCACGCTCAGGTGCGGGAACAGCGCATAGCTCTGGAACATCATCGCCGTGCCGCGCTCGGCCGGCGACAAGCGCGTGATGTCGCGGCCGCCCAGCAGCACCTGACCGGCGGTGGGCTGCTCATGGCCGGCGATCATGCGCAGCGTCGAGGTCTTGCCGCAGCCCGACGGCCCCAGCAGGCAGCAATAGGCGCCGGCGGGCATCGCCAGGTCGATGCCGGCCACCGCCACGGCCTCGCCGTAGTGCTTGCTCAGGCCGGTCAGGGCCAGGTCGGTGGGCTCACTCATGCCGCGGCGTGTATGCAATGCATGTGCCAAGTCCCACCACACCGCCGCCACCTGCGGCCCGTCTCTTGCAGCAGTGCTGCCAGACATGGCGCGGGGCGGATCGATGCACCAGCATCTGGCGCCGCGCACCAAAGTCCGCCGGATCACCCCGCCGTTTTGTATGCAAAGCGCACCAACATGAACCTGCTGCTGATCAACCCCAACACCACCGCCAGCATGACCCGCTCGATGGCCGAGGCCGCCCGCCGCGTGGCCCGGCCCGACACCCGCATCACCGCGGTCCAGCCCAGCTTCGGGCCGGTGTCGATCGAGGGCCACCATGACGAGGTGATCGCCGCGGCCGGCGTGCTGGAACAGGTGCGGCAGGCCGGCACGGGGGCCGACGCGGTGGTCCTGGCCTGCTTTGGCGACCCCGGCCTGGACGCCGCCCGCGAGGCCACCGAGGCGCCGGTGCTGGGCATCGCCGAGGCGGCCTTCCATGCGGCGTCCTTCGTCAGCACCGGCTTCTCCGTCGTGACCACGCTGGTGCGCACCTGCGTGATCGCCGAGCACCTGGTGCTGAAGTACGGCTACGAGCGTCGCTGCCGCGGCGTGCACGGCACCGACATCCCGGTGCTGGCGCTGGAGGAGGACGACGGCCTGGCGTGTGTGCCGGCCCTGGAGGACGCCTGCCGCGCCGCACTGGCGCGCGACCGCAGCGGCGCGATCGTGCTGGGCTGCGGCGGCATGGCACCCGTCAGCGCCGAATTGCAGCGCCGCCTGGGGGTGCCGGTGATCGATGGCGTGGCGGCGGCCGTGGTGCTGGCCGAAGCCCTGGTGCAGCTGGGGCTGCGCACCAGCAAGCAGGGCGACTACGCGACCCCGTTGCCCAAGCGCTACCTCGGCTGGGCCGGCGCGCTGGGCTGGTGAGGCTCAGCGCTCAGCGCTGGCTGTGGCAGACCGCGGGCACCGCATACTCGCGGCCGACCACGGCGCGGGCGTAGAGGTAGTTCTCGCGGGCGCGCTCGCTCAGCGCGTCCAGGTCCACATGGCCCTCCGCATCGCAGGGGAAAGCCATGGCGCGGCCCTGGTGGAACAGCGACTGGAAGCGCAGCTCGAAGCCCGCGTTGGCGGGCAGGGTCTGGCACTGGTAGGCGTGGTGCACGGCGATCTCCTGAAATGCACGGTCACCATGCTGCGCCGATGGGCCCGACGGCGCAGCCGGAGGACACCGGCTTGCACTGTCGGCGCCTGGCGCCGTGCCTTGTCAGAAAACGCCTGACGGGCTCGCCCGGTTGTCAGCGGCGCAGCCGCCGTGCGACTTCCACCACCGCCAGCACCACTGCGCCAGCCACCACGCCGAACAGGCCGTCCAGCACCCAGGTGGCGTGATCGCCCAGCGGCCAGGCGTGCAGCAAGGCGTGGTGCAGGCTCTCCCAGCCGTGCAGCGCGATGCCGCCGCCGACCAGGAACATCGCCACCGTGCCGACCACCGCCAGGGCCTTCATCAGCCAGGGGGCGAAAGCCAGCAGGCCGCCGCCCAGCCAACGCAGCAGGCGCGCCAGCGCCCCGTCGCCGCTCCGCCGCTGCCAGTGCAGGCCCAGGTCGTCGAGCTTGACGATGCCCGCCACCAGGCCATAGACGCCCACCGTCATCAGCACCGCAATGCCCGAGAGCACCAGCACCCGGGTCAGCATGGGCTCGCCGGCCACCGTGCCCAGCGCGATGACGATGATCTCGGCCGAGAGGATGAAATCGGTGCGGATCGCCCCCTTCACCCGCTCCTGCTCGAGCGTGGCCAGGTCCACCGCGGTGTCGGCCACGTGGGCGCGGAGTTCGGCGTCATGGGCCTCGGCTTCGTCGTGGTGCAGCCAGCGGTGGGCCAGCTTCTCCACCCCCTCGAAGCACAGGTACAGGCCGCCGATCATCAGCAGCGGCGTGATCGCCCAGGGCAGGAAGGCGCTGATCGCCAGCGCCAGCGGCACGAGGATGGCCTTGTTCATCAGCGAACCCCGCGCCACCGCCAGCACCACCGGGATCTCTCGCTCGGCGGCGAAGCCGGTGACCTGCTGGGCGTTGAGCGCCAGGTCGTCACCCAGCACGCCGGCGGTCTTCTTGGCCGCCACGCGGCTGAGCAGGGCCACGTCGTCCAGGACGGTGGCGATGTCGTCGATCAGGGCAAACAAGCTGGCGGCAGGCATGGCCTGACGATAGCCTATCGCTGCGGTCCACAAGACCCCACCCGCCACCCGGGTCCACCCACTCTGGAGAATGCCATCATGACCTGCCTGCCCCGCGCCGCCTGGCGCCTCACCACCGCCGCCAGCCTGCTGGCCCTGAGCGCCACGGCCAGCCTGGCCGGCGAGCGGCTGTGGATTTCGCTGGGCGACGATGCCTACCGGCTGCTACGCGCCGCCCAACCCCAGGCCGTCAGCGTCACCGAGGTGAGCGTGCCCGTGCGCGTCGGGCGCCTGGGGGCCACCGCCCAGGACCGGGTGCACGTGGTGCAGGTCGACGAGGACTGGCTGCCCGCGCTGTCCGACGCCGTGCACCGCGACCTGCACCGCTGCGGCGGCTTCATCGTCCACGATTCGCTGTCCAGCGCGCGTGCAGCAGTGCAGCAGGTGCAAGCGCGTGCTCTGCAGCCCGAGGCCGTGGCCGGCGGCACCTACCTGATCAACCAGCAGGCGCTGGTGCAGCCGATGGTGGCGGCGGTGCAGGACAGCCTGATCCTGCAGACCATCGACAGCCTGTCGGCGATCCAGAACCGCTACTACACCACCAGCCACGGCGTGAACGCCTCCAACACGATTGCCGCGCAGTGGGCGGCGCTGGCTGCCGGGCGCAGCGACGTGTCGGTCAGCCAGTTCAGCCACCCGAGCTGGCCGCAGAAGTCGGTGATCCTGACGATCCAGGGCACCACCAAGCCCAAGCAGCACGTCATTCTGGGCGGGCACCTGGACTCCATCCTCTCGGGCGGCACCACCGAGACCAGCCGGGCCCCCGGCGCCGACGACGACGCCTCCGGCATCGCCAGCCTGACCGAGGCGCTGCGCGTGCTGCTGGCCAGCGGACACCGTCCCCAGCGCACGATCCAGTTCATGGCCTATGCCGCCGAAGAGGTGGGGCTGCGCGGCTCGTCGGCGATCGCCGCCGACTACCTGGCCAAGGGCCGCAAGGTGACCGGCGTGCTGCAGCTGGACATGACCAACTACAAGGGTGGTACGCGCGACATCTACCTCTACACCGACTACACCAGCGCGGCGCAGAACGACTTCGTGGCCCGGCTGGCCGCCACCTACCTGCCCGACCTGACGGTGTCCACCGACCGCTGCGGCTACGCCTGCTCCGACCACGCGTCCTGGTTCAACCGCGGCTACCCGGCCTCGTTCCCGTTCGAGTCCGATTTCAACCACCACAGCCCCTTCATCCACACCACCAACGACACCCTGGCCAACAGCGGCAACCAGGCGGCGCACGCCGCCAAGTTCGCCCGGCTGGCCGTGGCCTTCGCGGTGGAACTGGCCAACTGAGCATGCACCACACCCCTGCCCTGTCGTCCTTCCGTCGCGTCGCCCTGGCGGCGCTGGCGGCCTGTGCACTGGCAACTGGCCCGGCCCAGGCCGCGCTGGCCGTGGGCGCCGCCACGCCCGACTTCACGCTGGACGCGGCGGTGGGCGGCAAGGCCTTCCGCTTCACGCTGTCCGAAGCGCTGCGCCAGGGCCCGGTGGTGCTGTACTTCTACCCCAAGTCCTTCACCAGCGGCTGCACCGTCGAGGCCCACCAGTTCTCCGAGGCCACGGCGAAGTTCAAGGCCCTGGGCGCCACCGTGGTGGGCGTGTCCAACGACAGCCTGGCCACCCAGCAGCGCTTCTCGGTCGAGGCCTGCCGCGGCCAGTTCGCGGTGGCGGCCGACGAGGGCGGCAAGGTGATCAAGCAGTTCGACGCCGGCTTCACGCTGGCGCCCGCCGTGGCCGACCGCATCTCCTACGTGATCGAGCCGCCGGGCCGGGTGCTGGCGGTGCACGCCAGCATGGACCCGGACGGCCATGTGGGCGCGGCGATGGCCGCCGTCCAGGCCTGGCAGGCCCGCCAGGGCAAGCGCTGAGCCCGGCCTCGCGCACAATCGGGGCGATGGACGAGATCGACTTTCAGCTGCGCGGTGACCACATTCCGCTCGATGCCCTGCTCAAGGCCACCGGCCTGGCCGACAGCGGCGGGCAGGCGCGTGCCTTGATCGTCGACGGCCAGGTGCGCGTGGACGGCCAGACCGAGCTGCGCAAGACCCGCAAGCTGCGCGCCGGCCAGCAGGTCAGCCTGGGCGATGTGCGGGTCAGCGTGCGCGGAGAGGCCTGATGCCGATGTCCCAGGGCGTGCATTGCCTGCTGGTCGATGACCATGCGCTGTTTGCCGATGCCCTCGGTCTGCTGATCGCCCACCGCCACCCGACGGCGCAGCTCAGCACGGCCAACCGCCTGTCCGGTGCGCTGGAGCAGCTGCGTCAGGCGCCGGACATCGGCCTGGTGCTGCTGGACCTGAACCTGCCCGACAGCCGCGGCCTGGACACCCTGGCCCAGTTGCGCGAGGCGGCGCCGATGGCACGCGTGATCGTGCTGTCGGCCGACGACCGCGCAGAGACCGTGATGGCTGCCCTGGACGGCGGCGCCAGCGGCTTCATTCCCAAGAGCGCCGATGCCTCCGCGCTGGACCAGGCGCTGCGTACGGTGCTGGGCGGCGGTGTCCATGTGCCGCCGGCGTTGACGCGCAGCGCCGAGAGCGCCAGCGGCAGTGAATTGCCGCCGCTCACCGCGCGCCAGATGGATGTCTTCCGCTGCCTGGTCGGCGGCCTGTCGAACAAGCTGATCGCGCGTGAGCTGGCGCTGTCCGACTCCACCGTCAAGACGCATGTGCAGGCCATCTTCGACAAGCTGGGCGTGACCTCGCGCGCCCAGGTGGTGCTGCACGCCGCGCGCATGGGCTGGCTGCCCTGAGCCGGCGCGGCCTCAGCGCCGCAGCGCCGCCACCACGGCCGAGAACAGGGCGTCGGTGCCGAAGGGCTTGTGCAGCACCGGCCAGCCCAGGGCCTCCAGCACGGCCAGATCGGCGGGTGCGGTGTCCCCCGTGATCACCAGCACCGGCACGTCGGCGTGGCGCGTCGCCAGGCAGTCGACCACAGCACGGCTGTCACCGTCGGGCAGGCGCTGGTCGGTCAGCAGCAGCGCCGGCGCCTCGTTCAGCGCGCCCCGACCCAGCGCCGCCCGCAGCGCGCCCAGGTCGCGGTAGGCCTGCACCAGCGCCCCCCAGCGCTCCAGGCGCAGGCGCAGGGTTTCACGCAGCGTGTCGTCGTCGTCCACCACCACCATCCGGCGGCCGCCCAGGCTGCGCACCGACAGGCGCTGCGGCACGGGCGGCGCCGGTGGCGCACCGACCAGCGGCAGCAGCAACCCGAAGCAACTGCCGCGACCCGGCGCCGAGCGCAGGTCCACCGACGTGCCCATCAGCGCCGCCGCGCGCCGCACCAGCGCCAGCCCGAGGCCCAGGCCGCCGGCATGGCCCTGGCCCGGTTCCAGCTGGACGAACTCCTCGAAGACCTGGGCCTGGCGCTCGGGCGCAATGCCCACGCCGGTGTCCCAGACCTGCAGCAGCACCGCCGAGCCGCGCCGCCGCGCCGACACCAGCACCCCCCCCTGCGCGGTGTGGCGCACCGCATTGCCCACCAGGTTGCGCAGGATCTGCTCCAGCAGCACCGGATCGGCCTGCACCGTCCAGCCACCGGCGCGCGCGCGCAGGCGCAGGCCGCGGGACTGCGCGGCCGCGGCCTCGTCGGCCAGCACCGACTCGACCAGGGCCTGCAGCGGCACGGCACGGGGCCGCGACTCGACCTGCCCGGCGTCGAAGCGCGACAGATCCAGCAGGCCCTTGAGCAGCCGCTCCAGCGCCTGGGCCGAGGCGGCCAGGCGGTCCAGCAGGCTGCGCTGCCCGGCATCGATGTCCTCGCGCTCGCGCATCAGGCCGGCCAGCAGGCCGATGCTGGCCACCGGCTGGCGCAGGTCGTGGCTGGCGGCGGCGATGAAGCGGGTCTTGGCGGCGTTGGCCGCCTGCAGGTCGCGGGTGCGTTCGGCCACCCGCAGCTCCAGCTGCTCGCCGTGGCGCTCGGCCACCTCCAGCGCGTGCACGAAGCGGCGCAGCAGCACCAGCGCCACACCGGCCATCAGCACCGGTGTCAGGTAGGGCAGCCAGAAGCCGTCGTCGGGCGACAGCCAGCCGGCGTAGTACAGGTAGTCGTGGCCGGCCGACAGCAGCAGCAGCGCCAGCGCCGCTTCGATCACCCGGCGTGGCCAGGGCGGCATGCGCCGCACCAGCGACCACAGCCGCCAGGCCGACAGCGCGGTCAGCACGATCGCGGGCGGGTACATCCAGATCCGCAGCTCGTCGAGCCGACCGCTCAGCGTGCCCGCCACACCGGCCAGCGCGTACAGCGCCCAGGTCAGCCCCACCACGCGCAGCGCGCGCCGATGGGGTGGTGGCTGGCTGGCCACCCAGGCGAAGGCGACGATCAGCGCCACCGAGGTGCCCTGCGCCAGGAAGAAGCCCAGCGAGCCCAGCATCGACGGCTGCGCGCTGGCTTCACCGTAGTAGGCCAGGTTGCGCAACGACACGATCAGCATCAGCAGGCCGAAGAAGCCCATCAGCCGCTCGTCGCGCCGCAGCCACCAGACCAGCAGCGTGAACAGCGCCAGGCCGCTGACCGCCAGGTTCATCGCATAGGGCAGCGACTCGCGCCACCAGCGCATCCGGCGGTCCAGCGGCTCCAGTTGCTCGGCCGGCCCCACCCAGGGCGCGCTCAGGCCGGCGGCCGACCGGTGCAGGTCGGCGCGCAGCAGGATCTCATTGGGCCCGGCCCGCAGCAGGCCGGATGGCACGGTGATCCAGCGCGAACTCACGGTGCGGGGCAGCGCCGGGCGCCGGCCGATCTCGCGGCCGCTGACCCGCTCGCCGTTGATCAGCAGTTCATGCTCGGTGGGCAGGCGGTCGAAGCGCAGGGCCCACAGGCCCTGGGGCCGGGCCTGCAGCGTCAGCGACAGGCGCAGCTCGATGCGCTCGGCCTGGCCGGCGCGCCACTGCAGCGGCAGCGCCACCGGCTGCCAATCGTCCTGGCCATGGCGCTGCTCGGCCTGCAGCAGTTGCAGTCCCGACGGCGCCTCGACCGCCTGGGGCCAGGCCATCAGCGGCCACATCAGCGCCGCCAGCACCAGCACCCAGGCGCTGCACCAGCCCTGCAGGCCTGCCCGGTTCATGCCGGGATTGTGCGCCGCAGGCGCCCCGCGGGCCATCGGCCCGATGGGTGAGGCGGGCGCGCTCTAGAGCTTCAACTCCAGCTGGGAGCGCAGACTGAGGTAGGTCTCGTTGCGCGACAGGCTGGTCTCGCCAAAGCTGGTGCTGCGGTTCAGCGCATCCTCGGCGGCCAGGTTGGCGGCGCTCAGGCGCAGCCGGGCCCACGGGGCGATCTGCCACAGCAGGTAGGCATCGACCGACTGCTTGCGGTTCTGGCTGACCCATTGCCGCTCGTCCAGGCGGGTGGCGTAGCCGGGGGTCCAGTTGACGCTGGCGCCCACCGTCAGCGGCGTGCCGGCGATGCGCCAGTCGGCGCCGGCATTGAGCGTGGCGCCGGGCTGCTGGTCCAGCCGGTTGTCGGGCCCGGGCACGCCGTCCACCTGCGAGCGGAACAGGCTGGCGTTGGCGCGCAGGTCCACGGCGGGCGCGTCGGGCCACCAGGTGCGCAGGCTGCCTCGCGCCTCCAGCTCCAGCCCGGTGGTCCAGGCGTCGCCCACATTGGCCGGCCGGGCCACCCAGCGCGGCTGGTCCGACCAGGGCACGGTTTCGAGCGTGGTCAGCGTGCGCATCAGGCCGCTGATGCGGCGGTGAAACAGGTTGGCACTGAGCAGCCCCCCCGCGGGCAGGTAGCGCTCGAGCGCGATGTCGATGCCCGACGCCAGTTCGGGCTGCAGGTTCGGGTTGCCGGCGCGGTCGGGGCTGGTCGGGGTGTTGGGCCCGGGTACCGGGTAGCGGTTCGACAGGTTGGGCAGGGCCATCAGCTGTCCCAGCTGGGGCGCCTTGTAGCTGCGGGTGATGCTGATGCGCAGTTGATCGCGTCCCTTGGGGTCGGGCTTCCAGACCGCATGCAGCAGCGGCGTCCACACCGAGGAGCGGTTCTCCGGGTCGCCGCCGCCGATGTCCTGGCCGCGGGTGGTGATGCCTTCCCAGCGCAATCCGCCGGACAGCGCCCAGTTCGGGTTCAGGTTGAACTCGTCCTGCACATAGGCCGCGGTGCGCAGCGAGCGCGCGCTGAGTTCGGTGCCCAGGGTCTTGAGCTGCGGCACGCCATCCTGCAGCGTCTGGCGCTCCTCGTTGCGCTGGGCGCCCTCCAGCTCCAGCCCGGCCACCAGCTGATGGTCGCCCTCGAGCAACTGGCTGAACTTGGCGTTCAGGTGCTGGCTGCGCTCACGGCTGTCGCTGCGTTCGTCGAGCGTGCGCCGCAGCTGTCCATCGGCCTTGAACTCCTGGCGTTGCGACAGACTCTGGCTGGTGTTCAGGCCCACGCCGCCACGCCACTCGATGCGCCCACCGCTGGCCAGGTTCTGGCGCCACTGGCCGTTCAGGCGCAGCATGCGGTGGGTGAAGTCACTGTCGGTGAGGCTGGTGGCGTAGCGTGGCGCATCGCCGTTGTCGTCGCGCAGCACCTGCAACTGGCTCTGGCGCAGGCTGTCATTGCCGGCCACCATGGCCGAAGGCATCAGCATCAGCTGGTCGCCGCCGGGCAGCTTCCACTGCAGGCGCGCGTTGCTCCACACACCGCGTCGGCGGCCATCGCTCTGGCTGTCTTCGAGCCACTGCTCACCGGTGGCGCTGGTCTCGGTGCTGCCGGCGTCGTAGCGCCGCGCGTTCCACAGCGAGACGGAGGCGCTGTAGGTGAGGTCCTCATCGATGCGGTCATCGCGCGACCACGAAACATTGCCGCCCCAGCGTCCGGCTTCAGTGCCCAGGCCCAGCTTGAGGTCGTTCAGGCGCTTGCGGTAGCCCTCTCGCGTGATCACGTTGATCGTGCCGGCGATCGCGCGGGCGCCGGTCTCGGCGGTGGGGGCGCGGATGATCTCGATGCGCTCGACCTGGTCCGGGTCCAGCTGGTCCAGCGACAGGCCGCCGCGCACCGCCTCGCCGTCGAGCAGGATCTGGGTGTAGCCGCCGCCCATGCCGCGCATGCGGATGTTGCCGCCGCGACCGCTGCGGCCATCCAGCGTGACGCCGGGCAGGCGCTTGAGCAGCTCGCCCAGGGTGCTGTCGCCATAGCGCTCGATCTCGTCGCGGCCGACGACGATCTTCGAGGCGGTCGAGCGCCGGCGCGCCTCCAGGTCCTCAGGGCGTGCCGCCTGCACCTCGACCTGCTGCACCGCACTGGCGGCCGGGGCCGGCTGGGGGACTGACTGGGCCAGAGCGGTGGACGACAGCAGCGGCAGCGCCAGGGAAGCCAGCGGCCAGGGTGTGGGACACGGACGGGGCATGCAGTTCGCCGCGGGGGCGGCACTCGTGACGGGGAGGGAAGGATGGGGCGACCCATTGTGTTCCAGCCGCCGGGGCAAAGTTCCGCCCGCTACCATCGGGCGGTGAACGAGTTCCCGCGCACGCTGAAACTGCTGACCATCTGGCTGCTGCTGGGCACCCTGGTCTTCCTGGGTGTCCAGGCGCTGCTGCACGAGCGCCAGCGCCCGCGGCTGACGATCAACGGCGGCCAGGTCACGCTGCAGCGCGGCCCGGACGGCCATTTCCACTGGCCCGGCACCGTGGACGGGCGCGAGGTGGTGTTCCTGGTCGACACCGGCGCCACGACCACCGCACTGCCCGGCGCACTGGCGGCCCAGCTGGGGCTGCGGCGAGAGGGTACGCTGCAATCGCAGACCGCCGGCGGCACGGTCATGGCCTGGCAGGCGCGCGCCGAGGTGGGCCTGGCCGGCGGGCTGCGCTTCAGCAACCTGACGGTCACCGTGATCGACCGCATGAACGGCCCGCCGCTGCTGGGCATGGATGTGCTCAAACGCCTGCGCCTGGTGCAGGACGGCGCCACGCTGCAGGCCAGCCTGCCATGAACGAGGCGGCGCTGCTGGCGGCATGCCGCCGGTTGGCGGCCACGCTCGGTCTGGGGGCCGTGCAGCCGCAGGTGATCGGTCGCCACAGCAACCTGGTGGTGCACCTGGCGCCCAGCCCCTGGGTGCTGCGGGTGGCCACCGGCACCGCCGGGCCGCGCGCCCAGGGCGGCCATGCCGAGCGCGAGTTGCGTCTGCTGCGCCACCTGGCCGAGCGCGGTGCCCCGGCACTGCCCCCGGCGCCGCGCGCGCTGGCCGGGCCGCACCGGGTGGACGGCTGGTCGATGACGCTGTGGCCGCTGCTGGCGCTGGCGCCGCAGCCGCCCGAGCCGCAGGCCGCCGGCCGCGCGCTGGCGCAGTGCCACGCCGAGCTGGCCGCCCTGCCCCACCGCGGCCGTGACGACGACCGGCCCTGGGCCCCGCTGGACGAGGCCCTGCGCCTGCTGGCGCACCCGCTGGTGCGCCAGCGCGCCGCAGCGCCTGACCTGGCCCTGGTGGGCCAGCGCCTGCAGGCCCTGGCCGAGCGACTGCGCGCCCACCCGGCGCCGCTGCAGTGGCTGCATGGCGACGCCCACCGGCAGAACGTGCGCCAGGGCACGGGCGGCGCCCTCTGGCTGGACTGGGAAGACGCCTGCCTGGGTCCGCTGGAGTGGGACCTGGCCGGTCTGGTGGCGGCCAGCCGCGTGCTGGGCCAGGAGGGCGACTGGCCCGAGGCCGCGCTGGCCGGCTGGCGCAGCGTCGGCCGGCCGGTGGACGAGGCGCTGCTGGCCGACTGCATCGAGGCGCGCACCGCGTTCGTCTGCGCCTGGATCTGGTGGCTGGGCCCCAACGATCCCCTGCGTGCGCCCCGGCTGGCGGGGCGCCTGCAATGGCTGCGTGCAAAAAATCCGGGTTTGTCCTAGAATGGCGGACTGCACTGAAAAAAGTCCTGTCGGATCCATCACCTCACCGAGCCTGCCGTCTTGCGGCCAGGCCTCGAGTGGCGGTGCCACCGCCGGTCAGCACTTTCCTCGTTGCTGATTCGCGCATTTCCCCTGACCTCCCCCTGGTTTTGTGGCTGTCTGGTTCACACCAGTGCAGTGCATTGAAGGCCTGACGACGCCCGCCGCGGTGATCGCAGGCGTGGTCGGTGGCAATGTAGTTTTGAGCCCCACCGCGCTCCGCGTCGTGTCCCACCGATGGGCCACGCCGGTCGCCTTTTTGCCAAGAAATCATGAGTTTTGAATCGCTCGGCCTCGACGAGGCCCTGGTCCGCGCACTGACCACCGCCGGCTACGAAAAGCCCACCGACGTCCAGGCCCAGGCCATCCCCGCCGCGCTGGCCGGCAAGGACCTGCGCGTGTGCTCCAACACCGGCAGCGGCAAGACCGCCGCCTTCGTGCTGCCCGCACTGATGAAGGTCATCGCCGCCCGCAAGGATCCGGCCAACAAGCCCAAGAAGGGTGAAGTCAAAGGCCCGCGCATCCTGGTGCTGGTCCCCACCCGCGAGCTGTCGATGCAGGTGGCCAAGGCGGCCTCCAACTATGGCCGCTACGTGCAGTGGCTGAGCGTCACCAGCGTGGTCGGCGGCGTGCCCTACCCGGCCCAGCTCAAGGCGCTGCGCGGCCCGCTGGACATCCTGATCGCCACGCCCGGCCGTCTGATCGACCACATCCAGAGCGGCAAGGCCGTGCTGGAGAATGTCGAGATGCTGGTGCTCGACGAAGCCGACCGCATGCTGGACATGGGCTTCATCGAGGACATCGAGCACATCGCCGAGCAGTTGCCGCGCCACCGTCAGACCCTGATGGCCAGTGCCACCTTCGCCGGTGAAGTCGGCCGTCTGGCCCAGCGCCTGCAGAAGGAAGACGTCGAGCGCATCGAGATCGCCGCGCACACCGAAAAGCACGAGAACATCGCCCAGCAGATCATGTGGGCCGATGACCTGGACCACAAGCATGCGCTGCTGGACCATCTGCTGACCGAGCGCGAAGTCGACCAGGCCGTGGTCTTCACCAGCACCCAGATCGACGCCGACCGCCTGGCCGACCGCCTGGGCGAGATGGGTCACTCGGTGGCCGCGCTGCACGGCGGCATGCCCCAGGGCCGCCGCAACCGCGTGCTCCAGGGCCTGCGTTCGCGCCACCTGCGCATCCTGGTCGCCACCGATGTGGCAGCGCGCGGCATTGACGTGCCCACCATCACCCACGTCATCAACTACGGCCTGCCGCTCAAGGCCGAGGACTATGTGCACCGCATCGGCCGCACCGGCCGCGCCGGCCGCTCGGGCCGGGCTGTGACGCTGGCCGAGCGCCGCGACGTGCCGATGATCAAGCGCATCCAGCACTACACCACCCAGGCCATTCCGGTCGGCACGGTGGTGGGCCTGGAGCCCCAGCGCCCGGCGCCTGATCTGGTCGGCCGCCCGCCGCGGGGCGGCGCACCGCGCGGCCAGAGCCGCAACTACGGCGGCCAGCAAGGTGGCGGCCGTTTTGCCAATGAGCGTCCGGGCCACTTCGGCGGCCGCGGCAGCCATGGCCCGCACGGCCAGCCCGGCCAGGGCCAGCGCGGCCCGCGCCGCGACGACGCCTTCGGCCAGGGCCCGCACGAGCGCACCAACCACGAGCGCCGCGAAGCCGCGCCCTGGGAGCGCCGTGGCGAGCCGCGCAACGACCGCCGCGACGACACCCGCTTCGACCCGCGTTTCGACCGTGGCGGCGAGGCCCCGCGCTTCGAGCGCAACGACGCGCCCCGATTCGAGCGCCGCGACGAGCGCCCCACCCCCGGCGGCCGCCCGTTCGAGCACCGCGGCCCGCGCCGCGAGGGCGACGGCGCCGCGCCGCGCCACCACGCGGGCGGCCCGCGTCCTCAGGCCGACGCCGGCTCGAGCAAGCCGCGCTGGGCCAGCAAGGGTTCGATGCCCGCCGGTCGTCCGCGGAAGTCGATGTAAGTCTGCTGCGGTGCGACCGAGTCGCCCGCCGCATAGACATGGCGCAGCAGCCGCTGCGCCACCTGCGGATCGAATGGATCACCGGCCTCGACGAAGGCGTTGAACGCATCCGCGTCCAGCACCTCGGCCCACAGGTACACGTAGTAGCCCGCGGCATAGCCGCCGCCGGCGAACAGGTGCTGGAAGTGGCACAGCCGGTGGTTCATGCCCACCACCTCGGGCAGGCCGATGCGCTCGCACACCTGCGCCTCGAAGGCGGTGATGTCCGCCGGCGGCTCGGCCGCCGCGTGGGCCTCCAGATCGACCAGCGCGCTGGCGGTGTAGCGCAGCGTCTCGTAGGCCTGGCACCAGCGCTCGGCCGCCTGCAGCTTGTCCACCATCGCCCGCGGAATCGGCTCGCCGGTCTGCCAGTGGCGCGCATGGCGCTGCAGCACGCCCGGCTCCATCAGCCAGTGCTCGTAGAGCTGCGAGGGCAACTCGACGAAGTCGCGCAGCACCTGCGTGCCGGCCAGCCGGTGGTAGCCGGTGACCGACAGCAGGCCATGCAGGCCATGGCCGAACTCGTGGAACAGCGTGCGCGCGTCGTCCAGCGACAGCAGCGTGGGCTCGCCCGGCGCAGCGCGCGAGAAATTGCAGTTGTTCAGGATCACCGGGCGCAACGCGCCGCGGTTGCGCGAGCCGTACTGGAAATCGCTCATCCAGGCGCCTGAGCGCTTGGTGGGTCGCGCGAAGTTGTCCTGCAGGAACAGGCCGCGGCTCTCGCCCGCCGCATCGAACATCTCCCAGGCCACCACGTCCGGGTGGTAGCCGGCGATGTCGGCGCGGCGCTCGAAATGCACGCCGAACAGACGCTGCGCGCAGTCGAACATCGCCTCGACCAGGCGGTCCAGCGACAGATAGGGTTTGACCGCCGCTTCGTCCAGGGCATAGCGCTCGGCGCGCACCTTCTCGGCCCAGAAGCGCCAGTCCCAGGCCTGCAGCGCATGCCCCGCGCCGTGCTGCCGCATGCAGTCCTCGACCAGCGCGCGCTCGCCGTCAAACGCACTGCGCGCGCGGCGCCAGACCTCGCCCAGCAGCTCGCGCACCGCGCCCTGATGGCCGGCCATCGCGTCGGTCAGCGCATGGTCGGCAAAGCTGGCCTGGCCGTGCATCGCCGCCTGGCGCTGGCGCAACTGCAGGATGCGGGCGGCGATCGGCCGGTTGTCGTGCTCGCCGGGGTGTTCGCCGCGCGCCACCCAGGCACGCCAGACCGTCTCGCGCAGGTCGCGCCGCTCGCTGAAGGTCAGGAAGGGCACGACCATCGAGCGGCTCAGCGTCACCAGCCGGCTGCCTTCGGGCAGGCCGCGATCGATCGCCGCCTGGCGACAGGCCTCTCGGAAGAAGTGGGGCAGCCCGGCCTGGTCGGCCTCGCCGTCCAGCAGCAGGCCATGGCCGTTCTCGTCGGCCAGCACGTTCTGCCCGAAGCGGGCGTTCAGCTCGGCCAGCTCGGCCACCAGTTCCTGGTACGCCTGGCGCTGGGCGGGCGCAAAACGCGCGCCGGCGCGCAGCGCATCGGTGTGCAGGCGCTCGACCAGCCGGCGCTGTTCCGGGCTCAAGCCCAGTTGCTCGCGCCGCTGGTGCAGCTGGTCCAGCCGGGCAAACACGCCGGGGTGGGTGCGCACCGCGGTGTCGTGGGCCGCCATCGGTCCGGCCACGGCGCGCTGCACCGCCTGCAGCTCGGGCGAGGTGTGCGATGCGGTGAGGTTGCCCAGCAGCGCATCCAGCCGGTAGAGCAGTTCGCCGGAGCGGTCGAGCGCGGCGGCGGTGTTGTCGAAGTCCACCGGCTCGGCCTGGGCCGCCAGCGCATCGAGCTCCTCGCGGTGTCGGCGCATCGCCTCGTGCAGGGCCGGCTCGAAGTGCTCGGCGCGCAGAAGGTCAAAGGGGGGCAGGCCGAACGGGCCATGCCAGTCGTTCAGCAGGGGGTTGTCGTTCTGGGTCATGCGCAGGCCCGCCGGCAGCGCGGGCGGTGTCGGAGGTGAGGGCCGGATGATGCCAGCAAGGCCCTTGACTGCAGGCCTGTCAGGGTTGATCCGGACGGGGCCCGTACACTCCCGGCCCACCATGGCCCTCAAGTCCACCATCTTCAAGGCCCAGCTGCAGATCGCCGACATGGACCGCTCGGTCTATGCCGACCACGCCCTCACGCTGGCCCGCCACCCCTCCGAGAACGACGAGCGCCTGATGATGCGCCTGCTGGCCTTCGCGCTGGCGGTGCCCGCCGATGAGCTGCGCGGCCGCCTGGAGTTCACCGCCGGCCTGTCCGACACCGAGGTCCCCGACCTCTGGCAGAAGGACCTGACGGGCGAGCTGGTGCAATGGATCGAGGTGGGCCAGCCCGATGACCGCCGGCTGGCCAAGGCCTGCTCGCGCGCCGAGCGGGTGCTGCTGTTCGCCTATGGCAGCTCGACGCCGATCTGGTGGCAGGCCCTGGCACCCAAGGTGGCGCGGCTGGACCGCCTGACGGTCTGGCAGGTGCCGGCCGAGGCCAGCAAGGCGCTGGCCGGCCTGGCCCAGCGCAGCATGCAGCTGCAGGTCACGGTGCAGGACGGCCAGATCTGGGTGGGCGACGGCCAGGAGACCGTCGACTTCGAGCCGCGGCGGCTGATGCCCGCATGAGGTTCGCGGGCGGCGGCGCTCGCCTATGATGGCCGGCGTCGCGCGGCGCCAACCCGGCGCTGCGTCCCCTGGCATCCCCTGACCGCCCACCGGCGCCCCGACGACGATGTCTCTTGCCCTCCGCCTGCTTGCGGCGCCCCTGATGGCGCTCGCCCTGACCATGAACGCACCGGCCCAGACCCCCGCCCCCGATCCCCACCTGTGGCTCGAGGACGTCAGCGGCGATGCCGCGCTGAACTGGGTGCGGCAGCGCAATGCCGCCAGCCGGCCCGTGCTCGAGGCGCACCCGGACTTTGCCGCCAACCGCACGCGCCTGAAGGCGATCATGGACTCGAAGGAGCGCATCCCCTCGGCCAGCCGCCGCGGTGAGCACTTCTACAACTTCTGGCAGGACGCGGAGCACCCGCGGGGTCTGTGGCGCCGCACGCCGCTGGACCGCTACGCCCAGCCGCAGCCCGAATGGGAGCTGCTGCTGGACCTGGACGCCCTGGCGCGCAGCGAGGGCGAGAACTGGGTCTGGAAGGGGGCGCAGTGCCTGGGCGGCCGCTCCAGCCGCTGTCTGCTGCTGCTGTCGCGCGGCGGCGCCGATGCCACCGTGGTGCGCGAATTCGACCTGGCCACGCGCGCCTTCGTGGCCGACGGTTTCCGCCTGCCCGAAGCCAAGTCCAGCGTGTCCTGGATCGACGAGCAGCAGGTGCTGGTCGGCACCGACACCGGCCCGGGCAGCCTGACCGACTCGGGCTACCCGCGCGTGATGTGGCTGTGGAAGCGCGGCCAGCCGCTGGCCGAGGCGCAGCGCGTCTTCGAAGCGCAGCCCACCGATGTCTCGGCCGACGCGATCGTCGACCACACCCCGGGCTTCGAGCGGGTGATGTTCCAGCGCGCGATCGACTTCTACCGCAACGAGCTCTTCCTGTGGGAGCGCGGCGCGCTGCAGCGCCTGGACAAGCCGGCCGATGCCGACCTGAGCTTCTGGAAGGAGCGCGTGCTGCTGCGCCTGCGCAGCGACTGGACCATCAGTGGCCAGCGCTGGCCCGCCGGCTCGCTGCTGGTGGGCGACGCGGCCGCCTACCTGGCCGGCAAGCGCCAGTTCACCGCGCTGTTCACGCCCACCGCCACCCGCTCGCTGGCCGGCTACTCCACCACCCGCAGCCGGGTGCTGATCGACGTGCTCGACAACGTCGCCGGCCGCGCCGAGGCCTGGACACCCGGCCCCGGCGGCTGGAGCCGGCGCGAGATCCAGGCCCCCTTCCCCGGCACCCTGTCCACCCGCAGCCTGCACGACCCGCAGGTGGCCAGCGACCCGCTGGCCGAGGGCTTCTTCGCCAGCTACACCGATTTCCTCACCCCCGACACGCTGTACCAGGGCGATGCCGGCGGCGGTGCGCTGCAGGCGATCAAGGCCCGGCCGGCCTTCTTCGATGCCAGCGGCATGCGCGTGGAGCAGCGCTTCGCCACCTCGAAGGACGGCACCCGCGTGCCCTACTTCATCGTCTGGCCCAAGGATGCCCGGGCCGATGGCCAGCACCCCACGCTGCTGTACGGCTACGGCGGCTTCGAGGTGTCGATGAACCCCTGGTACTCGGGCGGGTTCGGCACCGCCTGGTACGGCAAGGGCGGCGTGCTGGTGGTGGCCAATATCCGCGGCGGCGGCGAGTTCGGCCCCGCCTGGCACCAGGCCGCGGTGCGCGAGGGCAAGCAGAAGAGCTACGACGACTTCATCGCCGTGGCCGAGGACCTGGTCGCCACCCGGGTCACCTCGCCGCGCCACCTGGGCATCATGGGCGGCAGCAACGGCGGCCTGCTGATGGGCGCGGTGATGGTGCAGCGACCCGACCTGTTCAACGCCGTGGTCTGCCAGGTGCCGCTGCTGGACATGCGCCGTTACCACACGCTGCTGGCTGGGGCCAGCTGGATGGCCGAATATGGCGACCCGGACAAGGCCGAGGACTGGGCCTTCATCTCGCGCTACAGCCCCTACCAGAACGTCAAGGCCGGCGTGAAGATGCCCAAGCTGCTGTTCGTCACCAGCACCCGCGACGACCGCGTGCACCCGGGTCATGCGCGCAAGATGGCGGCGCGCATGATCGAGCAGGGCCATGAGGTCCTGTACTACGAGAACATCGAGGGCGGCCACGGTGCCGGCGCCGACAACGCCCAGCACGCCGACCGCATGGCGCTGGAGTTCGCCTTCCTGTGGCAGCAGCTGGGGCCGGCGCCGTGAGTGGCCTGGCCATCACCCACCACGCCGACATCGGCCGCTTCGAGGCCATCGTCGAGGGCCAGCGCTGCGAGGCCGACTACCGTCTGCAGGACGGCGTGATGGTCATGACCCACACCGGCGTGCCTCGCGCGCTGGAAGGCCGCGGCATTGCGGCCCAGCTGGTGTCGGCGGCGCTGGCGCATGCGCGCGCCCAGGGCTGGCGCGTGCGCCCGCTGTGCAGCTATGTGGCGGTCTACATGCGCCGCCACCCCGAGACGCAGGACCTGCTCGAGGCCCGCTGAGCCTACAGCGTGAGGACGCTGCAGCCGGTGGTGCTGCGCGCTTCCAGGTCGCGGTGCGCCTGCGCCACCTGCTCCAGCGGATAGCGCTGGTCGATGCGGATGCTCACCTGGCCCGACATCACCATGCCGAACAGGTCGTCGGCCATCGCCTGGGTGCGCTCACGCGTGGCGATGTGGGTGAACAGCGTGGGCCGGCTGACGTAGAGCGAGCCCTTGCCCCCCAGGATGCCCACATCCAGCGGCGGCACCTTGCCCGAGGCATTGCCGAAGTTGGCCAGCAGGCCGAAGGGCGCCAGGCAGTCCAGCGACTTCATGAAGGTGTCGGCGCCGACCGAGTCGTAAACGGCCTTGACGCCCTTGCCGCCGGTGATCTCCTTGACCCGGGCGACGAAGTCCTCGCGGCGGTAGTTGATGACATGGGCGGCGCCATGCTCGGCGGCCAGCGCGCACTTCTCGTCGCTGCCGGCGGTGCCGATCAGCACCAGACCCATCGCCCGCGCCCACTGGCAGGCGATCAGGCCGACGCCGCCGGCCGCGGCATGGAACAGGATGGTGTCGCCAGGCTGCAGCCCCCCCTGCGGCTGGGTGCCGCGCAGCAGGTACTGCACCGTCAGGCCCTTGAGCATCATCGCCGCGCCGGTCTCGAAGTCAATCGCCTCGGGCAGCCGCACCACGCTGCGCGCCGGCATCACGCGGCGCTCGCAGTAGGCGCCGGGCGGCTGGCTGGCGTAGGCGGCCCGGTCGCCCACAGCCAGGTGGCTGACGCCCTCGCCCACCGCCTCGATCACGCCGGCGCCTTCCATGCCCAGGGCCAGCGGCAGCGCGTTGGGGTACAGGCCGGTGCGCTGGTAGATGTCGATGAAGTTCAGGCCCACCGCGTGGTGGCGGATGCGGATCTCGCCCGGGCCGGGTTCGCCCACCTCGCGCTCGACGAGCCGGAGTTGTTCGGGTCCGCCGAAGGCGTCGATCTGGATCGCGCGGCTGCGCAGGCTCATGGGCTGTCTCCTGGGGGTCGTGGTCGGCATTCAGAACTCGGCTATCGTGCCACCCTTTGGGCCTGACCGCTGGCGTCGGGCCTTTGCCCTGTCTGCCGATGACCACACGCCTGAGCCCCAAGATCGCCCTGCTGCTGACCCTGCCCCCGCTGCTCTGGGCAGGCAACGCGGTGGTCGGCCGGCTGGCCGTGGGCACGGTGCCGCCGCTGGCCCTGAACTTCGTGCGCTGGCTGATCGCCTTCGCACTGCTGTGGCCGCTGGGCCGCGCGGCCCTGGCCCAGCGCGCGGCGCTGCGCCCGCGCTGGCGCCACCTGGCGCTGCTGGGCATCCTGGGCATGGGCAGCTACAACGCGCTGCAGTACATGGCGCTGCACACCTCGACGCCGCTCAACGTCACGCTGATCGCCGCCAGCATGCCCGTGTGGATGCTGGCCATCGGGCGGCTGCTGTATGGCGTGCGCCCGCGCCCGCAGGACCTGCTGGGCGCCGCCTGCTCGATGGCCGGCGTGCTGCTGGTGCTGGCCCAGGGGCGGCCGGCGCGGCTGCTGAGCCTGCAGTTCGTGCCGGGCGATCTGCTGATGCTGCTGGCCATCGTCAGCTGGGCGCTGTACAGCTGGATGCTGGCGCGGCCACCGGCGTCGATGCAGGGCGAGCAGCGGCCGGCCTGGAACTGGGCCGAATTCCTGCTGGTGCAGATCGGCTTTGGCCTGCCCTTCTGCGGCCTGAGCGCCGGCGCCGAGCTGCTGCTGGCTGACAACGCCCAGTGGCACTGGACACCCTGGCTGGTGCCGCTGCTGCTGTATGTGGCGGTCGGTCCGGCGCTGATCGCCTACCGCTGCTGGGGCCTGGGCGTGGCCACGGTGGGACCGGCGGTGGCGGGCTTCTTCGGCAACCTGACGCCACTGTTCGCGGCGCTGATGTCGGCCGCGCTGCTGGGCCTGTGGCCGCAGTGGTACCACGGCGTGGCCTTCGTGGCCATCGTCGCCGGCATCGTCATCTCCTCACGACGCTGAGCCGCGACGCAGCCGCAGCACCAACTGCCGCGCCGCCTCGGACGGCCTGGGCGTCAGCAGGCTGATCACCACCGTCACCACGAAGCCCAGCGGCACGCCGAACACACCGGCCGAGATCGGCTGGATGCCCCACCACAGCCGCACCGGCGCGGTCATGCCGAACAGGCCCCTCAACCAGGGGTCGGTGGTGGCCATGTACCAGAAGCACAGGCCCAGGCCGGCCAGCATGCCGCTGGCCGCGCCCCATTTGTTGGCGCGCTGCCAGAAGATGCCCAGCACCAGCGCCGGGAAGAAGGCCGAGGCTGCCAGCGAGAACGCCGCCGACACCAGGAACAGGATGTTGGCCGGCTTCTGCGCCGCCACGAAGGCCGCCGCCAGCGCCACCGCCAGCAGGATGACCTTGGCCAGCATCACCCGCCGTGCGGTGCTCGCCCGGTGGTCCACCATGTGGTAGTAGCCGTCGTGCGACAGCGCGTTGGCGATGGTCAGCAGCAGGCCGTCGGCGGTGGACAGCGCCGCCGCCAGGCCGCCTGCGGCCACCATGCCCGAGATCACATAGGGCAGGCCGGCGATCTCCGGCATGGCCAGCACGATGATCTCGCTGCCGATGGTCAGCTCGCCCAGCTGCAGGATGCCGTCGCGGTTGACATCCTCCACCGACAGCAGCGACGGGTCGACCTTGCTCCAGTGGGCGATCCAGGCCGGCAGCAGGTCGATCGGCGTGCCCACCAGCTGGCTGAAGACCTCGAACTTGACCAGCACCGCCAGCGCGGGCGCCGTCAGGTAGAGCAGCACGATGAACAGCAGCGACCAGCTCACCGACTCGCGCGCCTCGCGCACCGTGGGCGTGGTGTAGTAGCGCGTCAGGATGTGCGGCAACGCGGCGGTGCCCACCATCAGGCAGAACACCAGGGCCAGGAAGTTGCGGCGCGAGAGGTCGAACTCGCGGCGTTCGTCCACCGTGCCCTCGGGGTTGCCGGCAAAGGGCAGCGCGTGGTCGGGCATGCCGGCCAGCGGGCGCGCCTTCATCTCCAGCCGCAGGCGCTCGCGCTGCCAGGCCTCGGCCGCGGCAGCCTCGTTCTTCGGCAGCAGGGTCAGCGCGCGCTCGGCGGCCTGGATCTCGCGCTGCGGTGCATTGGCCTGCTTCAGGTCGCTGATGCGCCGCTGGGCCTCGGCGCGGTCGGCGGCCAGCGCCTGAGGCACGTGCTGCAGCTTGCGGCCCAGCTCGTCCGCCCGGGCGCGGTAGACGGCGATGACCTCGCGCTCGCGCGGGTCGGCCTTCAGCGCGCGCTCGGCCTCGCCCAGCTTCTGCAGCTGGTAGCCGTACACCGCCTGCGGCACCGGCACGCCGGTCTGCTCCCAGGCCAGCCAGGCCACCGGCACCAGGTAGGCGATCACCAGCACGATGTACTGCGCCACCTGGGTCCAGGTGACCGCACGCATGCCGCCCAGGAACGAGCACACCAGGATGCCGCCCAGGCCCAGGAAGACACCGATCTCGAACGAGGCGATGCTGGTCAGCCGGGTGGTGATCAGGCCCACGCCGTAGATCTGCGCCACCACGTAGATGAACGAGGCCAGGATGGCCGCCGCTAGGCCGATCACCCGTGTCAGGTGGCCCTCGTAGCGCTCGCCCAGGAAGTCGGGGATGGTGTAGCGGCCGAAGCGCCGCAGGTAGGGCGCGAGCAGGAAGGCCACCAGGCAGTAGCCGCCGGTCCAGCCCAGGATGAAGGCCAGGCCCTCGTAGCCGCTCATGTACAGCGTGCCCGCGAGGCCGATGAACGAGGCGGCGCTCATCCAGTCGGCCGCGGTGGCCATGCCGTTGTAGACCGCCGGCACCCGCCGGCCGGCCACGTAGTATTCGTCGGCATCGGTGGTACGGCTCAGCACGCCCACCACCGCATAGATCACCAGCGGCGCCGACAGGAACACGAAACCGATCGCCGCCCGCGGCAGGCCCATGCGCTCCAGCGCCATCATCACGCCGATGAAGACCAGGAAGCACACCGTGTAGGCGGCGTAGAACAGGTGCAGGCGCCGGCGCAGGCCGCTGTCACCCTCGCCGCTGGGCGCGTCAATCGGCTTCATCAACCGCCACCCGTTCGTCCAGCCGCCGCGCCGCCACCTGGTAGACCACGACCAGCGCCACGAACACCAGCAGCGCGCCCTGGGCGGACCACCAGAAGCCGAAGGTCCAGCCGAAGAAGCCGAAGGACAGCGTGCGCGCGAAATAGACCACGCCGAAGGCCGCCACCAGCCACAGCGCCAGCAGCACGGCGGTGAGCCAGCGCACCGAGCGCCAGTAGCGTCGCTGGGCGTCGCTCACCGGCAGCCCCCCTGGCCCAGACACAGGCTGATCTTGGCCGCCGTGGCCAGCAGCCACAGGCCCAGCAGCGCCGGCACCATCGCCCGGCCGGCCAACTGCTCGGCTGGACGCACCAGCCAGTCCAGCAGGCGCACAAAGGGGTTGGCCGCGGCATCCACACCCGGCAGCCGGCGCAGCACGGCGCGGCCCAGCGCGGCCATCAGCGCCACCTCGCACACCAGTTTCAGGCTCGTCGCCACCCAGAGCACGTCCTGGGGTCTCCTCGTCGTGGCCGCCCTCGGCATGGGAGGTCGGCCTGTTGGGTCGGTGCCCGATTGTGGCAGCCCCGGCCGGGGGCTGCGCCCGGGGGCGGCGCATGCGAAAATCCGCGGCTTTACCGAACACCGCCCATCACCCGAGGCCGCCCCATGGACATCGAACGCATCAACGCCATTGGCACCACCCTGTCCGACCTCAGCGCCCGCACCGAAGCGCTACGGGGGTATCTTTGACTACGACCGCAAATCGCTGCGGCTGACCGAAGTCAACGCCACCCTCGAGAACCCCGACATCTGGAACGACCCCAAGCGGGCGCAGGAGCTGGGCAAGGAGAAGAAGACCCTGGACGAGGTGGTGGGCACGATCGACCACCTCAGCAGCAACCTGTCGGACAACCTCGAGCTCTTCGAGATGAGCAAGGCCGACGAGGATGTCGACGGCCTGGAGGCCATCGAGGCCGAGGCCGCCAGCCTGCGCGAGATCGTCGAGCGCCTCGAGTTCCGCCGCATGTTCAGCAACCCGGCCGACCCGAGCAACTGCTTCATCGACATCCAGGCCGGCGCCGGCGGCACCGAGGCCTGCGACTGGGCCGGCATGCTGCTGCGTCAGTACCTGAAGTACTGCGAGCGCAAGGGCTTCAAGGCCACGCTGGAGGACGAAACCCCGGGTGACGTGGCCGGCATCAAGAGCGCCACGATCAAGGTGGAGGGCGACTACGCCTTCGGCCACCTGCGCACCGAGACCGGCGTGCACCGTCTGGTGCGCAAGAGCCCCTTCGACTCGGCCGGCGGCCGCCACACCTCGTTCGCCTCGCTCTTCGTCTACCCCGAGATCGACGACTCGATCGAGATCGAGATCAACCCCTCGGACGTGCGCACCGACACCTTCCGCGCCAGCGGCGCCGGCGGCCAGCACATCAACAAGACCGACTCGGCGGTGCGCCTGACGCACATCCCCACCGGCATCGTCGTGCAGTGCCAGGACGGCCGCAGCCAGCACAGCAACCGCGACGTCGCCTGGCGCCGGCTGCGCTCGCGCCTGTACGACCACGAGATGAAGAAGCGCATGGAGGCGCAGCAGAAGCTCGAGGACACCAAGACCGATGTCGGCTGGGGCCACCAGATCCGCTCCTACGTGCTGGACCAGAGCCGCATCAAGGACCTGCGCACCAACGTCGAGATCTCCAACACCCAGAAGGTGCTGGACGGGGATCTGGACACCTTCATCGCCGCCAGCCTGAAGCAGGGCCTGTGAAGCCAAGCCCGCGCCGGGGTTTCGACGCCCTGCTGTTCGACCTGGACGGCACGCTGATCGACAGCATGCCGCTGCACGCCCGCGCCTGGGTGCAGTGGGGCGCCACGGTCGGCCGGCCCTTGTCGGACGACCCGGCGCACTTCGCCAGCACCGCCGGCCGCAGCGGCCCCGAGATCCTGGCCGACATGTTCCCCACCGCCTCGCCGGCCGAGATCGAGCGCATGGCCGACGAGCGCGAGCAGGTCTACCGGGCGATGGCCCGGCAGGAGCTGCAGCTGGTGGCCGGCGCGCAGGCCCTGCTGCAGCGCGCCCATGCCGCCGGCAAGCGTCTGGCGGTGTGCACCGCCGCGCCGCCGGACAACATCGCCCTGGCTTTCGAGCGCTTCGGCCTGGCCGACTGGGTGACGGTGGTCAGCAGCCCGGCCGACGGCCTGCGCGGCAAGCCCCACCCCGACATCTTCCTGGCCGCCGCCGAGCGCCTGGCGGTGCCGCCCGAGACCTGTCTGGTCTTCGAGGACGCCCCGCTGGGCCTGGAGGCCGCCCACCGCGCCGGCATGGCCGCGGTCGCCCTGACCACCACGCTGGACGCCGACGCGTTCAGCGCCTTCCCGAACCGGATCGCCACGGTGAGCGACTTCACCGCCCTGGATCCGGCCCTGCTGTTCAATGGACCCCAAGGATGCCCACCATGATGTTGATGCGTGAAGGCTCTGCCCCCCTGATCCGTCGCGAGGACTACACCGCGCCGGCCTACACCATCCGCCAGGCCGAGCTGTGCTTCGACCTGGACGCCGCCAAGACCATCGTCGCCAGCAAGCTCAGCGTGCAGCGCGACACCGCCCAGGACAAGCAGCCCCTGCGCCTGCACGGCGAAGACCTGAACCTGCTGCGCGTGCTGGTCGACGGCCAGAGCGTGTCCTTCCGCCACGAGGACGGCCAGCTGGTGATCGACGCCCCCGAGGCCGACGCCTTCACGCTGGAGATCCGCAACACCATCGCGCCCGAGAAGAACACCCAGCTCAGCGGCCTGTACGCCAGCGGCTCGGGCCTGTTCACCCAGTGCGAGGCCGAAGGCTTTCGCCGCATCACCTACTTCCTGGACCGCCCCGACGTGATGGCCACCTTCACGGTGACGCTGCGCGCCGACAAGGCGAAGTACCCGGTGCTGCTGTCCAACGGCAACCTGGTCGAGCAGGGCGATCTGGATGGCGGCCGCCACTTCGCCGTCTGGAACGACCCCTTCCCCAAGCCCTGCTACCTGTTCGCGCTGGTGGCGGCCGACCTGGTGCGCCGCGAGCAGCGCGTGACCAGCCGCGGCGGCAGGGAGCACCTGCTGCAGATCTACGTCAAGCGCGGCGACCTGGAAAAGACCGAGCACGCGATGAACTCGCTGATCGCCTCGATCATCTGGGACGAGCACCGCTTCGGCCTGCCGCTGGACCTGGAGCGCTTCATGATCGTCGCCGTCGACGACTTCAACATGGGCGCGATGGAGAACAAGGGGTTGAACATCTTCAACACCAAGTTCGTGCTGGCCAGCCCGGCCACCGCCACCGATGAGGACTTCGACGGCATCGAGAGCGTGGTCGGCCACGAGTACTTCCACAACTGGACCGGCAACCGCATCACCTGCCGCGACTGGTTCCAGCTGTCGCTCAAGGAAGGCCTGACCGTCTTCCGCGACCAGGAATTCAGCATGGACATGAGCGGCAGCGCCAGCGCGCGCGCGGTGCGCCGCATCGCCGATGTCTGCAGCCTGCGCGAGCGCCAGTTCACCGAGGACGCCGGCGCCATGGCCCACCCGGTGCGCCCCGACGCCTACCAGGCGATCGAC
Source organism: Ideonella alba (assembly GCF_018069845.1). Classification (NCBI taxonomy): domain Bacteria; kingdom Pseudomonadati; phylum Pseudomonadota; class Betaproteobacteria; order Burkholderiales; family Sphaerotilaceae; genus Ideonella; species Ideonella alba. The sequence continues at coordinate 50,647 of NZ_JAGQDD010000010.1, forward strand.
AACTTCTACACCCCCACCATCTACGAGAAGGGGGCCGAGGTCGTGCGCATGATGCACACGCTGGTCGGCCGCGCCGGCTTTGCCGCCGGCATGAAGCTCTACTTCCAGCGCCATGACGGCCAGGCCGTGACCTGCGACGACTTTGCGCAGGCCATCGCCGACGCCAACCCCGGCAGCACGCTGGCCACCCAGCTCGAGGTGTTCAAGCGCTGGTACAGCCAGGCCGGCACGCCGCGCCTGCAGGCCCGCGGCAGCTGGGACGCCGCCAGCGCCACCTACACCCTGACGCTGCGCCAGCACACCCCGGCCACGCCGGGCCAGCACGACAAGCAGCCGCAGTTGCTGCCGGTGCGCATGGGCCTGGTCGGCCACGACGGTCAGGCCGTGGCGCTGCAACTGCAGGGCGAGGACAGCGCCAGCGGCACCGAGCGCGTGCTGGTGCTGACCGAGGCCGAGCAGGTATTCGTCTTCACCGGCGTGACGCAGGCGGTCGTGCCGTCGCTGCTGCGCGGCTTCTCGGCGCCGGTGCTGCTGGACGATGGCCTGAGTGATGCTGAGCTGCTGGTGCTGCTGGCCCACGACGCCGACGCCTTCAACCGCTGGGAAGCCGGCCAGCGCCTGGCGGTCCAGCGCCTGCGCGCAGCCGTGCAGGACGGCGGCGCGGTGCAGATCGACGACACCCACCTGGCGGCGCTGCGGGCCCTGCTGCTGGACCCGGACCTGGACCCGTCCTTCAAGGCCCGTGCGCTGCAGCTGCCGGTGCAGACCTACCTGGCCGAGCTGATCACGCCGGTCGACCCGCAGCGCATCCACGCCGCCTGCGAGTCGTGGCAGGACCAGCTGGCAGCGCGGCTGCAGGCCGACTGGGCCACCACCTTCGAGGCGATGCAGGTGCGCGAGGGCTACCGCCCCGATGCCGCGCAGAGCGGCCGGCGCGCGCTGGCCAACCTGGCGCTGGCGATGCTGGTGCGCCAGGCGGTGGCCGCAGGCGATCCGGTGTGGCCCGGCCGCGCCTTCCAGCGCTTCAAGGACGCGACCAACATGACCGACCGCCTGGGCGCCCTCGAAGCCCTGGTGAACGCCCACGCCGAACTGGCCCAGCCGGCACTGGAGCGCTTCCTGGCGCTGGCCGGCGACGACGCGCTGGTGGTCGACAAGTGGTTCCAGGTGCAGGCCCGCGCCGCCGAGAAGGACGGCCGTGTCTTCGCCCGCGTGCGCCAGCTGCTGCAGCACCCGCAGTTCACGCTGTCCAACCCCAACCGGGCACGGTCGGTGCTGAGCTCGCTGGTGATGTTCAATCCGGCCGCCTTCCACCGCAGCGATGCTGCCGGCTATGTGCTGTGGGCCGACATGGTGATCGCGCTGGACGCCGCCAACCCGCAGCTGGCCTCGCGCATCGCCCGTGCGCTGGACCGCTGGACCGCACTGGCCGAGCCCTACCGCAGTGCCGCCCGCGAGGCGATCGCCCGCGTGGCCGCGAGCACCCGGCTGAGCGGCGACGTGCGCGAGATCGTCACCCGCGCGCTGGACGCCGCCTGATTTCACGTCTCACGAGGATCCACCCATGAGTTCACGCATCTCCCTCACCCGCTACCTGGTCGAGCAGCAGCGCGAGCACGGCCACATCCCGGCCCAGCTGCGCCTGCTGATCGAGGTGGTCGCCCGCGCCTGCAAGAGCATCGCCATCTCGGTCAACAAGGGCGCCCTGGGCGAGGTGCTGGGCTCGGCGGCCTCCGAGAACGTGCAGGGCGAGATCCAGAAGAAGCTCGACATCATCTCCAACGAGGTGCTGATCGAGGCCAACGAATGGGGCGGCCACCTGGCGGCCATGGCCTCCGAGGAAATGGACAGCATCCACGTGGTACCCAACCGCTACCCGCAGGGCGAGTACCTGCTGCTGTTCGATCCGCTGGACGGCAGCAGCAACATCGACGTCAATGTGTCGATCGGCACCATCTTCTCGGTGCTGCGCAAGGTCAACAACCAGCGCGGCATCAGCGAGGAGGACTTCCTGCAGCCCGGCAAGCAGCAGGCCGCCGCGGGCTACTGCGTCTACGGCCCGCAGACCACGCTGGTGCTGACCGTGGGCGAAGGCGTGGCCATGTTCACGCTGGACCGCGAGACCGGCTCCTGGGTGCTGACCGAAGACCAGGTGCAGATCCCCGAGGACACCAAGGAGTTCGCGATCAACATGTCGAACATGCGCCACTGGGACGCCCCGGTCAAGCGCTACATCGACGAGTGCCTGAGCGGCAAGGAAGGCCCGCGCGGCAAGGACTTCAACATGCGCTGGGTGGCCAGCATGGTGGCCGATGTGCACCGCATCCTGACCCGCGGCGGCGTCTTCCTGTACCCCTGGGACAAGCGCGACCCGGACAAGCCCGGCAAGCTGCGCCTGATGTACGAGGCCAACCCGATGGCCTTCCTGGTCGAGCAGGCCGGCGGCCTGGCCACCAACGGGCGCCAGCGCATCATGGACGTGGTCCCGGGCAAACTGCACGAACGCGTGGCGGTGGTGCTGGGCTCGAAGAACGAGGTCCAGCGCGTGACCGACTACCATCTCGCCAGCCCGACCTGACAGCCCCACCCGGCCCGCCTGCCCGCGCCGGCTGACGGCCGCTGCAGCCCAGGTGCGATGTGAACACGGATTACATCTACTGGACCTTCACCGCAGCCGCGCAGTGCGTGTCGACCTTCGTCGCACTGCTGCTGACGGGCTATGCCCTGGTGCTGTCGCAGATCGAGGCCGCGCGCGAGAACGACGACTCGCTGCAGGAGATCCACGCCGCGCTGCGCAAGAGCTACCACGCGCGCCTGACCGGCCTCGCCTGGCTGACCGCGCTGGCGGTGGGCCTGAGCCTGCTGGTGGTGTGGATCAACCGCAGCAACGAACCCACCCCCGGCCCGCTGCTGTGGCTGGCCGGCGCGATGGACGGCGTGGCCATGGTGGCCGGCCTGGCCTTCGTGGTCGCCATCATCGACCCCGACAAATACCAGAAGGCGGCCGAACGCGCGCTGGAGGCCCGCGCCGGCGCCGCCGGCGCCGCCGATGAGCGCCCGGGCGTGCCCGCGGCCGAGTTCTTCCGCGCCTTCCGCCGTCTGGAGCGCCAGCTGCGCGAGCTGCTGCGCCGCCAGGACAGCGACAACGCCGACGAGACCGCCCTGCGCGGCGCCTCCTTGCGCCGCCTGGCCGATGCGCTGCTGCAGGCCGAGGCCATCGGCGACGAGCTCTACGCCGACCTGAGCGAGCTGGCCCGCTACCGCAACCTGCTGTTCCACGGCGACATCAAGCTCAGCGACGCCACGATGATCGAGCGGGTGCGCGCGCTGCAGGCCCGGGTGCGCTCGCTCGCCGCGCCCTCCGCCCCGCGCCGGTTGGATCCGCTATAATCCGCGTTTTCGCCGGTGTAGCTCAGTTGGTAGAGCAGCGCATTCGTAATGCGAAGGTCGGGAGTTCGACTCTCTTCACCGGCACCAACAAAAAGCCCGAGCGCTTCAAAGACTCAGGCATCGCACTCAGCGCCCCGCAGGTCGGGGCGTTTTTCTTGGGGTCGCGGGCCAGCTCAAAGGCAGCTGCGCGCTCATCGGTCCCCGAAGCGGATCAACGGGGTGTGCTGTCCGGCACAGCGGGTCAGGCCGCGCCGCTGGCCAGCGGCAAGCGCAGCGTGAACACCGCGCCGCCCTCGGGGTGGTTGTCGGCGCTGAGCGAGCCGCCGTGCTGCTCGACGATGCCGTAGCTGATCGACAGGCCCAGGCCCGTGCCCTTGCCCACCGGCTTGGTGGTGAAGAAGGGGTCGAAGATGCGGTGCAGGTGCTCGGGCGCGATGCCCGGGCCGTTGTCGTGCAGGCGCAGCACCGCCTGGCCGTCCTGGCGCGCCAGCGTGGCCCGCAGCAGCGGCACCACGCCGCTGCGGCTGCCGGCGGCGTCGTAGGCGTTCTGCACCAGGTTCATCACCACCTGCAGCAGCTGGCCCGGGCTGCCCATCACGCTGCAGGGCTCGCCGCCCTGCCATTCGACCTGGAAGACCGGCGCCGTGCCCTTGCGCACCCAGTGGATCGCGCGCTCGACCACGCCGCCCAGGTCGACCTCGACGCGTTCCTCGCGGTCGACCGCGGAAAAGCGCTTGAGGCCGTTGACGATGTCGGCGGTGCGGTGCGCGCCCTCGAGCATGCCCTCCATCAGCGAGGGCAGGTCGGCCAGCACATGGTCGATGCGCAGCTGCGCCCGCAGCTCGTCCTGCTGCGCCAGGCTGGCACCGCCATGGATCGCGCCCAGGTACTGGCGCAGGCGCTCGCTGTAGCGGCGCATCGCGTGCACATTGCCCAGCACGAAGCTGATCGGGTTGTTCAGCTCGTGTGCCACGCCGGCCACCAGGCGGCCCAGCGAGGCCATCTTCTCGGAGTGCAGCAGCTGCTGCTGGGTGCGCTTGAGCGCCTCGTGCGCCTCGCGCAGCTGGTGGTAGGCGCGCTTGAGCTCGCCCATGGGCCGACCGACGAAGACCAGGCCGACACGCCGGCCGTCGGCATCCAGGCGGGGTGTGCAGTTGAAGTCGACCGGCACGCGCTGCCCGGCCTCGCCCTGCAGCTCGACCTCGACGACGGTGCCGCCGCGCTGCAGCGCCGGCGTTTCCAGCACGTGGCGGATGCGCGCGGCGCTGGTGTCGTCGGCCATCAGCGCGGCCAGCGCACTGCCACGCAACTGCGCGTCGCTGCGGCCCACCAGCTCGCACAGCGCGGCGTTGGTTTCCTCGATCTGGCCGGCCTCGTTGCAGGCGGCCAGCACGTCGCTCATGGCCGACAGCAGGCTGAAGATGAACTGCTGGCTGCGTTCCAGCTCGGTGTTCTTCTGCTCCAGCGCGATCTCGTCGGCGACCAGCTGCGAGTAGACCTCGTCCATCTTCTGGATCACGTCCAGCCAGGTGGATTCGTCGACGCCTTCCAGCTCGGGCGGCGTCATCGGCAGCCGCGCCGCCAAGGCGGCGTGGGCGGGCGGGGGAAGGTCGTCGTGCATGCCGGCGCAGGTCATCCGAGGTGGCCATGCTGCTGCAGCAGGACCAGGACGCCATCGTAGTCGAAGCGACTGGCCAGCTCGCGCAGCGCATCGGCCAGCGGGCGGCCCAGCGCGGCCGCCAGGTCGGCATGGTGGGCGGTGGCCCAGGACGACGCGGCCAGATCACCCTGGCGCAGCATCGGCAGCCAGTCGGCCAGCAGTTGATCGGGTGGCTGCCCGGACGCAGGATCGGCCGGCGGGGGCGGATCGACCTCGCCGGCCAGGGCCGGCGCCAGCGCGTCGAGCAAGCGCTCCAGCAGCCCGACGGCCACCGATGACTGGCCCAGCGGGTCCTGCTCGGCACGGCGCAGCGCCTGGGCCAGCGCCATCGCCCCGACGGCCCCGGCGGCGCCGCGCAGGCTGTGCACGGTACGACGCCACACCGGGTCGTCCGGCGACAGGTCGCGCAGCGTCTGGGCGTCGCTGCCGTGGGTGCGCGCGAAGATCGTCAGCACCTCGCGGTAGCGCCGCGCGTCGCCGTTGACCAGGCGCAGGCCGCGCTCGACATCCAGGAGGTCGTCGCCGGCCAGCGCGGACAGCCCGGCCGGCAGCGCAGCCGGCACCGGCTCCGGCACCGCCATGGGCGACACCGACTCCTCGGGCAGCCAGGTCAGCACGGCCTCGTAGAGCTGGTCGGGATCGACCGGCTTGCCGATGAAACCGTTCATGCCAGCCAGCGCACTCTCGCGCTGGTCCTGGTCGAAGGCGTTGGCGCTCAGCGCCACGATGGGCAGCGAGCCGACACCGGGCAGGCGGCGGATCTCGCGGGTGGCGCTGTAGCCGTCCATCACCGGCATCTGCAGGTCCATCAGCACCAGGTCGACCGGATGGGCGCGCACCTGCTGCACCGCCTGGGCACCATCGGTGGCGGTGAACACCTGCAGGCCGACGCTGGCCAGCAGTTCACGCACCACCTCCAGGCTGACCGCGTTGTCGTCGACCAGCAGCACGCGCGCAGGCACCCGGCGCGCGCGCAGGCGCTCGGCCGGCGGCGCCACCAGGCGCGTCGGCACCGCCGCCACCGGCCGCCCCTGCTCGACCCAGGCGGTGAACCAGAAGCGGCTGCCAGCGCCCAGCCGGCTCTCGGCCCCGGCGTCGCCGCCCATCAGGCCTGCCAGGCGACGCGTGATGACCAGGCCCAGCCCGGTGCCGCCATGGCGGCGGGTGGTGGACGCATCGGCCTGCTCGAAGGGCGTGAACAGCCGCGACAGGCTGTCCTCGCTGAGGCCGATGCCGGTGTCCTCGACCTCGAAGCGCAGCAGGCGCCGCTCGCCGTCCTCGCGCACCACGCCCGCCCGCAGCGAGACGCTGCCGCGCTCGGTGAACTTCACCGCATTGGCGGCGTAGTTCAGCAGCGCCTGGCGCAGGCGCACCGCGTCGCCGCGCAACCACTGTCCCGGCGGCTGCAGCTCGACGCGCACCTGCAGCCCACGCTCGCCGGCCTGGGCAGCGATCTGGCCGCGCACGTCGTCGACCAGGGTGTCGAGCAGGAAGTCCGACGACGTCAGGTCCAGCCGGCCCGCCTCGATCTTGGACAGGTCCAGCACGTCGTTGAGGATCACCAGCAGGTGCTGCGCGGCCAGGTCGATGCGCCCCAGCCGCTCGGCCTGCTGCTCGGTGGGGTGGGCATCGCGCAGCAGGCGCACCAGACCGGTGATGGCATTGAGCGGTGTGCGGATCTCGTGGCTCATGTTGGCCAGGAAGGCGCTCTTGGCCCGGTTGGCGCTTTCCGCACGTTCGCGCGCCTCGGCCAGCTCGGCCGTGCGTTCGGCCACACGGACCTCCAGGCCGGCGCGGTAGTGCTCCAGCTCGTCGATCATGCGCTGGCGCTCGGTCACGTCGCGGGCAATGCCGAAGCTGCCGAAGACGCCGCCGCGCTCGTCGCGCAGCGGACCGCGGGTGAGCTGGAACAGCCGCGGGCCCTGCACCGTGTCCAGGCGCTGCTCGACGTGCTGCACCTCGCCGCCGGCCAGCACCTGCTGGCCGCTGCGCATCAGCTGCTGGGCCTGCATCGGCGGGAAGACCACGCGCTCGTCACGCCCCAGCACCTGGTCGGCGCTGCGGCCGGTCAGGCGCTCGGCGGCGCCATTGAACAGCACGAACCGTCCCTGGATGTCCTGGGCGATCACCAGGTCGTCGGTGCTGTCGGCCAGGGCCTTGAGCACCCGCAGCGACTCGATCTGGCGCTGCTGCCGCAGTCCGGCCTGGCGCGCCGCCTGCAGCTGACGCCGCTGCTGGCGCTGCCAGTGCAGCGCGCTGACCAGGGCCAGGCCGAACGCGCCCGCCATCACCGTCCAGGCCAGGTCGCTGGCCAGCGTGTCGAGGAACTCGGCGCGCGAGACCTGTGCCACCAGCTGCCAGTCGGTGCCGCCCACCGGCTGGCCCACACCCATCACCGAGCGGCCCAACCCGTCGGTGCCCTGCAGCAGCTCGCCCTGGCGTTGCGGCTCGGCCAGCAACTGCACCGACAGCGCCTGCGGCCGCTCGTTGGCCTGGATCGAGGCCGGTGCATCGCGGGTGTCGGCGCCGGCGCGGGCAATGTAGAGCACGCCATCGGGCGCCGCGCGGAACAGCACCGCCTGGCCACTGGAGGTGGGTGCCGGCCAGCCCGAGAGCAACTGCTGCAGATGGCGGGCCGGCCGAGCGCGCATCAGCAGCAGCGGTGCCGCCCGGTTGAGCGGCGTCGCCAGGTCCAGCAGCAGCTGGCCATTGCCGTCGGTGTCCATCGACAGCAGCGTGGGCTCGCCGGTGGCGATCACCGCGCGCACCAGCTCCGCCCGCGGCAGCGGCTGCAGCAGCACCGGCGGCCCCCAGCCGACCAGCAGGTGGCCGTCGGGGGCCAGCAGCATCGCCGCGTCGAAGCCCTGCCCGTCGGCCAGCGTGGCCAGCTGGGCACGCAGCGGATCCAGGGTGGCGGGGTCGGCTGCCGAGGCCGCCAGGCGCGGGTCCTGGGCCAGCAGGCGGCCGGCCAGGCCCAGGTCGCGCAGGCGCTCGGTCAGCCACTCGTGGACCTGGGCCGACTTGGCATCGGCAATCGCCTGCAGCCGTGCGGCCTCGGTGCGGCGGTGCTGGGCAAAGTTGGCGGTCACGCCCAGGGCCGTCAGCGCCAGCACGGCGATCCACCAGGCCCAGGGTGCGCGCGCGGCGCTGCCGGGCTCCTCAGCCGGGGCCAGCAGCGACTGGCGCTGCCACCACAGCACGCCCAGCGCCAGCACCAGGCCGGCGCCGATGCGGGCCAGCGTGGCCATGCCTGCCGTGGGCGACCAATGGGTCAGCAGCCGCTCGGACAGGCCCACCCACAGGCCGGCGGCCAGCAGCAGCGGCACCAGATGTCGCAGCGTGGACCGGCGCCGAACAACGGGCGGGGTGGCGCTGTCCACGGGGGGTCATCCCACCGGCAGGCCGTGGCTGCGCGCCACGGCGACGAAATCGTCGAAACCCGCGCAGAAGGCGTCGACCACGTCGGGGTCGAACTGCGTGCCGCGGCCGTCGACGATGGCCTGGCGGGCCCGCTCGACATCGAAGGGCCGCTTGTAGACGCGCGGCGACACCAGCGAATCGAACACATCGGCCACCGCCATCAGGCGCGCCGACAGCGGGATGGCCTCGCCGACCAGGCCGTCCGGGTAGCCCCGGCCGTCCCAGTGCTCGTGGTGCCAGCGGGCGATCTGCCGCGCGACCTGCAGAAAGGGCACGGGCTGGTCGATGTCGCGCTCGGCCTGCTCGATGGCCTCGGCGCCCAGGCGGGCATGGGTTTTCATCACCTCCCATTCATCGGGCGCCAGCGGCGCGCGCTTGAGCAGGATGTGGTCAGGAATGCCGACCTTGCCGATGTCGTGCAGCGGGGCCGAGCGCACCAGCTGCTCGATCATCGCCTCGTCCAGCACCGCGGCGTGGCGCGGATGGCTGGCCAGGCGGCGCGCCAGCAGGCCCATGTAGGACTGGGTGCGCAGGATGTGGTTGCCGGTCTCGGGGTCGCGCGTCTCGGCCAGGTGGGCCAGCGCGCGGATCGTGACGCGCTGGATGCGGTCGTTGTCCTCCATGCGCCGGCGCACCTCGGCCTCCAGCAGCGCGTTCTGGTTGGCCAGCACATCGCGCGCCCGCTTGGCCTGCAGCTGGTTGCGCACCCGCGCCAGCACCAGCGCCGGGCGGATCGGCTTGGTCAGGTAGTCCTCGGCCCCTTGCAGCAGGCCGTACTCCTCGTCGCCGGGATCGCCGCGGGCGGTCAGGAACAGCACGGGCAGCGCCGCGGTGCGCGGATCGGCGCGCAGTCGCCGCAGCACCTCGTAGCCATCCATGCCGGGCATGGTGACATCGAGCAGGATCAGGTCCGGTGCCGGCGGGCCCACCGCCAGGCGCAGCGCCACCGCGCCGCCATTGGCCACCTGGACCTGGTAGCCCTCGTGCTGCAACAGCTCACCCAGCACCGCGAGGTTCTCGGGTACGTCATCGACGATCAGGACGCGGGCGTTGGGCAGGCCGGGCGGGGACACGCAGGTCGCTCGTTCGGGAAGGGAAGCGCTGGTGCGGAGCCTACCTGAAGTTCAGTGCACCGTGCAGACCATGCAGGGATCGAAGGAACGCACGATGTGCTGCACGGCCACCGGCGCGGTCTCGCCGTCGGGCACCGGCAGGCCGACCAGCGCGGCTTCCAGCGCGCCGGGCAGCCCCTGGGCATCGTGCGGCGAGAAGTTCCAGCTGGTGGGCGCGACGATCTGGTACGAGGCCAGCCGCCCCTGCTCGACACGCAGCCAGTGGCCCAGCGTGCCGCGGGCGGCCTCGGTGTGGCCACTGCCCTGCCCTTCGTCGGGCAGCAGGTGCACCTGGTGGAAGGGTTCGCGCGGGCGCAGGCCGGTGAGCCAGTCCTCCATCCAGGGCAGGACCCGCGCCATCTCGAGCAGGCGCGCCAGGATCCGTGCCTGCACGCTGGCGCCGGCGCGGGCCACCAGGGCGCGCACCAGGGGCTGGCCGTCGGCCAGCTGACGGGCCATCGCACCGGTTTCCAGTACCCGCCCCGCCAGGCGCGGCGCCTTGTTCCAGCTGTAGGCGGCCGGCTTGTCGGCCTGGGGCTGGGTCAGGCCCTGCAAGGGGTGGCGTGGACCGCCCTCGTCGGCCAGCCAGGCGTGGCAGGCGTCTTCGCGGACCTGGTCCAGGTCCACCGCGCAGCGCTGGCCCGTCGCCGCGTCCCACAGGCCCGGCGCCAGCGCCATGCGGCCCTCGACCGGGTAGGCGCCGATGCTCATGCTCAGGCCCGGCCCCGGCCCCAGGCGGTCCAGGCCCAGGTCAGCCGCGATGGCCAGGAACAGGCGCAGGTCGCCCTGGCCCGGGGCGGCATCCACCCAGGCGGCCAGCGCGGCCTCGGTGTCGAGCGCGGTCACCGCCTCCAGCGTGTCGCCGAACAGCTGCTGTTCCAGGAACTGGCGGAACTCGCGCACCCAGCCCAGCAGGCGCAGCCGCTCACTGGCCTCCACCGGGCGCGAACTGCCGCCCGGCAGCACGCTCTGGGTGTGGGGCCATTTGCCGCCCAGCAGGCCCATCAGCCGGAACCAGCGCTGGCGCGCCAGCACCGCCGCACGCGCGTGTTCGCCACCGCCCGAGCCATCCAGCGCGGCAAAGCGGCGCTGCGCCTCGGCGAACCAGGCCCGGCCGGCGTAGTCGGCGCGGGTGAAGTCGGGCATGAAGAACAGGTAGAAGTGCGCCAGGTGGTCGGCCAGGTTCTCGCAGGCCAGCATCAGGTTGATCACCCGCTCGCCATTGGGCGGCGCCTGCACGCCCGCCAGGTCGGCCAGAGCGCGGGCGGCCGCCACCGACTGCGACACCGAGCAGATGCCGCAGATGCGCGGCACGATCACCAGCGCATCCATCGGGTCGCGCCCGGGCAGCATCTGCTCGAAGCCGCGGTACATGGTGGCGGTGACCCGCGCCTCGCGGACCACGCCGTCGGCGATGTCCAGGCGCACCTCGAGGTCGCCCTCGACGCGGTTGAACGGACCCAGCAGCAGCTGGCGCGGCGCGCTCATTTCAGCCGGGTGCGCCGCGCGACGGGCGGCACGATGATGTGGTCGGCGGTGGCGTTGTGCTTGACCCGCCTGGGGGTGGCACTCTTGGACAGCGAGGCCAGCGCGACGAACCAGGCCTTGGGCATGTCGGTGGGCAGACCGATCGGGATGCCGGCCAGCTTGGGCGTGGCATGGAAGGCATGGCCCGGGTCCTGGAAGCCGGGTTCGGTGCAGCTGATGCAGGCGTAACCGCCGCGGGTGCAGCTGCCTTCGCCGTTCCACAGCCGGATGTTGCAGTCGGCGTGGGCCTGGGTGCCCTTGCACCCCATGTTCTCCATCATGCAGCCCAGGTCGGAAGGCTTGGCGGCGCTGGCCTTGAACTCGTAGTACTCGTTGCGGGTGCAGCCATGGTGGACCAGCTGGTCGGCATAGAAGCGCGGGCGCTGCAAGCTGTCCAGGTCATCCGGCCCCAGCAGACCGGCGGCCAGTGCCGAGAGCGTGTCGGTGACCCAGCCCGGGTGGGTGGGACAGCCGGCCACGTTGACCACCGGCAGGCCGCCGCGGGCGCGGAAGGCGGCGCCCAGCAGGCCGCCGGGGCGGTCGTCCTCGAACTGCAGCCCGCAGGCCTCGGCCGGATTGGGGCCGGTGGCGCTGACGCCGCCGAAGGCCGCGCAGCTGCCCACCGCCACCACATGGCGCGCCACCCCCGCCAGGCGCTCGACCCACTGCGTCATCGGCAGGCCGGTGCCCGCCAGCAGGTGGAAGCGGCCAGTGCCCTGGGGGCCACGCAGCAGCGCACCCTCCAGGCACAGCACATCCAGCGCGACTCGGCCGTCCAGGCAGTCCTGCAGCACCGACAGCGCGTCCGCACCGCCCGCCAGCGACAGCGACGGGTGCCACAGCAGGTTCAGCCCGGCCTGCCGCCACCAGCCGGGAAAGTCGGCCACGTCGGCATTCAGCAGCGACATGCTGCAGCCACCGCAGCCGCCACTTTGCAGCCACAGGACGTTCAGACTCATCGTGTGCTCCTGGCCATGCTGGCCGTCATGCTACCTTTGGCCGCTCCGTCCCCGTGCCGCGTGTGCCCATGTCCGAGACCGCCATCACCGATCCGACGATCGAGCGCCAGTGGCGCCAGCTGATCGAGTCCACCTCGACCGAGGCGCGCGCGCTGTTGTCGGGCACCGCCAGCGCCGCTGCGCCCGCGCTGGCGCGCCACTTCTACGACGGCATGATGGACGACCCGCTGGCGCGGGGCTACCTGGACCATGCGGTGGTCGACCAGCGCCTGCGCCCGTCGATGGAGCGCTGGGTGCGCGAGCTGGCCTGCAGCTGGGATGCCGAGCGGGTGCGCGAGCAGATCGCGGTGCAGCGCCACGTGGGCCTGGTGCACGCACGCATCCGGCTGCGCGTGGACCTGGTGATGCGGGGAGCGCGTCTGCTGAAGCTGGCCCTGACGCGGCTGCTGCTCGACAGCGACGTCGCCACGCTGGCCGTGCGGGTCGAGGCGGCGCACACCGGCCAGGCCCTGCTGGACATGGCGATCGAGGTGATGTCGGCGCAGTACGTGGACGCGCACGACATGGCCACCCGCACCGACGAGGCCTACCGCAGTTTCGCCAGCAGCCTGAACATGTCGCTCGAGCGCGAGCGCCAGCGCAGCGCGCTGCTCGACTGGGAGAACCGCCTGCTGCAGGAGGTGATGACGGCACCGGCCGGGCTGGAGCTCCCGCCGCTGGGACAGTCCTCGTTCGGCCTGTGGGTGCGCCACAAGGCGCCAGCGATCTTCGCGCAGGCGAGCGAGCTGGCGGCGCTCCATGAATGCATCACCCACATCGACACCGCGCTGTTGCCGCTGTGCCAACGCGAGATCGCCGCGGGCGGCGAGGAACTGCGACGCCGGCTGCGCGCCGGGCTGGGCGAAGTCGGGCAGGCGCGCTACCTGGTCGACACCTTGTTCGATCGCCTGGTGGACCTGGAAGCCGGCCGCGACGCGCTGACCCAGTTGCTCAACCGCCGCTTCCTGCCGGCCGTGCTGGGCCGGGAGGTCGAGCTGAGCCGGCGGGGCGGGCCGTCGTTTGCGGTGCTGATGGTCGACGTCGACCATTTCAAGGGCATCAACGACAGCCACGGCCACGAATCCGGCGACCGGGTGCTGCAGCACCTGGCCAACGTGCTGGTAGCCTGCGTGCGCAGCGGCGACTCGGTGTTCCGCTATGGCGGCGAGGAATTCCTGCTGCTGGTGGTCGAGGTGAACGCCCCGCAGGCCCTGCAACTGGCTGAGAAGATCCGCCAGTCGGCGGCGGGTGAGTCGATCCTGCTGACGGGCGGCCAGCGCCTGACCACCACCGTCAGTATCGGGGTCGCGGTGCATGACGGACATCCGGACTACCAGCGCCTGATCGAGCAGGCCGACCGCGCGCTCTACCGGGCCAAGGCCGAGGGCCGCAACCGCTGCGTGCTGGCCAGCGACTGATCACGACCGGTCCTCCAGGCCCAGGCGCAGCAGCTTGGCCCGCAAGCCCACACGCGACAGGCCCAGCTCGGCGGCCACGCGGGTCTTGTTCCAGCGGTGCCGCTCCAGCGCCTCGCGCAGCACCATGGCCTCCACCGCGTCCAGGCGCTCCTGCAGCGTGCCGCTGGCAGGCAGGCCCGCTGGCGCGCCGGCTGCGCTGGCGGCCATCGCGCTGCGGCCCTGGCGAAGGTTCAGCGACAGGCAGTCAGGTCCCAGCGTGTCGCCATCGGCCAGGGCCACGGCGCGGGCAATCTCGTTGCGCAGTTCGCGGATGTTGCCGGGCCAGTCGTAGGACACCAGGCAGCGCAGACAGCCCTCGCCGAAGCGCATGCCCGGGCGGCCCAGCTCCTGCGCCACCTGGCCCAGCAGGTGCTGGGCGATCGGCTGGATGTCGCCGCGGCGTTCGCGCAGGCCCGGCATGTGCAGTGTGGCGCCGGCGATGCGGTAGTACAGGTCCTCGCGGAAGCGGCCGGCGCGCACCTCCTCGTCCAGCCGGCGGTGGCTGGCGGCCAGCACCCGCACGTCCACCGGCACCGCCCGGGTGGATCCCACCGGGCGCAGCTCGCCCTCCTGCAGCACGCGCAGCAGCTTGACCTGGAAGGCCGGCGAGGTCTCGCCGATCTCGTCCAGGAAGACCGTGCCGCCATGGGCGCGCTGGAACAGGCCGACGTGGTCCTCGAAGGCGCCGGTGAAGGCGCCGCGCTTGTGGCCGAACAGCTCGCTCTCCAGCAGGGTGTCGGGAATGGCGGCGCAGTTCTCCAGCACGAAGGGGCCGTCGGCGCGCGGGCTGGCGTAGTGGATGGCGCGCGCCAGCAACTCCTTGCCGGTGCCCGATTCACCGCCGATCAGCACCGGCAGGTCGTAGCGGGCCAGCTTGGCCGCGGTGGCGCAGACGCCGTCCATCGGGCTGCCCGGGGCGCGCACGATGCGCTCGAAATCGAAGGCCGCGCGGGCCTCGCCCAGGCGCTGCTGGCGCCGGGCGCGCAGCAGCGGCGCGCCGCTGCGCAGGTCCAGCTCCAGCCGGCTCAGGCCCTGCTGCAGCAGCCGGGCCTCGACCGCGGTGCGCACCGTCTGCAGCAGGTGGTCGGGCACCCAGGGCTTGAGGATGTACTGGTAGATCCCGGCCTCGTTGATGCCGGCGATGATGTCCTCGCTGTCGGTGTAGCCGCTGATGACGATGCGCACCGTGTCGGGCCAGCGCTCGCGCACCTCCTTCAGGAACTCGACGCCGGTCTGGCCCGGCATGCGCTGGTCGCACAGGATGACCGCCACCTCCTGGCGGGCCAGCAGATCGCGCGCGGCCTCGGCCGACTCGGCGGTGAGGATGCCGAAGTCCTCGTCCAGCGTGCGGCGCATCGCATCGAGCGAGCGCACCTCATCGTCGACCAGCAGCACGGTGGGCAGGTCGGCCGGGCCGGGGCGCAGCGGTTCGGGGGCGTTCATCGGTGCAGGGCCAGGTGGCGCGGCGTCCAGGCATGCGCCACGCGGTGCACGAAGTGGTGCCGGGCCACGTGGTAGCTGGGGTCGAAGCCGTAGAAGTTGCGGCGCATGCGTTGCAGTTCGTCGGCGCGGTAGGCGGCCAGCGGGCGCTGGGCCTCGTCGGCGGCGCGGCGCGCGGCCTTGGCCTGCAGTCTAGCGGTCAGACCGCTGTCGCAGGCCAGGGATTGCGCGGCTTCGGCGGCCAGGTGGTCGAAGGCCGTGGCGTGGGCGCCCAGCACCGCGTCGAGCAGGCCCAGGCGGCGGGCCTCGGCGGCGCCGATCGGCAGCCGGCCCTGGGTGATCTGGCGGGCGCGCTCGGGCCCCACCCGGCGCGGCAGCGTGTAGGTCCAGTACTCGCTGCCGTAGAGATTGCCCATGTTCTTGTAGTGCGGGTTCAACACCACGCCGTCATGAGCCCACACCTCGTCGGCCGCCAGCGCCAGGAAGCAGCCGCCAGCACCCGCATTGCCGCGCAGCGCGGCCACGGTGAGGCAGTCGGTGCGGGTCAGCACCTCCAGGCAGACGTCGTCCATCGCCTCGATGTTGCGCATCGAGGCATCGGCAGCGCTGTCGCCGGGCAGGCTGGCGGCATGCTCGATCTCGTGCAGATGGATGCCGTTGCTGAAGAAGTCCGGCCCGCCGGCCAGGACCAGCACCGCCAGCGGTCGCTGGCGCAGGTCCTGCAACGCCTGCTGCAGCCGGCGGCAGGCGCGCGTGCCCATGGCGCCGTTGTGGAAGGCAAAGCGCAGCCAGCCGACGCGGGCGCCGGGCGCGCCGGTCTCGGTGAAGTGCAGTTCGTCGTACTCGTCCCGCGGGCGCTGCAGGGGCACAGGGCGCTCGGGCACCGCCGCGGCCAGGTCCGGACAGGCCAGCGTGGCGGGCAGCTTCAGCCCCGCCTCGCCACGGCGCAGCGCGCCCACCCAGACCGCGCCGTCGCGGGTGCGCAGCAGCAGCGCCGGACCGCGGCGCGCCAGCACGGTGCCGGGCGCGGCGCGCTCGCCATCGGCCAGCGCCTCTGGCGTGGCGGGGTGCAGGTCGAACAGGCGCAGCGCCTCCCCCGCCACGCTGGCCAGGGCGCCGGGGGCGCTGTCGGCGGCGCGGGCGGTGCGCAGCACGGTGTCGGTGTCGTCGCGCGCCCAATCGATGAGTCGCTGCTCGCGCCGGAAGGCGTCCTGCCAGGTGCCCTCGCGCGGCACGGCCGGGGGCGGCTGCTGCCAGCGACCCAGCGCCGCCATCACCGCCGCGGTGGCCGCCGCGTTGACCTCATGGCGGTACAGGCTGGCCTTGGTGGCGGCGCGCATCGCGAAGGCGGCGTGGCCCTGCACCGGGCCGCTGTCGAAGTCGCCATCGGCCTGCAGCACCGTCACGCCCCAGCGCGGCAGGCCGCGCGCCACCGCCCAGTCCAGCGCGTTCGGACCACCATCGCCCGGCGGGCCCGGGTGAACCACCCAGCAGGGCACGGCGCGCCAGACCGATTCCGGGATGCGGCGCTTCAGGAAGGGCGCGATCAGCAGATCGGGCTGCGCCAGACGCACCGCCTCGTCGGTGACGCTGTCGGCGATGTCCAGTTCCACCGTCACCCAGTGCCCCGCCTCGCGCAGCGCCGTGTGCAGGCGCTGGCTGAGGCCGTTGAAGGCGTGGCACAGCAGCAGGATGCGCATCACCAGCGCAGCGGGTCGGTGGCCTCGGCCGCCCGCCGCCGGCCCAGGTGGATGGCCAGGCGCTCGGCCACCGCGGTGACGCCGTCGTTGAACTCCTGTGGACTGCGGGCGCGCAAGGCCTTGTCGGCGATGCGCGGCGCGTCGGGCCCGAAGTACGGCAGAAGCAGGGCGACCAGGGCCTGCGCGGCCTGGCGGTGGCGCTGCGGGTCCAGGCCTGCGGCCACAGGAGGCGGCTCGGCAGGGCGCGGCGGCGGTGGCGGGGTGCGCGCCGGGCGCTCGGCCGCGACCGGCTCGATCAGGCCGCGCTGGCGCAGCAGCGACAGCGTGTCCAGCACGCGCTCTCCCAGGCGATCGACCAGACGCTGCACCGGCTCCTGGCCATTGACCATCACCAGCAGCGCCCGCTCGCGCGGTCCCAGGCCGGCCTGGCGCTGCATCAGCTCGGCCTGGCCGGCCGCGGTCTTGCGGTAGATGAGCTCGGCGGATCGGGACATCGCAGAGGCCTGGCGCGATGGCGGGACCGGTTCAGCAGATGCGCGGCAGCGGCTCGCCGCTGAGCCAGTCGACCACACGGCGTCCGCCAAAGCGGGTGGTCATCTGCACGAAGCGGTGGTCGTCGGCCTGCACGACGCCGATGCGCGCCGCACGCTGCCCCAGCGGATGGGCGTGCAGCGCGGCCAGTGCGGCCTGGGCCGCCTCGGGGGCGACGATGGCCACCAGCTTGCCCTCGTTGGCGATGTACAGCGGATCCAGTCCCAGCAGTTCGCAAGCAGCGTCGACTTGCGGCAGCACCGGAATCGCCGCTTCTTCCAGCAGCAGGCCCACACCGGACTGGCGGGCGATCTCGTTGAGGGTGGTGCCCAGGCCCCCGCGCGTGGGGTCGCGCAGGCAGCGCACCGCGCCCTCGGGCACGGCCGCCAGCAGGTCGGCCACCAGGCCGTGCAGCGCGGCGGTGTCGGAGACGATCGCGGTCTCGAACTCCAGCGACTCGCGCTGCGACAGCACCGCCACGCCGTGCTCGCCGATCGTGCCCGAGACGATCACCACGTCGCCCGGCTGCGCCAGCGCCCCCGACAGCCGCCGGCCCGGGGGCAGCGCACCGACGCCGGTGGTGGCGATGAAGACGCCATCGCCCTTGCCGCGCTCGACCACCTTGGTATCACCGGTGACCACCGGCACGCCGGCCTCGCGGGCGGCGGCGGCCATCGAGTCAACCACCCGCTTCAGGTCGGCCAGCGCGAAGCCCTCTTCCAGGATGAAGCTGGCCGACAGGTACAGCGGCTGCGCGCCCATCATCGCCACGTCGTTGACCGTGCCGTGCACCGACAGCGCGCCGATGTCGCCGCCGGGGAAGAACAGCGGCGAGATCACATGGCCATCGGTGGCCATCACCAGCCGGTGGCCGGGGGGCGGCGCGGGCAGTGCGGCACCGTCATCGCCCTGGCGCAGGAATTCATTGTCGAAGGCGCGGGCAAAGACCTCGTCGATCAGTTGCATGCCGGCGCGGCCGCCGGCGCCGTGGTTCATGTCGACGCGGCCCTGCCTGAGGTCCAGCGGCCGGATGTAGTCCTTCTTGACTGTCATGTCGGGGTCCGGCTGGGTTGGCAGCAGGCAGCCGAGGCGCTGCCATCAAGGGCCCGGCGCGGAGCCGGCTCCGCCGGGCCGCTGCCAGAGCCCCCTCGGGGGGCAGCGACCGGAAGGGAGCGTGGGGGTTGATTGACGTCGCGGAAACGGCCATAGGAGTAGTGCGCGGCGCAGGCACCTTCGCTGGACACCATGCACGAGCCCATCGGGTTCTCGGGGGTGCAGACGGTGCCGAAGAGCTTGCAGTCGGTGGGCCGCTTGACGCCGCGCAGGATGGCGCCGCACTCGCACTGCTTGTGGTCGGGCACCGGCTGGTAGCTCAGGCCGAAGCGCTGCTCGGCGTCGAAGGCGGCGTAGTCGGGCCGCAGCTTGAGTGCGCTGTAGGGCACCTCGCCCAGGCCGCGCCACTCGAAGCTGCTGCGCAGCTCCATCACCTCGGCGACCACGGCCTGCGCGGCCAGGTTGCCCTCGGGCGTGACGGCGCGGGTGAACTCGTTCTCGACCTCGGCCCGGCCCTGGTTGACCTGGCGCACCAGCATCAGGATGGCCTGCATCACGTCCAGCGGCTCGAAGCCGGCGATCACCACCGGCTTGCGGTATTCCTCGGCGAAATGCACATACGGGTCGGAGCCGATGACGATGCTCACATGCGCGGGGCCGATGAAGCCGTCGATGGGCACCGTGCCGTAGTCGCGCACCTCGGGGCTTTGCAGGATGTGGGTGATCGCGCTGGGCGTGAGCACGTGGTTGCACAGCACGCTGAAGTTGCGCACGCCGGCGCTGCGCGCGGTCTTGAGCACCAGCGCGGTGGGCGGCGTGGTGGTCTCGAAGCCGATGGCCAGGAACACGACCTCGCGCTCGGGATTCGCCTGCGCCAGCTTCAGCGCGTCGGCGGCGGAATAGACCATGCGCACATCGGCGCCTCGCGCCTTGGCCTTCATCAGGCTCAAGGACTGACTTGCCGGCACCCGCATCACGTCGCCGTAGGTGCAGAGGATCACACCGCGCTCGAGCGCCAGCTGGATCGCCTGGTCGACGCGACCGATCGGCAGCACGCAGACCGGGCAGCCCGGGCCGTGGATCATGCGCACCGCAGCGGGCAGCAGCTCGGCGATGCCGTAGCGCGAGATGGCGTGGGTGTGGCCGCCGCAGAACTCCATGAAGGCGTAGCGGCGATCGGGCTGCAGCTCGGCGGCGATGCGCCGGGCAATGCCCTGGGCCAGCTCGCCGTCGCGGAACTCGTCGATGTATTTCATGCGGCAGCGCCCCCCTGCTCCAGCGCCGCCATCTCGGCGAACAGCGCCAGCGTGCGCTCGGCCTCCTCGGGGTCGACCAGGCCGATCGCGTGGCCGACGTGGACGATCACGTAGTCGCCCACACCGGCGCCTGGCGTCAGGGCGATCGAGATGCTCTTGCGCACGCCACCCAGGTCGACCTGGGCCTGGTCGCCGTCGAGCAGGGCCACCACGCGGGCGGGTAATGCGAGGCACATGGTGATTCAGTCCTTGTTCATCACGGTACAGCCGGCGATCCAGGCCTGGCCCAGGGCCAGTCCGGCATCGCCGCAGGAGACATCGCGCGGCGCGGCCACCGTCAGGCCGGCGGCCTGCAGCGCCGCGCTCAGGCGAGTCTTGAGGATGCGGTTGAAGAAGCAGCCACCGCCGAGCACCACGGTGGTGGCGCCCTGCGCGGCAGCCGCGCGTATCGCCGCGTGCGCCAGCCCGGCCACCAGGGCCAGGTGGAACATCGCGGCGCCACGGCCCTGGGCGTCGCGGCGGGCGGCCTCGTCAAGGTGGGGCGCGGTCTCGTCAGCCAGTTCGGCCAGCAGCGGGCGCAGGTCCAGCGAAGGCCACGCACCCTGCAGGCCCGGATGGGCCGCCAGGTAGGCCGTGGCCGCCTGCTCCAGCGCCATTGCTGCCTCGGCTTCATGCTGCTGCTTCACACTCAGGCCCAGCAGGCCGGCGGCGGCGTCGAACCAGCGGCCTGCGCCGGTGGATGGCGGGCAGTTCAGGCCGCGGTCCAGCATCTGCCGCAGCAGATTCACGGCGCCCTCGCCCACCTGCGACGCGAAGCGCGGCGCGATCTCGTCGGCGCGGCCCAGGCTGTGCAGCACGGCGGCGGCCAGCCGCCAGGGTTCGCGCGCAGCCACGTCGCCGCCCGGCAGCGCGATCATCGGCAGGTGGGCCAGGCGCTGCCAGCGCTGGGCGCGGGGGCGATCGGCCAGCCACAGCAGCTCGCCGCCCCAGGCCAGGCCATCGGTGCCCAGGCCGACCCCGTCGAGCGCCAGGCCGATCACCGGGCCGTCGATCGCCTGCTCCGCCTGCACCACCGCGATGTGGGCATGGTGGTGCTGCACCGGCACCGCGGGCACGCCCAGCTCGCCGGCCAGCCGCTGCGCCAGCCGGGTGCTGTGGAAGTCGGGGTGCAGGTCATGGGCGACGGCAGCGACGGGGCCGTCGGCCTGCGCCAGCAAGGCCTGCGCGCTGGTCTCCAGCGCCTCGCAGGCGCCGGGCTCGCCCAGGTCGCCGTGCACCGGCGACCACCAGCAGGCGTCGCCCTGCAGCAGCACGGCGCTGTTCTTCAGGTAGGCCCCCAGCGCCAGCACGCGCGTCGGCGCGGGCTGCGGCAGGCGGTGCAGGCGCAACTCAGCCATGGGGGTGGGTGGCGGCGGCCAGCCGGGCCTCGAGTTCGGCAATGCGGGCACGCAGCGCGGCCTCGGTGTCCGCTGCGGCCGCCAGCGCGGCGGGCACGGCAGCGGCCGGCTGCAGCAGCCAGTCGAGCCAGGCGTCCATGCCCTGGCCGGTCTTCGCCGAGACCAGCAGCACCTCGATGCCCGGGTTCACGCGGCGCGCGTACTCGATGCACTTCGGCACATCGAAGTCCAGGTGCGGCAGCAGGTCGATCTTGTTGAGCACCATCAGCCGGGCGGCGGCGAACATGTCGGGGTACTTGATCGGCTTGTCCTCGCCCTCGGTGACCGACAGGATCGCCACCTTGGCCGCCTCGCCCAGGTCCCACATCGCCGGGCAGACCAGGTTGCCGACGTTCTCGATGAACAGCAGCGGGCCGTCAGCGTGGTGGTGGTGATCGTCGTGGTCGTGACCGTGGTGGTGGTGCTCACCATGGGCGTGGCCATGCAGGTCCAGGCGACCAAAGGCATCGGCCACCATCTGCGCATCCAGGTGGCAGCCCTTGCCGGTGTTGACCTGGATCGCCGGTGCGCCGGTGGCGCGGATGCGGTCGGCGTCGTTGGAGGTCTGCTGGTCGCCCTCGATCACCGCCACCGCGCGGCCGGGGGCGTGGGCCTTGAGCGCCTCGATCGTGGCGCACAGCAGCGTGGTCTTGCCCGAGCCCGGGCTGGAGACCAGGTTCCAGGCCGTGACGCCGTGCGACGCGAAGTGCGCCCGGTTGAGCTCGGCCAGGCGCTTGTTCTCGCCCAGCACGTCGGCCTCCAGCTTGATCGCCCGCGCCTGGCTCATGCCCGGCACCGACACGCGCGCGGCGCCGGCACCGTAGTGCAGGTCGCCGGTGGCCGGATCCACCGCCACATGGCCCTCGGTCTTCTGCGCGCCATCACCGGCGCATCCGCACACCACACACATGCTCAGGACTCCTCGTTCGTCGACGCCGTCTCGGGCGCCGGGTCGTCATGCACCCACAGGTCGACCACACGCAGTTCGGTGCCGCCGGTGGGCTGGATCTGGTGGCCGCCGCAGCGCGGACAGGCATCGGCCCGGCTGCGGATGGCCACGCTCTGGGCGCAGGGCAGGCACCAGGCGGTGCCGGGCGGCTCGTCGATGACGATCTCCGCCCCCGCCAGCACGGTGCCGGGCCGCAGGGCATCGAGGCCGAAGCGCAGCGCACGCACCTCGACACCGGACAGCGCACCGGCCTCCAGCTGCAGGCGCGACACGCGCGCGAAGCCCTCGCGCTGGGCCGCGTCCTCGACCAGCCGCAACACCCCCCCCGCCAGGCTCAGCTCATGCATCGCTTGTCCTCGTCCGGGCTGCTTGCCCTGGGTCGATTGTGAGGGCCCATGGGCGGCTGGACCTCGAAAGCCACGCAGGGATCGAAGGCGACCGCCAGGCGGGCGGCCGAGCGCGCATCGGCCGGGTCGAGCTGCGCCAGCGCGCAGGCGAGGTTGCCCTGGGGGTGGACGTTCCATTCGGTGGGTGCCAGCACGCGTGCGTCGACCACCCGCGGGCCGTCGGCACCCGGCTCGAGCTGCACCCGGTGGACCAGCAGACCGCGGGCCATCTCCACCCAGGCCAGGCCCTCGTGCGGGCCCAGGGTCAGGGCGCCCATCGACAGCATGGCCTCGCCCTGCGGGCCGGCCAGGCGCAGGGTCTCGACCAGGCGGGCCACCAGGCGGTCACCGGCGCTGGCCGCTGGCAGCGGTGCGCCCAGGCGCGACCACGGCCCGGTGTCCGGCACCGCGCCCTGCCAGTGCGGCCGCATCGCGAAGCCGGGCTCGCGCATCAGCGTGGCCAGGCGCGGCAGCGTGGTCGCGGCATCGGCCAGCAGGTCGAGCGCCGGGCCGGGCGTGGCCAGTTGCCGGGCCGGGCGCTGGCTGTCGAGCAGCCGCGCCAGCGGCGTGCGGCCCTGCGCGGCCCAGTGCCAGGCCCAGCCCACCGGGTCGCTCTGGCTGTCCAGCAGCACCTCGGCCAGCGGGCGGCCCAGGGCCTGGGTGGCCAGCCAGCCCGGCAGCTCGGCCAGGCGCTCCTCCAGCGGGGCGGTCTCGCGCCAGAGCGGGCAGCCGCGCAGCACCAGCGCGGCCGCCTGCTCCTGCGGCGCATCCGGCAGCCAGCGCGGCCAGTCACCGTACAGGCGCAGCAGCTGGTCCTTCAGCGTGGCCGCGCGGTGGGCGCGGCGGGTGGCGACGTCGGGCACCGGGGCCTGGCCGGCAGCGGCCTGCACCGCCGCCTGCGCGGCCCAGCGGTGGGCGTGGCCGCACAGGCTGAACAGCGCACCCACCAGCGCCGGCAGATCGGCGGCCAGGCGTCCCGCAGCCAGGGCCGGCAGCCAGTCGCGGCGGGAGCTGTCCAGCGCCGGCTGGCGCCCGGGCAACAGGCGCAGCCGGCCGACCAGGTCCACGGCCGAGCCGATCACCGCGCCACCCCGGCCGATCGGCCCATCAGGAAGCCCCGGCGTGAGGGCGCGGCCGGCGTGGGCAGCGGCGCGGTCGGGGCCGGTGTGGGTCGGTGCAACTGGTGCAGCACCTCCAGCGCCGCCGCCACGGCCGCGGCCTGGTCGACGAACTCGCCCATGGGCGAGAACAGCGACGCGGATTCGAACACCCCCAGCCCGGGCTCGACACCGCCCAGCATGTCCAGCGGCTGCTGGCCGATGCGGCGCGACACCCGCAACCCCACCCCTGCCCAGCCACTGGCCAGACCCGCCAGCGCATCCAGCGGACGCAGCGGCAGCCGCACCAGGTTCATGAACCAGGGCGTCAGCAGGATGCCGGTCAGCACCGCGGGCTCGGCCGCCAGCGGTGCCACGCCAATGGCCTGCACGCGCAGACCCGGGTGCAGGAAGGGCAGACCGGCCATGCGCTCGCGCTCGATGGCGGCGAAGCGCTGCTCCAGCGCCTGCACCCGATCGGCGACCGCCTGCGCCTGGCTCACGCCGTGTCTCCCAGCACCATGAACTGCTCGCGGTCCCCGTCGCACTGCGGGCAGCGCCAGTGCGCCGGCAGTTCGGTGAAGGGCGTGCCCGGCGGCACCTGCCACTGCGCGTCGCCCTCGGCGGGGTCGTAGACCCACCAGCAGATCTTGCACTCCAGGCGCGCCTGGGCCGGCAGACGGCTGGCGTCGCCCAGGTAGCTGCCTTCGAAGCGGATGTCGGGCAGGCTCACGCGCCGGCTCCGTCCACCCACTCCAGCACCTCGGCCAGGCGCTCGACCGAGTCCTGCAGGTCCTCGGGCGCGGCACAGGCCACCTCGGGGATGGCGCAGACCTCGACCGAGTTCAGGATCACCGTGTCCTGCGAGTTGTAGTACACGACGCGCCAGGTATTGGGCACGCAGGCATTGGTGATGCGGCAGTTGCCGTAGCCACGCGACAGGATCAGCACGCGGCCGGTGCCGATCTGCGCGTCCATCAGGCCGATGTCCAGCGCGGACAGCGGCAGCAGGCTGAGGTTGACCACCTCGGCCGGCCGACCGGCGCGCCAGTGCTGGCGGTGCTCGGCCAGTTCGACCAGCACCGCCTGGGCGTTCGAGGCCTCGGCCGGCAGCGGCATGGCCGCCGGCGCCAGGCGCGCATCCTCGCGTGCCGCGCTGATCAGCAGCGCGGGGATCGGGCCGGCCTCGACATGGTCGATCAGCGTGCCGTCGCCACGGTCGCCAATGACGCGCCAGACGCCGGCGAACACCGACTCCTGCACCTGCAGCACGCCCGGGCGTGACAGATCGCCCGGCGCCGCCAGCACCTGGGCGCTGACCTCGCCCTCGCCCAGCACCTGGTGGATCAGCGCCAGGTCGTCGGCCGACAGGCCCTGCAGCGACACCGGTGCCGCGGCCTCGCCGGCGGCGGCCAGGCGCAGCGCGGCCAGCACCGCGTGCAGGGCCTGGCGCGCGCCGTCGTGGCCGGCCAGTTCCTCCGGCTCGGGCAGGCTTGGCGGCTGGTAGGTGTCCATGCCGCGCGGCATGCTCAGGTATTCCAGGCCGTCGTCGACCGGCAGGCCGCCCGGGGTCTGGGCAATCACGGGGATCGGAAAGGGACGGGAGGTGGTGTTCATCGCGGTGGGGCTCCGGTTCAATGGCAGGCGGACGCGGACCGGGCGCCCATCAGCGGGATCGGCGGACGGCTGGCCGGGGTGTCCAGCAGCGTGGCCACGCGGGCCAGGTAGTCGGTCCAGTCCATCATCCCGGACAGCGTGCCCACGTACTGCCCGTCACGCACGAAGACCAGCGAGGGCCAGCGCTGCGAGCCCCAGCGGCGCGCGACGGCGTCCTCGTCGCCGCGGCGCACCACCCCCACGCCGAAGCGGCCGGGAAAGGCGCGCTGCAGCTCGGGCAGCACCACCGCCACGTCCAGGCACTCGGGGAAGCGCACCGGGTCACCGGTGAAGAACAGCACCTGGTCGCCGGGGCGGGCGACGAAGTCGTCGTGGCTGGCGCCATCGACCCAGGCGCAGCCGGGCAGCGTGGCCAGGCGGCGCACCAGCGGCGCCTCGCGCTCATCCAGATCATCGGGCATCAGGGTCTCGCTCATGCTTCTCTCCTTCAGACGGCGCCGGTCAGGGCGCGCAGTTGTTCGTCACTCATCGCCGAGGGCAGCGCGAACGCCGCGTCGCCATCGGCCTGGGCGCCGCCCATGGCCAGGGCGACCAGGTCCAGCGTCGCGTCCACCTCGGCGGCGCGCTCGGCGCTGATGCGCTCGCGCGCGCCGTCGATGAACACCAGCACCCAGTCGCCCACCGCCAGGCCGTCGAGCAGCGCGGTGTCCACGGTCCTGGTCTCGCCGCGGCCCCGCACCTGGGCCTGGCGCGGCGGCTGCAGCGCCATCACCTGCATCGGGATGCCCACGCACATGCTCAGGCCCTCTCAGGTGCGGTCATGATGAAGCGCTCGTCGCCGACGCGGCAGGCGCTGTCGGCGCTCGGGCGGCCCGACTCATAGGCGGCCAGCGACAGCGTGGGCACGCTGACCGATTCGGACTCGGCCGGCGGTGCCTCGCGCGGCTGCGGATCGGCCCCCCAGGCGCGCAGCCGGGCCACCGCCAGGTCCACGGCCTGCTCCAGCGCCGCCTTGACCACCGGCCGCAGGCTGCCGCCGTAGTCCTCGAGCTGCTCGGGCTGGCAGCCGATCAGCAGCACCTCGGCGGGGTAGCGCTCGGTCAGCTGGGCCAGCATCAGCACCTCCTGGAAGCCGGTCTGGTGCAGGCTCATCTTCTTGGCACCCAGGAAACGCGGCACCTCCTCGTTCTCGACCTGGTGCAGCGTGCCGGGCGCCAGGCCGTAGTCGATCGCGTCGAGGATCAGCAGCTTCGCCGCCTCCTGCACATGCTGGATCAGGTACAGGCCCTGGGTGCCGCCGTCGACCAGGCGCACGTTCGGCGCGAACCGGTAGCGCGCGTCCAGCGCCTCGACGCAGCGCACGCCGAAGCCCTCGTCGGCCCACAGCACATTGCCGATGCCCAGCACGACGATGGTCTCGTCGTTGTCACCAGCCGCGTTACACCCCGGTTCAGGCGTGCGGGAAGTTGTCAGGTCGTTCATCGTCGTTCAGGGGGTCAGTGCGCCGCGTCGGCCGCGGCGGGGGCGCGCATCGCGCGCCAGGCCTGGTAGCAGTCCCAGTGGGCCTGCATCTCGAGCCAGAAGGTGGCGCTGGTGCCGAAGGCGATGGCACAGCGCAGCGCGGTGTCGGGCGACATCGCGCGGTGGCCCATGACCAGCTCGTTGACGCGCCGGCGCGACACGCCCAGCAGCAGCGCGGCGCGGGTCTGGTTGATGCCCAGCGGCAGCAGGTACTGCTTCTCGAGGAAGCGCCCCGGGTGCGTCGGCGCGCGCGTCGGCACACCCTTGGGGGGCGTGCGCGGATGAGCGGCCACCGGCTCGGGGCGGCGCGCAAGGTTCGGCGCAGGGCCGCCCCAAGCCGAACGCTCCCCCTCGGGGGGGCGACGCGAAGCGTCTTGGGGGCCCATATTCACTTCTTGAAGGTGCGGTAGCCGGAGATCATCGTGCTGACGATGCTCTGGCGACCCATGATGTCCTCGCGGATCGCGGCGTAGATGTGCAGCGTCACGAAGATCACCATGCCCCACATGCCGAAGTGGTGCCAGGTGTGCACGTCCTGGCTCTGGCCCAGCAGCGGGATCACCCAGCCGAACAGGTGGTCGGCCCAGGACCCGGCCTGCAGGCCTTCGCCGTACATGGCGAAGCCGGTGAGGATCATGAACAGCGAGAACAGGAAGTAGCCGAAGAACATCGCCAGGCGGGCCATCGGGTTGTGTCCGACATAGCGGCTGGGCTGCGGGATCAGGAAGGCATACCACTTGAGCATGGTGATGACCTCGCGCCAGTAGGCCGGCTGCGTCAGCGGCAGCGTGAACAGCTCGCGCGAGTGGTGGTTGCCCACCAGCGCCCAGTAGGCCCGCCCGATCAGCCCCACCGCCAGCACATAGCCGGCGGCGAAGTGGGCAAAGCGGATGTAGCCCATCAGGTAGTTGGCGCTGGCCTCGCCGGGCTGCGTGGGCAGCGGCGAGCCGATGAAGTAGCCCGTGACGCACAGCACGGTGATCGCCAGCGCGTTGATCCAGTGCCACAGACGCACCGGCGCCTCGTAGACGTAGACCGACTTGATGGTGGCGCCGTGCTCGATCGCGCCGGGGTCGATGCCGGTGGCATCGGCCAGCTTCTCTGCGGAGGTGGCATTCATGCGGTGTCTCCTTGCAGCAGCGCGCAGCTCAGGCGCGGGCCAGCAGCAGCAGGCCGGCCAGGCCCAGCGAGGCCCCGGCCAGGCGCCAGGCCGCCGCGTGCAGACGACGCAGCACCTCGCCCAGGCCCAGACCGGCGGCGTGCAGCACGGCGGTGGTGGCGATGAAACCGGCGGCGTAGGTGGCGAACAGGCCGCCCGCGGGCAGCTCGGCGCCGTGGGCCAGGCCGTGCAGCGTGGCCGCCGCCGCGACCAGCGCCAGACCCGCCTGACGCGGCAGGCGATCGCCCGCCAGCAGCATCGCGCCGAACACCGCCACCGACAGCGCGATGGCCCGCTCGGTCAGCGGCAGCGCCAGGCCGGCGGCGCCCAGCAGGGCGCCGGCCAGCAGGCCGCCCAGGAACACGCCCGGACCGGCCCAGCGGGCGCGGCCCGAGGCGGCGGCCGACCACACGCCCACCGCCAGCATCGCCAGCAGATGGTCGGCGCCCAGCGGATGGGCCAGGCCCTCCATCAGGCTGTGGGTGCCGTGGCCGGTGTGGGCGGACGCGGCGGTCGCGGCGGCCAGCAGGGCCACCAGAGCAAGGATCTTCTTCATGGGTGTCTCCTGGGTGGGCATCAGCGGACCTTGACGGTGCACAGCTCGCTGCCGTCGGGGCTCATCACGTGGGTGGAACAGGCCAGGCAGGGGTCGAAGCTGTGCAGGGTGCGCAGGATCTCGACCGGCTGCTCGGGGTTGACCATCGGCGTGTTCATCAGCGAGGCCTCGAAGGCGCCGATCTGGCCCTTGTGGTCACGCGGCGAGCCGTTCCAGGTGGTGGGCACCACGCACTGGTAGTTCTCGATCTTGCCGTCCTTGATCTTGATCCAGTGGCCCAGCATGCCGCGCGGCGCGGCCACCGTGCCCACGCCCTTGGCCTCCTTGGGCCAGGTGGCGGGATCCCACTTGTCGACGTTGGCGGTGGCGGTGTCGCCGGCCTTGATGTTGGCGACCAGCTGCTTGAAGTCGTCCATCATCATCTCGCCGGCGTACTGGCCTTCCAGGCAGCGCGCCAGCGTGCGACCGATGGTGCTGGGCAGCATCTGCTTGAGCGTGTACTGCGTCTCGGGCAGGCCCAGCGCCTTGGGGATGGTGCTGTTGATCATCTGGGCCGAGAACTCCAGCTGCTCCTTCGGCCGCTGGCACCACTTGTTGCCCTTCTTGGCGTGGGCATAGGCCAGGATGTAGCGCGACAGCGGGCCCACCTCGACCGCATGGCCGCGCCAGCGCGGCGACTTGATCCACGAGTACTTGGCCGACTCGTCGATGTTCTCGATCGCGGTGCGCTTGCCCTTGGTGCCCGCGCCCAGCTGGAAGTTGGGCTCGGTGACGCCGTCCCAGGGGTGCAGGCCCTTGGTCTCGTCGGCGTACTTGTACCAGCTGTGCGAGACGAACTCCTGCACCTGCTCGGGGTCGCGCGGGTCGATCGCGTGGATCTCGTCCCAGTTGCCGTTGAGGATCACGCCGCCGGGCAGCTGGTGGGTGCTGAAGTCATAGGGCACCTTCTCGTAGGTGCCGTAGTCGGCCACGTTGGTGGCCGACAGGCCGCCGCCATAGAGCCAGCCCGCCTGCTTGTAGAGGGTGCCGATGGCCAGCACGTCGGGCAGGTAGACGTTCTGGTTGAACTCGATCATCTCCTTGATGCGGGCCTCGACGAAGTTCAGCCGCTCCATGTTGATCGGCGCACCGGCGGCGCCGTTGCCGTCGATGTTGATCGCGCAGGGCACGCCGCCGACCAGGTAGTTCGGGTGCGGGTTCTTGCCACCGAAGATGGTGTGCACCTTGACCCATTCCTTCTGCAGGTCCAGCGCCTCCAGGTAGTGGGTCACGGCCATCAGGTTGGCCTCGGCCGGCAGCACATAGGCCTTGGAGCCCCAGTAGCCGTTCATGAAGGGGCCCAGCTGGCCCGATTCGACGAACTTCTTCAGCCGGTTCTGCACGTCGCGGAAGTAGCCCGGCGAGGACAGCGGGTGGCTGGGCGAGACCAGTTGCTGCAGCTCGGAGGTCTTCTTCGGGTCGGCCTTGAGGGCGCTGACCACGTCCACCCAGTCCAGCGCGTGCAGGTGGTAGAAGTGCACCGCATGGTCATGGACCTGCAGCGTCTTGGCCATCATCTCGCGGATCAGGTGCGCGTTGAGCGGGATCTTGATGCCCAGCGCATCCTCCACCGCCCGCACGCTGGTCAGCGCATGGCAGCCGGTGCACACGCCGCAGATGCGCTCGACGAAGGCCCAGGCGTCGCGCGGATCGCGGCCCTTGAGGATGACCTCCAGCCCGCGCCACATGGTGCCGGTGGAGACCGCGTTGCGGATGATGTTGTCCTTGTCGACGTTCACCTCGCAGCGCATATGGCCTTCGATGCGGGTGACGGGGTCAACGACGATGCGCTTGCCGCTGTTGTCGAGCTTGAAGCCCTGGGTTTCGATCACGCCCATGGTTGGGATCCTTCAGGTGTTCGGTTCATGCCGCCGGCGCTCAGGCGCCGGTGGTGGTGGAGTCGTTCTTGGCGGTGGCCACGCGCTTGATCGCCGAGGCCGCGGCATGCGCCGTGACGGCCGCGCCGACCACGCCGGCCGCGGTGCCGCCGATCTTGTCGGCGGTGCCCTCGATGCCGAACTGGTGGATCGTGGTCAGGCGGTCGTAGAACGAGCCCTTGTCCCAGAAGCCGTCCTCCGAGCAGCCGATGCAGCCGTGGCCGGCCTTGATCGGGAAGCTGGTGCCCTCGTTCCACATGACCGTGGAGCAGGCGTTGTAGGTGGTCGGCCCCTTGCAACCCACCTTGTAGAGGCAGTAGCCCTTGCGCGCGGATTCATCGTCGAAGGCCTCGACGAACTGGCCGGCGTCGAAGTGGGGCCGGCGGTAGCACTTGTCGTGGATGCGCTGGCTGTAGAACATCTTGGGCCGGCCCTGGCGGTCCAGCTCGGGGATCTTGTCGAAGGTCAGCATGTAGGTGATGACGCCGGTCATCACCTCGGCGATCGGCGGGCAGCCGGGCACCTTGATGATCGGCTTGTCGGTGATCACCTTGTGGATCGGCGTGGCCTGCGTGGGGTTGGGCTTGGCGGCCTGCACGCAGCCCCAGCTGGCGCACGAGCCCCAGGCGATCACCGCCTTGGCGTCCTTGGCGACGTGCTTGAGCTTCTCGATGAAGGGCTTGCCCGACTGGATGCAGAACATGCCGTCCTCGTTGAGCGGCGGGTTCCCTTCGACGGCCAGGATGTAGTTGCCCTTGTACTTGGTCATGATCTCGTCGAGGATGGCCTCGGCCTGGTGGCCGGCGGCGGCCATCAGCGTGTCGTCGTAGTCGAGCGAGATCATCGACAGCACCACGTCCTTGGCCAGCGGGTGGGCCGAGCGGATGAAGCTCTCGGAGCAGCAGGTGCATTCCAGGCCGTGCAGCCACAGCACCGGGGTGCGCGGCTTGGTTTCCATCGCATGGGCGATCTGCGGCACGAAGGCGGGCCCCAGACCGAGCGAGGTGGCGGTCAGCGAGCAGTACTTCATCAGGCTGCGGCGGGAAATGCCCTGCCGCCGCATCACCTCGTAAAAGCTTTCCATGGGGTCTCCTCCAGACATCGGCACACGCCGGGCGCGGCGCGTGTGACCGGCTGTTTACAAGGCGCGTGCCCACTGCGGCCCGCCCAGGGAAAGCCCCAGGTGGCCTGCGCAAGTGCTTGTCGGGGAAAGGGAATTCTTGAGCCAGCGCAAGCCGCAGGCCGCCCCGCCACCCACAGGTGGTCAGTGGCTTGCCGATCCGGTCAGGGCACCGGAAGGGGTGTGATCAGCGGCCTTGGCGGCGGCGCTGCTTGTCGGCGTACATCCGGCTGTCGGCGTCGCGCAGGATCAGGTCGACCTCGTCCTCGACGCCCAGGAACAGCCGGTGGCCCAGGCTGACGCGCGGCCCCAGGTGCAGGTCGCGCAGTTGCCAGGGCGCCTCGACGGCGTGGGTGATCTTGGCCTCGATCGCCAGCACCGCCTCGGTGGCCGTGCCCTGCGACGCCCCCAGTTCGGCGCACAGCACCACGAACTCGTCGCCCCCCAGGCGGGCGACGGTGTCGGTTTCACGCACCGCCGCCTTCAGGCGCCGCGCCACCTCGACCAGGAAGAGGTCGCCCACGTCGTGGCCGTGGGTGTCGTTCAGGCCCTTGAAGCCATCCAGGTCCAGGTAGATCACCGCCGCCCAGTGGCCGCTGCGGCGGCTGACCTGCTGCGCCTGCAGCAGGCGATCGCGCAGCAGGCGGCGGTTGGGCAACTGGGTCAACGGGTCCAGGAAGGCGAGCGCCCGGATCTCGGCCTCCAGGGCCTTCTGGCGAGAGATGTCACGCGCGATGGTGGAGGCGCCCGTGATGCGGCCCTGGGCATCGCGCACCGGCGAGATCGTCAGCGACATCGGCAGGCGCCGGCCATCGCGGCACAGGCGTTCGGTCTCGAGGGCGGTGATCTCCTCGCCCTGCTGCAGGCGCTGGACGATGTCCTGCTCCTGGTCGAGCAGGTCGTCCGGCACGACGCGCCGCAAGGGCTGGCCGACCATCTCCTGCGCGGTCCAGCCGAAGATGCGTTCGGCGCCGCGGTTCCAGCTGGTGACCACGCCGTCCAGCGTCTTGCTGAGGATGGCGTCGGTCGAGGACTCGACGATGGCCGCATGGCGGCGCTGCATCTGGTCGATCTGGCGCCGCGCGCCCAGGTGCAGCAGCCAGCCGCCCAGCAGCGTGGCCAGCAGCGACACCGCGGCCACTGCGATCATCGCCAGGTCCATGCGGCTCCAGCCGCGGGGAAAGTCCTGCTCGGGCAGGCCGACGATCACATAGAAGGGGTAGCCGTCGACCCGCTGGTAGGCATTGAGCCGGGCGATGCCGTCCAGCGCCGTGGGGGCGTTGAAGTCGCCCGCCTCAGGCGCCAGGGCCACCGCCGAACGCAGGCCGGCCGACACTTCCCGGCTGCCGATCTGGGTGAGGCCGCCGGGCGGCAGCGGATGGCGGTAGACCAGGGCCAGGTCGGTGGTGCGGATCGTCGCCGCCCCCAGCGTGCCCAGCGAGACGCGGTCCAGCACCGCGCCGAACTGGTCCACCGGGATGGACAGGCTGACCGGCGGCTTGCCGGCCTGCGCCGACGGGCGCGACAGCACCATCACCCAGGTGCCACGCGCATCGCGCTCGGGGCCGCTCACCGTCAGGCCCGGCGCCGGGGTCGGGTGGGCCGCCTGCCAGCCGCCGGGCTCGCCGGCCGCTTGCGCGCCCATCTGCGTCAGTCGCAGATCGGCGCGGGCCAGCACGCCGGCCAGCTGGGCCTCGATCAGCAGCGCCAGGTTGCGCGTCACGCCCTGGGCATAGGCCAGCCGGCGTTCATGTTCCTGCCGCAGCGCCAGCGCCGCGAGCAGCACCACCATCGCGGCCACCACCCCCACGGCCAGCGCAAGCGGCCACCAGGCGGAGGACGGGGAGCGGGGCCGGACGGACATGGCAGGGCAAGCCTACCCCAAAGCCCCACGAAGATGGTCGGAAAAAAGCCGGGCTCCAGGCCCGGCTTTCGACGCTTATGGCCAGACCGGCCTCAGGGCTGGTACTTCCAGGTGCCGCCCTCGATCTTGACCATCACCCGGGCGCGCTGGTCCAGGCCCAGGTGGTCGCCGGGCGACATGTTGAAGATGCCGTGGGCGCCGGGCAGTTCCTTGATCTGCTCCAGCGCGTCCCGCAGCGCGGCGCGGAAGGCCGGCGTGCCCGGCTGGGCCTTCTTCAGCGCCACCGGCACCGCGGCGGACATCAGCAGGCCGGCGTCCCAGGCGTGGGCACCGAAGGTGGACACCGAGCCCTTGCCGTGCGCGGCCTCGTACTTGGTGATGTACTCCATCGCGCTCTTCTTCAGCGGGTGGTTGGCCGGCAGTTGCGCCGCCACCAGCACCGGGCCGGCCGGCAGGTAGGTGCCCTCCACCGCCTTGCCGCCCACACGCAGGAAGTCGTTGTTGGCCACGCCGTGGGTCTGGTAGACCTTGCCGGCGTAGCCGCGCTCGACCAGGCCGGTCTGCGGCAGCGCGGCCGGCGTGCCCGAGCCGGCGATCAGGATGGCGTCGGGCTTGGCGCCGACCAGCTTCAGCACCTGGGCAGTGACCGAGGCGTCATTGCGGTTGTAGCGCTCGCTGGCGACGATGTTCAGGCCCTTCAGGCCGGCGGCCTTGCTGAACTCCTGGAACCAGCCCTCGCCGTAGGCATCGGCAAAGCCGATGAAGCCCACCGTCTTCACGCCCGCATCGGCCATGTGGCTGGCAATGGCCAGCGACATCATGATGTCGTTCTGGGGCGTCTTGAAGACCCAGCGCTTCTTGGCGTCCATCGGCTCGATGATGCGGGCCGAGGCGGCCATCGAGATCATCGGCACCTGGGCTTCGGCCACCGCGTCGATCATCGCCAGCGAGTTGGGCGTGGTGGTGCTGCCCAGCACGATGTCGACCTTGTCCTCGGTGATCAGGCGGCGGGTGTTGGTGACCGCCTTGGTGGTGTCCGAGGCGTCGTCGAGCACGATGTAGTTGATCTTCTGGCCGGCAATCGTCTGCGGCATCAGCGCGATCGTGTTCTTCTCGGGAATGCCCAGCGAGGCCGCCGGGCCGGTGGCCGACACCGTGACGCCGACGTTGATGTCGGCCCAGGCGGCGCCAGCGGTGGCCAGCATCGCGGCCGAGGCGATGAGGGAATGGATGAGCTTGCGAGCGATCACGTCGTGGTCTCCTTGGTGGATCGGCGGGGGGCACGCACCTTGGTGGGCGCTGTGTTGGAACTCGTGGGGGCTTGCACGGCGCCCAGGCCGCCCAGGAACAGGTCGGCCACCATCGGCGCCACCTGCTCGTGGGTCAGCGGCTCGCCGGGGCGGAACCAGGTGAACATCCAGTTGATCATGCCGAACAGCAGCATGGTCATGGGCTTGTGCAGATCGGTGTCGCGCAGCGCGGGACGGACATCGCAGACCGCATCGGCAAAGGCCGCCACCACGCCGCGCTGCACATCCAGCACGCGCTCGCGGCGCTCGGGGTCGAGCAGGTCGACGTCCTCGGTCAGCACGCGGTGCTCGTTGCGGGCGCTGGCGTACTCCTGCACGAAGCGGGTGATCAGCGCGCGCAGGCGCGCATCGGGCTCCAGCGGCTCGGCCAGCACCTCGGCCACCACCTGCGCCAGGCGCTGCACATGGCCTTCGGCCACCAGCGCCAGCAGCTCGTTCTTGTCGCGCACATAGTGGTAGAGCGCGGCCTTGGACACACCGCAGGCCGCCGCCACCTGGTTCATCGAGGTGGCCACATAGCCCTGCTGCGCGAACAGCGCGGCGGCGTGGCCCAGGATCAGGTCGCGCTGGTCGTCGTAGCCGGAGGAACGCGGTCGGGCCATGGATTACCGGGGTCGTTTGTCGATGACGCGGCGGGCCTTGCCCACCAGCGTGCGCTCGATCGTGTCGGGCAGGCCCACCTGCACCCGGGTGGACACGCCGATCAGCGTCTTGATGCGGTGGGCCAGGTGCTTGGCGATCGCGCCACGGTCGGCGCCGGCGGCCGAGGGCAGCACCTCGCACAGCACGTCGACCTCGTCGAGGGTGCCCTCGCGGCTGACGACGATCTGGTACTGGCCCGACAGGCCGTCGGTCTGCAGCACCAGTTCCTCGATCTGCGTGGGGAACATGTTCACACCACGGATGATCAGCATGTCGTCCGAGCGGCCGACGATCTTGCCCATGCGCCGCATGCTGCGCGCGGTGGGCGGCAGCAGGCGCGTGAGGTCCCGGGTGCGGTAGCGCACGATCGGGAAGGCCTCCTTGGTCAGCGAGGTGAAGACCAGCTCGCCCTCGGGCGTGCCGCTGGCCGGGTCGTAGGGCAGCACGTCGCCGGTCTCGGGGTCGATGATCTCGGCCAGGAAATGGTCTTCCCAGATCACCGGGCCGTCCTTGGTCTCGACGCACTCGTTGGCCACGCCCGGGCCCATCACCTCGGACAGGCCGTAGATGTCGACCGCGTCGATGCCGGCATCGGCCTCGATCTGGCGGCGCATCTGCTCGGTCCAGGGCTCGGCGCCGAAGATGCCGATGCGCACCGACATCTCGCGCGGGTCCAGCCCCTGGCGGCGGAACTCCTCGATGATCACCTGCATGTAGCTGGGCGTGACCATGATGATGTCGGGCTTGAAGTCCTGGATCAGCTGCACCTGCTTCTCGGTCTGGCCACCCGACATCGGGATCACCGTGCAGCCGGCCTTCTCGGCGCCGTAGTGCGCGCCCAGACCGCCCGTGAACAGGCCATAGCCGTAGGCCACGTGGCAGATGTCACCAGGGCGGCCGCCCGCGGCGCGGATCGAGCGCGCCACCAGCGTGGCCCAGTTGTCGATGTCGTTCAACGTGTAGCCCACCACCGTGGGCTTGCCGGTGGTGCCCGACGAGGCGTGGATGCGCGCCACCTGCTGGCGCGGCACCGCGAACATGCCGAAGGGGTAGTTGGCGCGCAGATCGTGCTTGGTGGTGAACGGGAACCTGGCGATGTCGGCCAGCGTCTTCAGGTCGTCCGGGTGCACGCCCTTCTCGTCGAAGGCGCGGCGGTAGTGGGGCACGTTGGCGTAGCAGCGCTGCAGCGTGTCCTTCAGGCGGGTGAACTGCAGGGCCTCGATCTCGTCGCGGCTGGCGCGCTCGATCGGGTCGAGTTCCTCGGGCCGGGGGGCCTTGCTCATGGGCGGTGTCTCCAGTGTCTTGTGGTTCAGGCCAGCGTGGCGGGGTCGACCAGGTGCTTGCCGCGGGCGGTGTGCGAGCGGCCGCGGAAGACCGCGATGCGCTGACCCGCCGGGTTGCTGACCTCGATGTCGTAGACCCCGGTGCGGCCGCCCTTGGCCACCTCATGGGCGCGGGCGGTGAGCTGCTCACCCAGGCGCGCCGGGGCCAGCAGGTCGATCGCGAAGCCCGAGGCCACGGTGACCTCGTTGTAGGCATTGCAGGCGTAGGCGAAGGCCGAATCGGCCAGCGTGGCGATCAGGCCGCCATGGCAGATGTCGTGGCCGTTGACCATGTCCTGGCGCACGGTCATCGTCAGCGTGGCGGTGCCGGGGCCGACCGCCACCACCTGGATGCCCAGGGCCTGGCAGGCGTGGTCGTTGGCCCACATCGCATCGCGCGCGGCTTCGGCCACGCGCTGGGGGTCGAGCGCGGGGGAGGCGGTGCTCATCGTCAACGGTCCTTGAACTGCGGCGCGCGCTTCTGCTGGAACGCGGCCACGCCTTCGCGGTAGTCGTGCTCCCGGCCCAGGGTGCGCTGCAGCCGGCCTTCCACCGCCAGCGCCTCGGGCAGGTCCATGCCCATGGCGGCGTCGATCGCGCGGCGGGTCTCGGCCAGGGCCTTGACCGGCAGCGCGGCCAGGCGCGCGGCCAGGGCCTGGGCGGTATCGGCCAGCGCGGCGTCGTCCACGCACTGCCAGATCAGGCCGATGCGCTGGGCATCTTCCGCCATCAGCTTGTCGCCGGTGAAGGCCAGCGCCAGCGCGGTGGCGCGGCCCACCAGACGCGGCAGCAGCCAGGTGCCGCCGCAATCGGGCACCAGGCCGATCTTGCTGAAGGCCTGGATGAAGCTGGCCGAGCGGGCCGCCACCACCATGTCGCAGCCCAGCGCCAGGTTGGCACCGGCGCCGGCGGCCACGCCGTTGACCGCCGCCACCACCGGGATCGGCATGCTGCGCACGCGCAGCGCCAGCGGCTGGTAGTAGGCGTCGATGAGCCGGCCGATGTCGACGTTGCCGTCGGCGTCAGGGGCCATCTCGGGGTCGTTCAGGTCCTGTCCGGCACAGAAGCCGCGGCCGGAGCCGGTCAGGATCACGGCGCGCACCGCGGCATCGGCCGCGGCGGCTTCCAGCGCCGCCAGCAGCTGGCGGTGCATCTCGCCGGTGAAGCTGTTGAGCGCGGCGGGGCGGTTCAGCGCCAGGGTGCGCACGGCACCGGATTGCGTCACCAGGACCAGGGGCTCGGCCATCGAAAGAATCTCCTGCATCGCCCCGGCCCGCGACACCTCATGAATTACTTAACCAACCGGTCGGTAAATCATAGGCAGCCGCGTGCATTGACGCAAGGCAAAGAGCCTGCAGACAGCCCTGGGGGTTTCACCAATGGCCGGGGATCAGGCTGGCCGGCGCACCCCGTGCAGCCAGGCCCCGGCGGCGGTGCCTGCCAAGGCCCAGAGCAGGTCCGCGTTGCCGGCGCCCAGGCCGGCGATGGCCGGGCCGGGGCAGACCCCGCACAGGCCCCAGCCGATGCCGAAGATCGCCGCGCCCAGCACGGTGTCGCGGTCCAGCGTCGCCACATGGTGGCCGAAGCTGTGCTCGAACAAGGGCTGCCGGCGCCAGCGCGGCAGCAGCTGGTAAGCCAGCAGCGTCAGACCCATCGCGCCGCCCATCACCAGCAGCAGGCCGGCATCCTGGAAACGCAGAAAGGACAGCACCACCTGCGGCTGGATCATCGTGGACAGCGCCAGGCCGAAGCCGAACAGCACGCCGGCCAGCGCCACCGACATGACCTGGGACAGGCGCATGCTCAGTGCCCCCGCCAAGCCAGGACCAGGTTCGCGGTGGCGAAGCCCGTGGCCATGAAGGTCAGCACCGCCACCAGCGACGGCAGCTGCAGCGAGCCCAGCCCGCAGATGCCGTGCCCCGAGGTGCAGCCATTGCCCAGCCGGGCGCCATAGCCCACCAGCACGCCGCCCAGCAGCAGTTGCCACCAGGGCAAACCGCTGCGCAGCGGTGCGGCCGGACCCAGCCATCGCCACCACAGGAAGGCGCCCAGCACCAGCCCGGCGGCATAGACCAGGCGCCACTGGCGGCTTTCGGTGAAGCGCGGCAGGTGGAAGTACGGCGCGCGCGACAGGTAGGACCAGGTCGAGGTGAAGACGGTGCTCATGCCGCCGATGCGGCCGGTGCTGAGGAACAGCCAGGCCACGCCCAGCCCGATCAGCAGCCCGCCGCCCAGGTAGTGGGCCCAGCCCAGGGGGAACAGTGCATTCATCGCGGCCAGTGTAGCCAGCGCGGGTAGAGTGGCCGCCGATGGACGAGCTGCGCATCCTGTACTGCGACGAGGCCCTGGTGGCCGTCGACAAACCGGCCGGCCTGCTGTCGGTGCCCGGCCGCGGGCCGGACAAGGCCGACTGCGCGATCGCCCGCTTGCAACAGCGCGTCGCGGACGCGCTGGTGGTGCACCGGCTGGACATGGGCACCTCGGGCATCCTGGTCTTCGGACGCGGCCCGGCGGCGCAGCGGGCGCTGTCGCGCGCCTTCGAGCAGCGCCTGAGCGACAAGCGCTACGAGGCCTGGGTGGCCGGCCTGCCCGAGGCCGATGCCGGCGAGGTGGCGCTGCCGCTGCGCGCCGACTGGCCGAGGCGGCCGCGGCAGATGGTCGACGCCCAGCTGGGGCGCCCTGCGCTGACCCGCTGGCAGGTGCTCGCGCGCGATGCCGCCGGTGGCCGCAGCCGCCTGGCCCTGATGCCGGTCACCGGCCGCTCGCACCAGCTGCGCGTGCACCTGGCGGCGATCGGCCACCCGATCCTGGGCGACGAGCTCTACGCCCCACCCGCCGACCACGCCGCCGCGCCGCGGCTGCTGCTGCATGCCTGCCGGCTGGCCCTGCCCCACCCGGTCAGCGGCGCGACGATCGTGGTGGAATCGCCTGCCCCCTTCTGAAAGCCCCGCCATGCGCACCGCCGTCGACCTGCCCAAGGCCTACCGCCTGATCAACCACGGACCGACCGTGCTGGTCTCGGCCCGCCACGCGGGGCGCAGCAATGTGATGGCCGCGGCCTGGGTGATGGCGCTGGATTTCGACCCGCCCAAGGTGGCGCTGGTGCTGGACAAGGCCACCTTCACGCGCGAGCTGATCCTGGCCTCGGGGCATTTCGCGATCAGCGTGCCCTGCGCTGCACAGGCGCGCATGGTGACCGCGCTGGGCAGCCACAGCGGCCGCGAGACCGACAAGCTGGCCGACCACGCGGTGCCCCTGCTCGACGAGCCCGCCGCCCGCTCACCGCTGGTGGCCGGCTGCGTGGCCTGGTTGGATGGCGTGCACATCCCCGAGCCCGAGGTGGAGCAGCGCCACGACCTGTTCGTCGGCCGCATCACCGGCGCCTGGGCCGACGCGCGGGTGTTCGACGCCGGCCGCTGGCATTTCGACCGTGCGCCGGCCGCGCTGCGCACCCTGCACCATGTGGCCGGCGGCCACTACCTGGCGATTGGCGATCCGGTGGAATGAGTTGCCGGCGCGCCGCGCGCCGGACGACGCTCAGCGCGGCGCCGAGGCGGCCTGCAGCGGCGCGCGCAGCCGCGCCTCGAAGTCGCGCGGCGCCACGTACTGGATCACCGCCCGCGCCTTCGCGGCCTCGCCCTGTTCGGGCGGCAGCACCACGGCCACACCGCGGTCGGGGTAGAGCCACTGCGACTCGCCCTGCGGGCCGGTGATGCGCTCGGCCGGCTCGCCGAAGCGCTGGCGCACCATCTCGGCGTCCAGCTTCACCGCCGGCAGGTAGGCCAGGGCCAGCAGGCGGCTGCCGCCGGCCTGGTGGCGGTCGTCGGCGGCCAGTGTGTAGCGGCGGCTGCGGCCGCCCTCGCCGTAGTCGCTGGACACGGCCCGTTCGCGGGCGCGCTGCAGCCAGCCATCGTCGGCCTCGAAGGCGGCCACCAGACGGCCGGTGATGAAGCCGGCGCGCAGGCTCTCGACAAAGCCCTCCAGCGCCGGTGGCGCCTCGCCAGCCACGATCAGGCCGACGTTCATGTCCTCGCCCAGCCGGGACTGCACGCTGTCGAGCGTGTCGACGCCGGGCTGCAGGCCGAACACCCGGCTGCCGCCATCGGCCAGGGTCTCGACCTGCCAGGGCAGGCCGTGTTCCAGCCCGCGTCGCGCCCCGTCCTTCAGGCCGGCGTACATCGACCAGCCGATCGTGCCGGCCACCACCAGCAGGACCACCAGAACCGAGACGACCAGGGGCCGGCGCCACCAGGGCGTGATCGGCGCGGAAGGGGACAATGCTTCACTCATCCCCCGATTGTCGCTGCCCGGAAGGACTCGCCATGGCCCCGAAACTGACCTGCATCACCATCGTCACCGGCGCCTCGCGCGGCATGGGCGAGGCCATCGCGCTGGCCTGTGCGGCGCGCGGCGATCAGGTGCTGGGCCTGTCGCGCGGGCACAGCGCCGCGCTGGCAGCGGCCGGCGCCGAGCAGTGGCCGGCCGACCTGGCCGACGCGGCGCCGGTGGCGCAGCGCCTGCGCGACTGGCTGCAATCGCAGACCCCGGCCGCTCTGGCAGGCGTCACCCTGATCAACAACGCCGGCGTGATCGCCCCGCTGCGCGACCTGGCCCGCATCGACGCGGCCGACACCGTGCACGCGCTGCGGGTGGGTCTGGAGGCGCCAGCACTGCTCTCGGCCGCCTTCCTGGCCGCCACGGCCGGCTGGGCGGTGCCGCGCAAGCTGCTGAACATCTCGTCGGGCCTGGGCCGGCGGGCCATGGCCGGAAGTGCCTCGTACTGCGCCGCCAAGGCGGGTCTGGACCACCTGAGCCGCTGCCTGGCGCTGGAAGAGGCCGCACGGCCCAACGGCGCGCGGGTGGTGTCGCTGGCGCCGGGGGTGATCGCCACCGACATGCAGGTGCAGTTGCGCGGCGCCGACCCGGCCGAGTTCGCCGACCGTGGCAACTTCGTCGCGATGCACGACAACGGCCAGCTGCTCAGCCCCGAGGCGGCGGCCGCGCGCATCCTGGCCTTTCTGGCGCGCGCCGATTTCGGCGAGCAGCCGGTGGCCGACGTGCGGGGCTGACCCGCCCAGCCTCGTCAGCCGCGGTCGATCAGCCGCCCTGCCCCGGCTTGTCGCGGTACATCGCCACGTCGGCGCGCTGTACCAGGGTGTCGACGTCCTGACCGTCGCGCGGGTAGATGGCCACGCCCACCGACAGGCTCAGCTCCACGTCCTGGCCCAGGCCCGGGGTCTGCAGCGGCAGCTCCATGCTGCGCTTGAGCTTGTCCACCACATGGCGGGCATCGGCCTCGGTGCTGATCTGGTCGAGCAGCACCAGGAATTCGTCACCGGCCCAGCGCGCCACCATGTCGCCCTCGCGCAGCTGCGCCTGCAGGCGCTGACCCAGTGCCACCAGCACGCGGTCACCGGCGTCATGGCCGAAGCGGTCGTTGACCTCCTTGAAGCGGTCCAGGTCCAGGAACAGCACCGCGAACATGCCGCCGTCGGCCGAGCGGCGCTGCCGCGCCATGCGCTCTTCCAGCCGGCGCAGCACCGCCTCGCGGTTGGCCAGGCCGGTCAGCCGGTCGGTGGTCAGGCGCTGCGTCATCGCCTGGAAGCTCTTGGCCAGGTCACCGATCTCGTCGCCGCGGCGGATGCCCAGCGGGGCACTGAAGTCGCCCTCGCCCACGCGCCGCGCGGCCACACTGAGCTGGCGCAGGTCGCGCGCCACCACGCTGAGGCTGGCCAGGCCGATGCCGATGGCCAGCAGCGCCGCCAGCACCGCCAGTGCCAGCGTGCGGTAGACGTTGTCGGTGATGCGCTGCAGGAAGTCCGAGCGCGGCACCGCCACCGCGATCACCCAGTCCAGGCCGGCGTCATCGCGGATGCGCGCCCAGGCCACCTGCACCGCGGCGCCGTCGGGCCCGCTGATCTTGACGGTGCGGGTGGCGCCGTGGTCGCCCGGCAGCGCGATCAGCTCGCGCACCGCCCGGTGGGTGGCCACCAGCAGCGGGTCGTCGGACTGCTCGGCGTCCAGCCGCTCGCTGCGCCCGCTCGTCCCCTGGCGCAGGTAGCTGCCGCGCGAGGTGGCGATCAGCTTGCCGTCGGGCTCGGCCACAAAGGCCAGGCCATTGGGCGACAGCGGCAGCGAGCGCACGAAGTCGCTCAGCGACTGCAGCGACACATCGGTGGCCACCACGCCGCCCAGACCGCCGTCGGCATTGGGCACGCGCCGCGCCCGCGTGGCCACCAGGCCCTGGGTGCGAAAGTCGATGTAGATGGACGTCCAGATCTCGGCCCCGCTGTCGCGGCTGGCGCGGTACCAGGGTCGCTCGCGCGGCTCGAAGACCTTGTCCTCGACCACCGGATCGACCAGCGCCCCGCGGATGCCATGGACCTTGTACAGGGTGCGCGGACCGCTGCCTTCGGTGCGCAGGCGCACCTGGGCGTCCTGGGCAGAGTCGCGCCACAGGCCGAAGAAATGGCCCTGCTCGTCGCCGTAATAGGCGTAGTTGTTGAGTTCGCGGTGGACCGAGGTGGCCTGCCAGAAGCGGGTGCGCAAGGCATCGACCTCATCGGCCAGGCGCACCGGGGCAGTCAGACCCTCGGGGAACGCCACCTCCAGCACCGCGGCCGAGCCGAAGACATGCTTCTCCACCGCCTGGGAGATGCGACCCACCGTCTCACCCAGCAACTGTCCGGACAGCGAGTCCACGGCCTCGCGCCCGGCCCGGTAGGACAGCAGCCCGATCATGATCGCCAGCAGCAGCACCAGCACCACATAGGGCACGGTCAGCAGTTGACGCAGGCTGAGGCTGCGAAAGAACGCCATCACCGACTCCGGAGCACCGGACTCCCTGTCCCTCGGGCCGGAAGTCCTTCTTTTTGATTGGTGGGGTCAGTGTAGACAGGGCCGATGACTTTGATCCCCTGGGGTCGGCGCCTTGAATCAACTATGCATCACAACAAAGATGCTTTTTGGAGACAGTTTTCGCCACAGAAAGTGAAAAACCGCCTTTCGGCGGTGTGACGAAATGCAGCCAGCCCCGTGGCGCCCACCTGCTCGGGTCGCCAGGCGGGTGCAGCGCCGGGGCTGCGGGAGTCACTTGATCAGGCCGGCGGCGCGGGCGCGCGCCTCATCCTCGCGGATGTGCTTGATGAAGTAGTTGACGTAGAACCAGCCCATGCCCAGCGTGAAGGCGATCACGCCGGCACTCAGCAGGCCATAGTCGGTGGTGAAGAAGTCGCGCAGAGCATGCATGGTGTTCTCCTCTCAGGATCGTTGCGGCGATGCCATGATCAGACGCCACTGCCGCCCCGGACCGGTTGAGAAAACGCAAGCTTGGCCGCCGCCGCGCGCGCGACGTTGACGCAGATCAGCGGTGCGCCTCGCCCAGCGACACGCCCAGGCCGCGGGCCACCGCCAGCAGCGGGTGATCCAGCGGCACATTGCGGCTCTTGCCGGCCACCTCGGACAGCGGCACGCTGGCGCAGTCCTCACCGTGGAGCGTGACCATGCGGCCCCACTCGCCCCGGCGCACCAGTTGTGCCGCGTGGTAGCCGAAGCGGGTGGCCAGCACGCGGTCGTAGGGCGTGGGCGAGCCGCCGCGCTGCACATGCCCGAGCAGCGTGGTGCGCACCTCGCTGGACAGCAGCGGTTGCAGTTGCTGCTGCAGCCACTGGCCCACGCCGCCCAGGCGGATCGGGTCGGGGCTGTCGGCCAGCGTGGCGCGCACGGTCAGCTCGCGGCCGGCGGCACGCGCCCCTTCGGCGATGCAGATCAGGGTGCATCCGTCGCCGGCTTCGCGCTCGGCGCACAGCCGGGCGACGGCCTCGACGGAGAACGGCAGCTCGGGCAGCAGGATCATGTCGGCGCCCCCCGCCATGCCGCCCTCCAGCGCGATCCAGCCGGCGTAGCGGCCCATGGTCTCGGCGATCATCACCCGGCCATGGCTGCGCGCGGTGGTCTCCAGCCGGTCCAGCGCCTCGGCGACCACGGCCACCGCGCTGTCGAAGCCGAAGGTGCGGTCGGTGTGCGCCAGGTCGTTGTCGATGGTCTTGGGCACCCCCACGACCGGCAGGCCCAGCGGCTCGAAGCGGTGGGCGATGCTCATCGTGCCGTCGCCACCAATCACCACCAGCCCGTCCAGGCCCAGCTCACGGGCGAAGGCCAGAGCCTGCGCCGAACAGTCCGCCCCGTCCGCGCCAAAGTAGTGGAACGGATCGCAGCGGTTGTGCGTGCCCAGGATCGTGCCCCCCTGGGCCAGGATGCCCTGCACCTCACGCAGCCCCAGCGGCCGCACGCTGCGCGTCAGCAGCCCCAGAAAGCCCCGCTCGATGCCGGTGACCCGCGCGCCGCACTCGTTGATCAGCGCCAGCGTCACCGCCCGGATCACCGCATTCAGGCCC
This sequence comes from Ideonella alba, assembly GCF_018069845.1. NCBI lineage: Bacteria > Pseudomonadati > Pseudomonadota > Betaproteobacteria > Burkholderiales > Sphaerotilaceae > Ideonella > Ideonella alba. The sequence goes on from NZ_JAGQDD010000010.1 coordinate 95,482, forward strand.
GGGCAGTCGCCGCCGCCGGTGAGGATGCCGATGTGCATGGAGAGGAGTCCTTTGGTGGTCCTGATGTCGTCGCATAGCCTACACCGCCCAAGTGGCAGCTGGCTGCCCACAGCGGCCGCAGGCCGCTGTGGGCCAAGGCCCCGAACGTTGGGCTCCCCCCAGCCCCCCTCCGAGAGGGTGGCTCCAGTCAGAACCACAAAAGGTGGTGCGCCAAGCGTGCCAGCGCCACGCCGGCCGGCAGGCCGGCCCGAAGCTCATGCTGGAGCCCCCTTCTTGGAGGGGGGCTGGGGGGAGCTCAACGGAATAGGGCTCTGCCCACAGCGGCCTGCGGCCGCTGTGGGCAGGAAGCTGACCCCTGATAATGCTGCGATGAACCCGCTGCTCGGCTCGCTCAACCCCTACCCGTTCGAAAGACTGCGCGAACTCACCAAGGGCATCGTCCCGAATCCGGCGATGCGGCCGATCAGCCTGGGCATCGGCGAGCCCAAGCACCCGGCGCCGCCGCTGGTGGAGCGTGCGCTGTGCGGGAACCTGGACGGGCTGTCGAACTACCCGCCGACCATCGGCGAGCCGGCGCTGCGCGAATCGATCGCTGGCTGGGTGCAGCGGCGTTATGGCGTGGCGCTGAACCCGGCCACCGAGGTGCTGCCGGTGCTGGGTTCGCGCGAGGCGCTGTTCTCGCTGGCGCAGGTGGTGCTGGACCCGGCCGAGCGCGACGCCGTGGTGGTCTGCCCCAACCCGTTCTACCAGATCTACGAGGGTGCGGCGCTGCTGGGCGGCGCCCAGCCGGTGTTCGCCAACTCCGACCCGGCGCGCAACTTCGCCTGCGACTGGTCGGCCATCGACGAGGCCACCTGGGCCCGCACCCGACTGGTCTATGCCTGCTCGCCGGGCAACCCCACCGGCGCGGTAATGCCGCTGGGCGAGTGGCAGCGCCTGTTCGAGTTGAGCGATCGCTACGGCTTCGTCATCGCCAGCGACGAGTGCTACTCCGAAATCTACTTCAACGACCAGGCGCCACTGGGCGGTCTGCAGGCCGCACAGGCCCTGGGCCGCGGCTTCAGGAACCTGGTGATGCTGTCCAGCCTGTCCAAGCGCAGCAATGTGCCAGGCATGCGCTCGGGCTTCGTGGCCGGTGATGCCGCGATCATCAAGCCCTACCTGCTCTACCGCACCTACCACGGCAGCGCGATGAGCAAGCTGGTGCAGATGGCCAGCATCGCCGCCTGGAACGACGAGGCGCATGTCGGGGCCAACCGGGCGCTGTACCGCCTGAAGTTCGACCGCGTCACGCCGATGCTGGCCGAGGTGCTGGACGTGCGCCTGCCCGACGCCGCGTTCTACCTGTGGGCCGGCGTGCCCGGGGGTGACGACGTGCGCTACGCCCAGGATCTGCTGGCTCAATACAATGTGGCCGTCCTGCCCGGCAGCCTGCTGGCGCGCGACGCGCATGGCGTGAACCCGGGTGCAGGCCGCATCCGCATGGCGCTGGTGGCCGGTGTCGACGAATGCGTCGAGGCCGCCGAGCGCATCGTCGCCTTCACCCGCGCCTGGCGCCCCTGAACACCCACCTCCAAGAGACAACGCCATGAGCGACCAACTGCAAGCCCTGATCGACGCCGCCTGGGAACAGCGCACCACCATCAACGCCAGCACCCACGGTGAGGTGCGCGAGGCGGTGAACCAGGTCATCGCCGACCTGAATGCCGGCCGCCGCCGCGTGGCCACCCGCGAAGGCGTGGGCCAGTGGACCGTGCACCAGTGGCTGAAGAAGGCCGTGCTGCTGTCCTTCCGCCTGAACGACAACAAGGTCATGCGCGCCGGTGACCTGACCTACTTCGACAAGGTCGACACCAAGTTCTCGCACATGAAGGAGTCCGAAGTCGCCGCCGCCGGCGTGCGCGTGGTGCCGCCGGCCGTGGCGCGCCGCGGCAGCTACATCGCCAAGGGCGCGGTGCTGATGCCCAGCTACGTCAACATCGGCGCCTACGTCGATGAAGGCACGATGGTCGACACCTGGGCCACCGTGGGCTCCTGCGCGCAGATCGGCAAGAACGTGCACCTGTCGGGCGGCGTGGGCATCGGCGGCGTGCTCGAGCCGCTGCAGGCCAACCCCACCATCATCGAAGACAACTGCTTCATCGGCGCGCGCTCCGAGGTGGTCGAAGGCGTCATCATTGAAGAGCACTCGGTGCTGGGCATGGGCGTCTACATCGGCCAGTCCACCCCCATCTTCGACCGCGCCACCGGCGAGATCAGCTACGGCCGCGTGCCCTCGGGCTCGGTGGTGGTCAGCGGCAACCTGCCCAAGAAGGCCGCCAACGGCGCCGACTACAGCATGTACGCTGCGATCATCGTCAAGCGCGTGGATGCCCAGACCCGCTCGAAGACCAGCATCAACGAGCTGCTGCGCGACTGATCTTTCCCCGCCCAGCGTCAACCCGACCCACCGGAGGCCTGCCCATGATCGCGATGGAACGCGTGCTGAACCTGATGGCCCAGAAGGCCGCCTCCGACGTCTTCCTGTCGGCCAATGCGCCGGTGCTGCTGAAGATCAACGGGCAGATGGTCCCGATCACCGACCACGTGCTGGCGCCGGGCGACCCGCGCAGCATGCTGGCCGAGATCCTGACGCCGCTGCAGATGGAAGAGCTGGAGCAGCAGGGCGAGCTCAACATCGGCATCGGCGTGCCCAAGGTCGGCAGCTTCCGCCTGTCGGCCTTCAAGCAGCGCGCCACCTTTGCAGCGGTGATCCGCTGCATCCCGATCAAGATCCCGTCGATCGACACGCTGAACCTGCCCGCCACGCTGGCCACGCTGGCGCTGGAAAAGCGCGGCCTGATCCTGATGGTGGGCGCCACCGGCACCGGCAAGAGCACCACGATGGCCTCGATGCTGGAGTGGCGCAACCAGCACCTCACCGGCCACATCCTCACGATCGAGGACCCGATCGAGTTCCTGTTCACCAACAAGCGCTCGGTGGTCAACCAGCGCGAGGTGGGCCGCGACACCGCCAGCCTGCACATCGGCCTGAAGAACGCGCTGCGCCAGGCGCCCGACTGCATCATGATCGGCGAGATCCGCGACCGCGAGACGATGTCGCAGACCCTGTCCTACGCGCTGTCGGGCCACCTGGTGCTGGCCACGCTGCACGCCAACAACAGCTACCACGCGCTCAACCGCGTGGTCTCGTTCTACACGCCCGAGGCGCGCCCCGCGCTGCTGGCCGACCTGGCCGCGGCCACCAAGGCGGTGGTGTCGCAGCGCCTGCTCAAGGCCAATGCCGGCGGCCGGCTGCCGGCGGTCGAGGTGCTGCTGAACTCCAAGCTGATCTCCGAGATGATCGAGGCCGGCGATTTCGGCGGCGTGCGCGAGGCCATGGAGCGCTCGCTGGCCGAGGGCTCGCAGACCTTCGAGCAGGACCTGGCGCGCCTGATCACCGAAGGCGTGGTGTCGCAGGAAGAGGGCATGATCCACGCCGATTCGCCCACCAACCTGTTGTGGCGTCTGCAGAACGACAACGGCCCGGTCTCGCGCACGCCGCCGTCCAAGCCCGAGCCCGAGAGCCCCTCGTTCACCGAGATCACGCTGGATGTGGTGCCCGAAGGCGCCCGCCAGCCCAAGCCCCTGATTTCCGCGCGCACGCGCTGACCCTGCCCCGATGTCCGACACGCTGCGCCTGCTCGAGGACCTGCTCGCCCGCGCCTCCGTCACCCCCGATGACGCCGGCTGCCAGGCCCTGATCGCCGAGCGGCTGTCGGCCGCCGGCTTCACGCCCACCCACCTGCCTTTCGGGCCTGACACCTTCCGGGTGCAGAACCTGTGGGCCGCCCGCCAGGGCCCGCGGCCCGGTCCCACCGTGGTCTTCGCCGGCCACACCGATGTGGTGCCCACCGGCCCGCTGGCGCACTGGACCAGCGACCCCTTCGTGCCCAGCTACCGCGACGGCAAGCTGTTCGCGCGCGGCGCCGCCGACATGAAGACCTCGCTGGCCGCCATGGTGGTGGCCGCCGAGGAATTCGTGCAGGCCCACCCCGGCCACGCCGGCCGCATCGCCTTTCTGCTGACCAGCGACGAGGAAGGCCCGTCGGTGGACGGCACGGTCAAGGTGGTCGAGTGGCTGCAGCAGCGCGGCGAACAGCTCGATTGCTGCATCGTCGGCGAGCCCACCTCGGTCAGCCGCCTGGGCGACATGATCAAGAACGGCCGCCGCGGCTCCTTGTCGGGCCGACTCACCGTCACCGGCGTGCAAGGCCATGTGGCCTACCCGCAGCTGGCCAAGAACCCGGTGCACCTGGCCGCGCCGGCGCTGGCCGAGCTGGCTGCTGCCACCTGGGACGCCGGCAACGACTACTTCCCGCCCACCACCTTCCAGATCTCCAACCTGCACGCCGGCACCGGCGCCACCAACGTGATCCCGGGCGAGCTGGTGGTGGACTTCAACTTCCGCTTCTCCACCGCTTCCACGCCCGAGGACCTGAAGGCCCGCGTGGCCCGCATCCTCGACCGCCAGCAGCTGCAGTGGCGCATCGACTGGACGCTGGGCGGCTCGCCCTTCCTGACGCCTGAAGGCTCGCTGGTGGCCGCGCTGCGCGACGCCATCCAGGCCGAGACCGGCCTGAGCACCGAGCTGTCCACCACCGGCGGCACCTCGGACGGCCGCTTCATCGCCCGCATCTGCGAGCAGGTGGTCGAGTTCGGCCCGGTCAATGCGACGATCCACAAGATTGACGAACACGTCGCGGTCGATGCGGTCGAGCCCCTGAAGAACATCTACCGGCGCACGCTGGAGGCGCTTCTGACATGACCGTGATCGAACTGATCGAGCGCTGCAGCGCCCGCCTGGAGGAGGCGGGCGTTTCGTTTGGGCACGGCACGACCAACGCCTTCGACGAAGCCGCCTGGCTGGTGCTGTGGGCCATGAAGCAGCCGCTCGACGCGCTGGAAGACGTGGCCGAGTCCACCGTGCCCGCCGCTGCCGAACAACGCGCGCTGAACCTGGTGGACCAGCGCATCGCCACCCGCCGCCCCGCCGCCTACCTGACCGGCGAGGCCTGGCTGCAGGGCGTGCCCTTCACCGTGGACGAGCGCGTCATCGTGCCGCGCAGCCTGATCGCCGAATGCCTGGCCGACGGCACGATCGACGCCTGGCTCAGCGACCGCACCCAGCAGGTGCTGGACCTGTGCACCGGCAACGGCAGCCTGGCCGTGCTGGCCGCGATGGCCTGGCCCGACGTGCAGGTCACCGGCGCCGACCTCAGCACCGACGCACTGGCCGTGGCCGCGCTGAACGTGCAGCGCCACGGGCTGAGCGAGCGCATCACGTTGGTCAACGGCGACGGCCTGGCCGCCGTGGCCGGCCGCCAGTTCGATCTGATCCTGTGCAACCCGCCCTACGTCAATGCCGAATCGATGGCCGCGCTGCCGCCCGAGTTCCGCGCCGAGCCGGAAATGGCGCTGAGCGGCAACCTGGCTGGCGGCACCGACGGCATGGACTTCATCCGCCCGCTGCTGGCCCAGGCCGCTGATCACATGACGGACGAGGCCGTGCTGGTGCTGGAAATCGGCCACGAGCGGCCCTTCTTCGAGGCCGCCTTCCCGCGCCTGGAGGCGGTGTGGCTGCCCACCAGTGCGGGCGACGACCAGGTGCTGCTGCTGACCCGCGCCGCACTGGAGGCCGCCCGATGATCACCCTGCGCAACCTCACGCTGCGCCGCGGCGTCAAGGTGGTGCTGGACAGCGCCACCGTCACGCTCAACCCCGGCGAGAAGATCGGCCTGGTGGGTCGCAACGGCGCCGGCAAGTCCAGCCTGTTCGCGCTGCTGGCCGGGCGGCTGCATGCCGACGCGGGCGACGCCGAGATCCCGCCGAAGTGGCGCATGGGCGAGGTGGCGCAGCACATGCCTGAGGTCGACACCCCGGCCACCGAGTTCGTGCTGCAGGGCGACACCCGGCTGATGGAGGCGCAGGCCGAGTTGGAGGCCGCCGAGGCCGCTGACGACGGCGAGGCCATGGCCCATGCCCATGTGTCGCTGGAAGAGGCTGGCGCCTTTGACGCCCGCGCCCGCGCGCAGGCGCTGCTGCTGGGTCTGGGCTTCACCAGCGAGCAGCTGGATGCGCCGGTCAACAGCTTCTCCGGCGGCTGGCGCATGCGCCTGCAGCTGGCGCGCTGCCTGATGTGCCCGGCCGACCTGATGCTGCTGGACGAGCCCACCAACCACCTGGACCTGGACGCCCTGGTCTGGCTGGAGGCCTGGCTCAAACGCTACCCCGGCACGCTGCTGGTGATCAGCCATGACCGCGAGTTCCTGGACGCGATCACCACCGTCACGCTGCACCTGGAAGACGCCAAGCTGCTGCGCTACGGCGGCAACTACACCACCTTCGAGGAAATGCGCGCCGAGCGGCTGGAGCAGCAGGCCGCGGCCTTTGCCAAGCAGCAGGACCGCATCGCCCACCTGCAGAAGTTCATCGACCGCTTCAAGGCCAAGGCCACCAAGGCCAAGCAGGCGCAAAGCCGCGTCAAGGCGCTGGCGCGGATGGAAAAGCTGGCGCCGGTGCTGACGGCCAGCGACTTCAACTTCGAGTTCCGCGAACCGCCGTCCTTGCCCAATCCCATGCTGGCGATGCGCGACGTGGTCTGCGGCTACATGGTGCCCCGCGCCGCCGAGTACGGCGACGCGCCCCCCAAGGGGGCTGGCGAATCCGGCTTGGGGCGGCCCGGCGCCGGATCCGCGGACGATGTCCGCCTGCAACCCAAGCCCATCGTCCACGGCATCGACCGCACCGTGCTGGCCGGCCAGCGCATCGGCATCCTGGGCGCCAACGGCCAGGGCAAGTCCACCGTGGTCAAGACCATCGCCCGCGCCCAGCCGGCGCTGGCCGGCACGGTGACCGAGGGCAAGGGCCTGGCGATCGGCTACTTCGCGCAGCAGGAGATGGACCTGCTGCACGCCGACGACACACCGCTGCAGCACATGGTGCGGCTGGCGCGCACCACCGGGCCGTCGGGCACCGAGCAGGAGCTGCGCAACTTCCTGGGCCAGTTCCGTTTCCTGGATGCGATGGTGCACCAGATGGTGGGCACGCTCAGTGGCGGCGAGAAGGCGCGCCTGGTGCTGGCCAGCCTGGTCTGGCAGAAACCCAACCTGCTGCTGCTGGACGAGCCCACCAACCACCTGGACCTCACTACCCGCGAGGCGCTGTCGATGGCGCTCAACGAGTTCGAGGGCACGGTGATGCTGGTCAGCCACGACCGCGCGCTGCTGCGCGAGACCTGCGACGAGTTCTGGCTGGTGGCCGACGGTGCGCTCAAGTCCTTCGACGGCGACCTGGACGACTACCAGCGCTGGCTGGTCGAGCGCAGCCGCGAGGCCGCGCGCATCGCCGCCGGCAAGCCCGCCCAGCCCGAGCCGAAGAAGGCCGCGGCGGCGCCGGTGGCCGCGCCGCCGCCGCCGCCGATCAACCAGCGCGAGGACCGCAAGGCCGCCGCCGCCGCCCGCCAGGCGCTGGCCGGCAAGACCCGGCCGCTGCGCAACGAGCTGGCGCAGATCGACGCCAAGATGGAGAAGCTGGCCGCCGAGCGTGCCAAGCTGGAAGCAGGCATCGTCGATGGCTCGATCAGCGGGCCTGAGCTGGCCGAGGCCGGCCGGCAGCTCAACCACGTGGCCGCCGAGGTGGCGATGCTGGAGGAGCGCTGGCTGGAGCTGTCCGAGCAGATCGAGGCGATGAGCGCCGAGGCAGGGGGTGGCTGAGCCCCTGTTCGCGTCGGCCGACCTGGCGGCGCGGCCCCTGCGCGCCGCCGAGGTGCCGGCGCTGCAGGCGCTGTTCAGCACCCACCCGTTCTACTTCCGCACCGTCAACGGCCGCGACGCGCTGCCCGATGAAGCGCAGCAGGAGTTCGACGAGCGCCCGCCGCCGCACCTGAGCTGGCGCGCCCAGCATGTGCTGGGCCTGTTCGATGCGGCCGGCCGGTTGCAAGGTACCGCGGTGATCACCGAAGACCTGGGCACGCCCGGCTGCTGCCACCTGGGCCTGCTGTGGCTGGTGGACGCGCTGCACGGCCGGGGCATCGGCCAGCGCTGGCACGCCGCCTATGAGGCCTGGGCGCGGCGCCAGGGCGCCCGCTGGCTGCGCCTGGGCGTGGTGCAGGCCAACACCCGCGCCACGCGCTTCTGGACGCAACTGGGTTACCAGCGCCTGCGGGTGCGCGAGGGCGTGGACACCGGCGGGCGCATCAACACGCTGTGGGCGATGCTCAAACCCCTGGGCGAGGCGGGCATCGAGGACTACCTGGCCCGGGTCCCGCGCGACCGGCCCGGCTCCAACCTGCCCTGATCAGGCCGCCGCTTCCTTCTCCTGCAGCAGCCGCCACATCACCTTGCCCGAGCCGGACTTGGGCAGGGCCTGGGCGAACTCCACCACCCGCGGTGCCTTGTAGGCGGCCATGTGCTCGTGGGCCCAGGTGATGATGTCCTGTTCGGTGGTCCGGCCCACCGCATCGGGCCGCAGCACCACCACCGCCTTCACGGTCTCGCCGCGGTAGGCGTCCTTGGCCGCGATCACGCAGGCCTCGGCCACCGCCGGGTGGCGGTACAGCAGCAGTTCCACCTCGCTGGGCCAGACCTTGTAGCCGCTGGCGTTGATCATGCGCTTCAAGCGATCGGTGATGAAGAAGTAGCCGTCCTCGTCCATGCGGCCCAGGTCGCCGGTGCGGAAGAAGGGCTTGCCGTCGATCTCGATGAAGGCGGCGCGGCTGGCCTCGGGGTGCTTCCAGTAGCCCTTGAAGACCATCGGGCCGTGGGTGACGATCTCGCCGGACTCGCCGATCGGCATGGGCTGCAGGGTCTCGGGGTCGACCACGCGGCTGTCGACGCCGTAGATCGGCATGCCCAGGCACTGCAGCTTGGCGCGTTCGGGCGGATTGGCGTGGCTGGGCGCGGCAGTCTCGGTCAGGCCGTAGCCCTCGGCGAAGGTGATGCCGAACTCGGCCTGCAGCCGCTCGGCCACCGCCTGCGGCATCGCGGCGCCGCCGCCACTGAGGAAGCTCAGGCTGGACAGGTCGAAGCGCTTGTAGTTCGGGCTGGCGAACAGGTCGATGATCATCGTCGGGATGCAGGTCCAGTGCGTGATCCGGTAGCGCGAGATCAGCCGCCCGGCCAGTTCGCGGTCCCAGCGCGGCAGGATGACCACGGTGGTGCCGCCATACACCGGCCCCAGCACGTTGTAGAGCATGCCGGTGATGTGGAACATCGGCACCACGCCCAGGCTGATCGTTTCGGCGCTGGTGTGTCCCCACAGGCCGCCGCCGATGACATTGGGCATCAGCGTGCGGTGGGTGTGCATGCAGCCCTTGGGCAGGCCGGTGGTGCCCGAGGTGTAGGGCAGCAGCGCCAGGTCGTCGGCGCTGCCGGCGTGCGGCTGGGCGGGCGACAGGCCCGCGGCCAGCGCGTCGTTCCAGCGGGTGATGGGCGTGGGGCTGGCGGGCAGCGGCGGGTCGGCGCGCAGCCAGGCCTCCACCGCGGGCGCGGGCACCAGGTCTGGCTCGATGATGGCGGGCAGCGCATCGGCGTAGCGGGTCACGACGATGGCGCGCAGGCGCTGTGCCTCGGGCAGCGCGGCGTTGGCCTGGGCAACGATCTCGGCGCCATCGGCGGCACAGACCACGACCTTGGTGTCGGGGTCGGTGATGTAGTGGCCGAACTCCTCCACCCGGTTCATCGGGTTGACCGGCACCACCACTGCGCCCAGGCGCATCACCGCGTAGAAGGCGACGATGAACTGCGGGCAGTTCTGCAGGAAGATGGCCACCCGGTCGCCGCGCTGCACGCCCTGGGCTTCCAGCCAGCCAGCCAGTGCCTCGGCCCGGGTCTTGAGCTGACGGTAGGTCAGGGCCTCGCCGAAGAACAGGTAGGCGGCCTTGTCCGGGTAGCGCGCGGCCGAGACCTCGGCGTTGAACCACAGCGTGGTCTCGGGGACGATCAGCTCACGCGGCAGACGGCGCGGCCAATGGGCCAGATGAGGGGGCTGGTAGGGACGATCGGCAGACGGCATGCTCAGGCTCCTTGCATGACCCGCAGGCTAGCCGTGACAGGGCGCCTCGGCGATACGGTTCCACCCGCACCCGCTGTCCCGTCGGAGACAGAACCTAGAATGAATCGCGCCCGGCAGTTTCAGGGCCCCCCGTCGCCCTGACGTGCCCCGAAGTGCCCCGAGTGCCTGCCATGCCCCGCGTTCCTGCCGTTCCGCCCAGCTGTCGGGCGCCCGCTCCATGAGCCACGGTCGCCTGCTGCCTGGCGCCGGTGGCGGCCCGCTGGGACGCGGCCGCTGGGTGGCGCTGCTGGGCGCCGTGCTGGTGGCCACCTTCGCCGCGGTCGCCTGGGTGCAGTGGCGCCAGTTCGACCAGGTGGGCTCGCAGGTCCGCCAGGCCGACGAGCAGGCCTCGTGGGTCTACCTGCAACTGGAAACCGACTACCTGCAGCTGCGCGAATCCCTGCGCGCGATGATCGACCAGCCCAGTGCCGAACACGCCCGCACGCTGCGGCGCCTGCAGGCCACCTTCGCCGCCCGGGTGCGGTCGCTGCAGTCCGACGCCGACCCGGCCATTCCGCCGCCCGGCATCTCGCCTGACGACCCCGGCCCGATGCACACCTGGGCCACGCTGCTGCGCGTGGTCCAGCATGGCGAGGAATGGCTCAACCGCGAACCGCTGGCGGTGGAGGAACTGCGCGAGCTGCTGGGCGAGCTGACCCCGCTGTCATCCGCGCTGCACGAGCTGGCCGAGGCCGCGACGCTGCGCGTGGCGCAGCACAACGTCGAGCGCGGCCAGACCATCCGCGACCGGCTGCACCTGGGCATCGGGCTGACCGGCTTCCTGAGCCTGATGACCCTGGTCTTCGGCCTGATCGTCGTGCACCTGTGGCGCACCGCGGCGCGGCGCGAGCGCGAACTGGCTGCGCTGGCCGAAGGCCTGCAGGCCGCGCGCGAAGCCGCCGACCGCGCCAACCAGGCCAAGAGCGCCTTCCTGGCCACGATGAGCCACGAGCTGCGCACGCCGTTCAACGGCCTGCTGGGCATGCTCTCGCTGCTCGATGACACCCGGCTGGATGCCGAGCAGACCGGCTTCGTGCGCACGGCGCGCGACTCGGCCCAGCACCTGCTGGCCATCCTGGACGACATCCTCGACCTGTCGCAGCTCGAGGCCGGCAAGCTCGACATCCACCCCGAACCCGTCCACATGCCGCGCCTGATGGACGAGGTGCGCACCGTGATGGGCCCGCCGGCGCGCGCCAAGGGCCTGACGCTGACGGTGCGCAACGCGCCCGGCCTGCCCGAGTGGCGGCTGGCCGATGCGCGGCGGGTCAAGCAGATCCTGTTCAACCTGCTGTCCAACGCGATCAAGTTCACCGCCCGTGGCCGCATCGACCTGGAGGTGCGCACCGCCCCCGGCCCCGGCGCCGGCCTGCTGATCTCGGTGGAGGACACCGGCATCGGCATGGACGCGGCCACGCTGTCGCGCCTGTTCCAGCGCTTCACGCAGGCCGACGCCAGCATCGCCCGGCGCTACGGCGGCACCGGCCTGGGGCTGGAGATCTCGCGCACGCTGGCGCGCCTGATGGGCGGCGATATCACCGTGGTCAGCCGCCCCGGCCAGGGCAGCCGCTTCGAGGTGCAGCTGCCACTGCCGCCCACCTCGGCGCCGCCCCCTGAACCCACGCCGGCCGGCCTGCCCAGCCACCCGATCACCGACCGCCCGCTGGACGTGCTGGTGGCCGAGGACCATGCGATCAACCGCATCTACGTCTCGGCGCTGCTGACCCGGCTGGGCCACCAGGCACGCTTTGCGGTGGACGGCGAATCGGTGGTGCGCGAGGCCGAGCGCAAGCCGCCCGACCTGATCCTGATGGATCTGCAGATGCCCGGCATCGACGGCCTGGAGGCCACGCGCCTGATCCGCCTGAAGAGCGGCCCTCTGGCCCGGGTGCGCATCATCGCGCTGAGCGCCGATGCGCTGGGCCCGGCGCGTGAGCGGGCGCTGGAGGCCGGCATGGACGACTTCCTGCCCAAGCCCTTCCGCTGGGAGCAGCTGGCGCAGCTGCTGGCCCGGCACGGCGGCAGCCCGCTGGACACCACCGGCCCGGCCCCGCTGACCGACCCGCCGGCGCCGCGCCCGCCGTCGGCCGACAGCAGCCGCACCACCGACGAATCGCTGGGACTGGCGTCGATGCGCGAGCTGACCCAGCTGCTGGGCGTGGACAGCTACGCGCCGCTGCTGCGCGACTTCCTGGCCGACGACATGGGCAGCCAGGCCCTGATGGACGCCGCGCTGCAGACGCTGGACCCGCAGGCCCTGGCCTACCAGGCCCACCAGTACAAGGGCGCCGCCCACCTGCTGGGCCTGCGCGCGCTGGCCGAGGCGGCCGAGCTGATCGAGGTGGAGGCCGCGCAACTGGACGCCGCCCGCGCCGCCGAGCACCGCCAGCGCCTGCAGGCGCTGCGCCGCGACAGCCGCGCGCTGGCGCAGCGGCTGGGGCTGCTGGCGGCCGCGCCGGCGCCGGCGCCCGCGGCCGGCTGAATCAGACGATCACCGGCTCGGGTTCCAGCCGAATGCCGAAGCGGCCGTAGACGCTCTCCTGGATCGCCCGGGCCAGCGTCTGCACCTCGGCGCCCACCGCGCCGCCGCGGTTGACCAGCACCAGCGCCTGCTTCTCGTAGACGCCGGCGTGGCCGATGGATTTGCCCTTCCAGCCGCAGGCATCGATCATCCAGCCCGCGGCCAGCTTGAAGCTGCCGTCATCCATCGGGTAGTGCACGATGTGCGGGTCGCGGGCGATGATGTCGCGGCACTGCTCAGCGCTGACCACCGGGTTCTTGAAGAAGCTGCCCACATTGCCGATCTGCGCCGGGTCGGGCAACTTGGCGCGGCGGATGTCGCAGACCCACTGGAAGATGGTGCGGGCGTCGGGCGCCGCGATGCCGGTTTCCTCGGCCTTGCGGCTCAGGTCCAGGTAGCCCAGCATCGGCTGCCAGGCCTTGGGCAGGCGCAGGCGCACGCGGGTGATCAGGCTCTTGCCGGCCAGCGCGCGCTTGAACACGCTGTCGCGGTAGCCGAAGGCACAGATCTCCTGGCGCAGCGTGACGGTGCGGCCGGTGACCAGGTCCACCGCGTCCAGCGATTCAAAACGGTCCTTCAGCTCCAGCCCGTAGGCGCCAATGTTTTGCACCGGCGCGGCGCCCACGGTGCCGGGGATCAGCGCCATGTTCTCCAGGCCCGGCCAGCCCTGGTCCAGCGTCCAGGCCACCAGGGTGTGCCAGGGCACGCCGGCGCCGGCCTCGATGATCCAGTCGTCGGCCGTCTCGCGCAGCAGGCGCAGGCCCGGCACCTCGACCTTCAGCACCAGCTCGGGCATGTCGCGGGTGAGGATGACATTGGTGCCGCCACCCAGGATGAAGCGTGGCGCGCGGCCCATGTCGGGGTGGTCGACCACCGCGCGCACATCGGCATCGCTGCGGATGCGCACCAGCCGCCCCGCCTGGGCCGGCAGGCCAAAGCTGTTGTAGGGCTTGAGGGATACGGCAGTCTCGAATTGCATGGCAGAATTTTCCGCGTTTTTCCTGACCGTTCAGAACAATCATGCCCAGCTTCGACGCCGTCCTCGAACCCGACATGGTGGCCATCAAGAATTCGGTGGCCAACGCCCAGAAGGAAATCGGCACCCGCTTCGATTTCAAGGGCACCGCCGCCGCACTGGAGCTCAAGGAGAAGGACAAGCAGATCGAGCTGCTGGGCGACTCCGATTTCCAGATCGAGCAGGTCAGTCAGGTGCTGGTGGGCAAGCTCACCAAGCAGGGCGTGACGATCAACTACCTGGACATGAGCGGCAAGATCGAGAAGATCGGCGGTGACAAGGTGCGCCAGACCTACAAGATCAAGGCCGGCATCGAGGCCGAACTGGCCAAGAAGCTGACCGGCGCGATCAAGAACAGCAAGCTCAAGGTGGCCGCCAGCGTGCAGGGCGACGAGGTCCGCGTCACCGGCAAGAACCGCGACGACCTGCAGCAGGCGATCGCGCTGCTGAAGAAGGACTTTGCCGATCAACCGCTCAAGTTCCAGAATTTCCGCGACTGAGCCATGGACGCCCTGAGCCAGCTGACCGACCGCGCCTTCGCGATCCACGCCCAGGACGCCGCCGCCGCCGCGGCCCTGATCGCCGATGGCGTGCCGGCGGCGCTGGACCAGGCCGACAGCGGCTCGCTGGAGTCGGCGCTGCGGGCGATCGAGCACATCGGCATCGGCCACCTGGCCGACGCCGACTGGGTGCGCCGGATGATGGCGCTGGTCGCGCCGCAGCAGGCCCGGGCGCCGTCGCTGGCGGTGGCCCTGGCGCGGGGCGAGGCGGCGCTGGCGCTGCTGGCGGGCGAGGACCCCGACCTGGCCCTGTTGCCGCCGGCCGAGCGCGTGCGCGCCCACGCCAACCCGGCGCTGGGCCGCGCCCGTCAGGGCGACATCGAGGGCGCCCGCCGCCTGCTGGACCTGGCCACCGCCCGCGCCGCCGAGGCCGACACCGACCCGCCGGTGCGCCGCGCGATCGCCGCGCTGGCCAACAACCTGGCCTCGGACATCCGGGACACGCTGCAGGCCCCGCCCGACCCGGCGGCGGTGGCGCTGATGCTGGAGGCGGCCACCCGCTCGCGCGCCGCCTGGGCCGAGGTGGGCGGCTGGCTCGAGGTGGAGCGCGCCGACTGGCTGCTGGCGATGTGCCATGCCTCGGCCGGCCTGGGACGCGAGGCGCTGCGCCACGCGCAGGCCACGCTGGCCGCCTGCCAGGTGCATGGCGGCGACGATTTCGAGTTCTGCTTCGCCTGGCAGGCGATGGCGTTTGCGGCGCTGGCCGCGCAGGACCGGACGGCCGCCTTGCAGGCGCGCGCCGCGATGGCCGAGCGCGCCGGACACCTGGGCGACGCCGGCGACCAGCAGTACGCGCGCGAGCAGCTCGCGCTGATCGACGCCGCGCTCTGAGGCGCTGAACCAGCGCCCGTGCCGTCAGTGGAGCAGCTGCTCCACGCCCTGGGTCAGCGTGTCGTGCGGGGCCATGCGATGGCCCAGCCATTCCAGGTCCAGGTGCAGGTGCTCGACCAGCCGGCCCTGGGTCTCGACCAGCGTGGTCAGCGGCGGCAGGCCGCTCTCGCCGGCCTCGGCCATCACGCTGGCCAGGCGCAGCACGGCGCCCAGGCGCGAGAACGGCTTCACCGACAGCGGGTCCTCGGCGGCACGCAGCCCATGGACCAGGTTGTCCGGAAAGCGCCAGCGGCGTGCCAGCTCGGCCGTCACCTCCAGGTGGGTGCAGTGCAGCAGCGCGCGCTCATGGTCGAGCAGGCTGTCGGGCGCCAGGGCGCGCGCCTCGGCCAGTGCCACGGCCTCGGGGTCGGACATCAGCATCAGCAGCTCACCGGTGCGCATCACCAGGCCCGCCAGGTAGGCGGTATCGGGGTCGACATCGCTGGACGGCGCCAGCATGCGGGCGTGGCCGGCCGTGGCCAGGCACTGGCGCCAGAACTTCAGGCGATCGAATCCGTCGACCTTTGGGAAGGCGCCCGCCACACAGGCGGCCAGCGCCATGTCGCGCAGGCCGCCCAGGCCGATCACCATCGCCGCGTCCTTGATCGTGGCGATCGCATGGCGCGGGCTGTAGCGGGCTGAATTGGCCAGGCGCAGCAGTTTCACCGACAGGCCCTGGTCCTGGGCGATCAGGTCGGCCAACTGCTGCATGCCCAGGTCCTCGCGCTCGAAGGACTTCAACAGGCGGTGCGCCACTTCGGGCATCGACGGCAAGGCAGCAGGATTGGCGAAGTACTTGCCGCTTGTCGGCATGGATCAGCTCCAGGGACGGTGCGGCGCGCGGCTCGGCGCCTCGGAGGCTGAGCGTTTGTCGATCGTGCCCGAAGGGCTCCCAGCCTCTCAGTGCTTGTCGGCGGTCCGACCGGCGACTTGAGCCGACCTGCGGGCAAACCCGCCCCTTGACCTGTCACGGTCGGGACAAGACCAAATCGAACGATCGTGCTAAAAATCGGGGCTGAACTGGAGACCGCAATGGACCTCAATTTCACGCCCGAGGAACTGGGCTTTCGGCAGATGGTGCGCGACTGGGTGGCCACCCACCTGCCCGACGACATCCGCCACAAGGTGCTCAATGCGCTGCGCCTGTCCAAGGACGACATGCAGCGCTGGGCCCGCATCCTGGGCGCCCAGGGCTGGCTGGGCTACGGCTGGCCCAGGCAGTTCGGCGGTCCCGGCTGGAACGCGGTGCAGAAGCACCTGTTCGAAGAGGAATGCGCGCTGGCCGGCGCGCCGCGCATCGTGCCCTTCGGGCCGGTGATGGTGGCGCCGGTGATCATGGCCTTCGGCTCGCCCGAGCAGCAGCAGCGATTCCTGCCCGGCATCGCCAGTGGCGACGTCTGGTGGAGCCAGGGCTACTCCGAGCCGGGCTCGGGCTCGGACCTGGCGTCGGTGAAGACGCGAGCGGAACGCCAGGGGGACCACTACCTGGTCAACGGCCAGAAGACCTGGACCACGCTGGGCCAGCATGGCGACTGGATCTTCTGCCTGGTGCGCACCTCGAACGAGGGCAAGCCGCAGACCGGCATCAGCTTCCTGCTGGTCGACATGAAGAGCCCGGGCGTGTCGGTGCGACCGATCATCACGCTCGACGGCGAG
The DNA here is from genome assembly GCF_018069845.1 of Ideonella alba. Lineage (NCBI taxonomy): Bacteria > Pseudomonadati > Pseudomonadota > Betaproteobacteria > Burkholderiales > Sphaerotilaceae > Ideonella > Ideonella alba. Next base: position 112,196 of record NZ_JAGQDD010000010.1, read on the forward strand.
CACGAGGTCAACGAGGTCTTCTTCGACAACGTGAAGGTGCCCGCCGAGAACCTGATCGGCGAGGAGAACAAGGGCTGGACCTACGCCAAGCACCTGCTGGCGCATGAGCGCACCAACATCGCTGACGTCAACCGCGCCAAGCGCGAGCTGGAGCGGCTCAAGCGCATCGCCAAGGCCGAAGGCGTCTATGAGGACGCCCGCTTTCGCGACCAGATCGCGCTGCTGGAGGTGGACATCGTGGCGCTGGAGATGCTGGTGCTGCGGGTGCTGTCCGCCGAAAAGAGCGGCAAGCAGAGCCTGGACATCGCCGGCCTGCTGAAGATCCGCGGCAGCGAGATCCAGCAGCGCTACACCGAGCTGATGATGCTGGCCGCCGGCCCCTACAGCCTGCCCTTCATCCACGAGGCGATGGAGGCCGGCTGGCAGGGCGACCATGTCGGCGCCGCCCACTGCGCGCCGCTGGCCAGCGTCTACTTCAACACCCGCAAGACCACGATCTACGGCGGCTCCAACGAGGTGCAACGCAACATCGTGTCGGCCACCGTGCTCGGCGCCTGAAGGGAGTATCGCCATGGATTTCGATTTCACCGACGACCAGAACGCCCTGCGCGAGGCCGTGGCCCGCTGGGTGGACAAGGGCTTCTCGTTCGATCGCCGCCACGCGCTGGCCAAGGCGGGTGGCGCGACGCGCTCGGTCTACGCCGAACTGGCCGAGCTGGGCCTGACCGGTCTGGCCGTGCCGGAAGCGATGGGCGGCATGGGTTTCGGCCCGGTCGAGGCGATGGTGGTGATGGAAGAGCTGGGCCGCGGCCTGGTCAACGCCCCGCTGGTGCACGGCGCGCTGGTGGCCCCGGCCCTGCTGACCGCCGCCCCGGAGGCGCTGCAAGCCGACTGGCTGCCGCGCATCGCCGACGGCTCGGCATTGGTGGTGCTGGCGCACCAGGAGCGCGCCGCGCGCTACCAGCTGCAGCGCGTGGACACGCGCGCCAGCCGCCAGGGCGAGGCCTGGGTGCTCAGCGGCGCCAAGAGCGTGGTGCCGGCCGGTGACGAGGCCGACGCCTTCATCGTGCCGGCCCGCATCGCCGGCGGTGCATCCGACGAAGCCGGCATCGGCCTGTTCCTGGTCGAGCGCGGCGCCGCCGGCCTGGCGGTGCGCGGCTACCCCACGCAGGACGGCGCCCGCGCCGCCGAGCTGACGCTGGCCACCACGCCCGCCGCGCTGATCACCGACGACGGCTTCGGCGTGCTGAGCCGGGCGGTGGACATCGGCATCGCCGCGGTCTGCGCCGAAGGCGTGGGCCTGATGGAGCGCCTGACCGCGCTGACGGTGGAGTACATGAACACGCGCAAGCAGTTCGGTGTGACGCTGGCCAGCTTCCAGGCGCTGCGCCACCGCATCGCCGACGTGAAGATGCAGCTGGAGCTGGCGCGCTCGATGAGCTACTTCGCCAGCCTCAAGCTGGGCGAGCCTGCCGCGGCACGGCGCCGCGCGATCAGCCAGGCCAAGGTGCAGATCGGCCAGTCGGCGCGCTTCATCGGCCAGCAGTGCGTGCAGCTGCACGGCGGCATCGGCGTCACCGATGAGTACGTGGGCAGCCACTACTTCAAGCGCCTGGCCATGCTGGAGATGCAGTTCGGCGACACCCTCCACCACCTGGGCGAGGTCTCGTCAAGAATGCAGGACAGCGCAGGCGTCTTTGCCTGATCGTTACCGGGCAGGGGCGCCGATTCGCATTAGCATCGGCGCATGCCCGATCGGCACGCGCCCCTCCCTGCCCTCCGGCCCGCCTGTGCGAGGCCCGGATGAAACTCGCCCAGATCCTGTTCAGCCAGGGTTTCGGCACCCGGCGCACCTGTGAAGGCCTGGTCTGGGCCGGGCTGGTGCGCCACCAGGGCCGGGTGCTGGACGACCCCGCCGAGGACCTGCCCACCGAGGGCCTGGTGCTGGAGGTCGAGGGCCGCCCCTGGCCCTTCCACGCCAAGGCGCTGGTCCTGCTGCACAAGCCGACCGGCTACGAGTGTTCGCAGAAGCCGCGCCACCACCCCAGCGTGATGACATTGCTGCCGGCGCCGCTGCGCCAGCGCGGCGTTCAGCCGATCGGCCGGCTCGACGAGGACACCACCGGCCTGCTGCTGCTCACCGATGACGGCGCGCTGATCCATCGGCTGACCTCCCCCAAGCACCATGTGCCCAAGGTCTACGAGGTGGCCTGCAAGCACCCGGTGGACGAGGGGATGGTGGCGCGCCTGCTGGCCGGTGTGGTGCTGGACGACGACCCGGCGCCGGTGCGCGCCGCCGCCTGCGAGGCCAGCGGCAGCCACGCGCTGCAGCTGACGCTGACCGAAGGCAAGTACCACCAGGTCAAGCGCATGGTGGCCGCGGTGGGCAACCGGGTGGAAGGTCTGCACCGCAGCCGCTTCGGTGGCCTGGTGCTGCCACCCGAGCTGCCGCCCGGCGGCTGGACCTGGACCGACGCCGCCACCGTGCTGGCGCCGGAGCGCTGAATGCTGCAACCGCCCCGCTTCCAGCCCTCGCAGAGCGTGGCCTCCACCACGGTGGACACGGCCGAGATCGACCGCCTGATCGAAGCCGACCGCATCGAGACCCTGTACGCCAACACGCCCCAGGCCCTGGCCGGCGGCGTGCTGTTCGCCGCGCTGCTGGCCTGGGCCTTCCATCCGGGCGCCGGCACCTGGCTGGCCGGCGGCTGGCTGCTGGCCAAGATCCTGATCATCGGCCTGCGCGCGCTGGACGCCTGGCTGTACATGCGCTCGCCCGATCGCCGCGCCCAGCCCCGGCTGTGGCACCACCGCCACCTGGCTGGGGTGGTGGTCGACGGCCTGACCTGGGGCCTGGCCTGGCCGCTGTTCGTGCCCTCGAACAACCTGATGCTCGACGGCTCGCTGCTGGCCGGTCTGGTCGGCGTGGCGGCCATCGGCGTCTTCACGCTGACCAGCCACGCCAGCCATGTGGTGCTCTACCTCAGCGGCGTGCTGCTGCCCATCGTCGCCCATGAGCTGTGGCAGGACCGCGGTGATGTGACCTGGCTGATGACCGGCGGCATCTTCATCTATTTCGCGGTGCTGCTGGGCGAGTCGCGCCGGGCCTATGTGCACAAGACCGAACTGCTGCGCCTGCGCTTCGAGAACGCCGCCATCGCCGACGAACGCGAGACCGCGCTGCGCCGCGTGGAAGAGGCCAGCCGCGCCAAGAGCCGCTTCCTGGCCACCGTCAGCCACGAGCTGCGCACACCCCTCAACGGCATCATGGGCATGACCGAGCTGCTGATGGACGCCGAGCCCCAGCCCTCGCGCCGCGAGCGGCTGCAGGTGGTGCAGCAGTCGGCCGGCCACCTGCTGACGCTGATCGAGGACCTGCTGGACGTCTCACGCATCGAGTTCGGCCGCTTCGAGCTGCACCCGGAACCGGCCGAGCCGGCGCTGCTGGTGCACGAGGTCACCGGCCTGCTGCAGCCGATCGCCGCGGCGCGTGGCCTGAGCCTGCTGTGCAGCATCGAACCCGGCGTGTCGGCGCGCCTGATGCTCGACGCGCCCCGGGTGCGTCAGGTGCTGCACAACCTGGTCGGCAATGCGCTCAAGTTCACCGACCAGGGCGAGGTGCGCGTCACGCTGAGCCAGCGCGGCGATCAGCTGCAGTTCACCGTCAGCGACAGCGGCCGCGGCATCGCGCCGGCGCTGCTGGAGCGCATCTTCGACCCTTTCGAGCGCGGCGAGGATGGCCGCGCCGCGGGCACCGGCCTGGGCCTGACCATCTCGCGGCAGCTGGCGCGCGCGATGGGCGGCAACCTGATCGCCAGCAGCCGCCCCGGCCAGGGCGCGCAGTTCCATTTCACGCTGGACGCACCGCCGGTGGACAGCGAGACGCCGGTCGATGTCACCGACCCGCAGGCGCCCAGCCTGCTGCGCGGCGAGGTGCTGCTGGTCGAGGACAACGAGGTCAACGCCCTGGTCGCTCGCGGCATGCTGGAGAGCCTGGGCCTGACGGTGCGCGAAGCCCGCGACGGCGTCCAGGCCCTGCAGGCGCTGCAGCAGCAGCGGCCCCACCTGGTGCTGATGGACTGCCAGATGCCACAGCTCGACGGCTGGGAAGCCACCCGGCGCTGGCGCCAGATCGAGCAGGCCAACCGCCTGCTGCGGGTGCCCGTGGTGGCCCTCACCGCCAACGCGGTGGCCGGTGACCGCGAGGTCTGCCTGGCCGCCGGCATGGACGACTACCTCTCCAAGCCCTTCACCCGCGAGCGTCTGGCGCTGGTCGTGGCGCGCCACCTGCGCCGGGGATAATCCTCGGCATGCGAGTCCACCGCGGCCACATCCCTGACCCCGCCGGCGCCGGCTGCGCGCTGACCATCGGCAACTTCGACGGCGTGCACCGCGGCCACCAGGCCATGCTGGCCCTGCTCAACAACGAGGCGCGCCACCGCGGCCTGCGCAGCGTGGTGATGAGCTTCGAGCCCCATCCGCGCGACTGGTTCGCCGCCCGCGCCGGGCAGCCCGAGCTGGCGCCGCGGCGCATCGCCACGCTGCGCGACAAGCTGCAGGAGCTGGAGCGCTGCGGGGTCGACGAGGTGGTGCTGCTGCGCTTTGATGAGGCGCTGGCCAGCATGCCGCCCCTGGCCTTCATCGAGGACGTGCTGGTGCGCCGCCTGAACACCCGCTACGTGCTGGTGGGCGACGATTTCCGCTTCGGTGCCAGGCGCGCCGGTGACTACGCGCTGCTGGATGCCGAGGGCAGCCGCCTGGGTTTCGATGTGGCGCGGATGATGAGCTACGAGGTGCATGGCCTGCGCGTGTCCAGTTCGGCCGTGCGCGAGGCCCTGGCCGCCGGCGACATGACCCGCGCCGCCCGGCTGCTGGGCCGACCCTATGCCATCACCGGCCATGTGGTGCATGGCCGCAAGCTGGGCCGCGACCTGGGCTTTCGCACGCTGAACCTGCGCTTCCCCTCGCGGCTGCCGGCGGCCCAGGGCATCTTCGTCGTGCAGGTGCATGGCCTGGCCGACAAGCCGCTGCCCGGCGTGGCCAGCCTGGGCGTGCGGCCCACGGTGGAGGACGCCGGCCGGGTGCTGCTGGAAGTGCACTGCCTGGAGTGGCCGGCCGGCGTGGCCATCGATGGCGGCTATGCCCGCATCCTGCAGGTCGACCTGCTGCACAAGCTGCACGATGAGCTGCGCTACCCCTCGCTCGAAGCGCTGCGGGCCGGCATCGCCAAGGACGTGGCCGACGCCCGCGACTGGTTCGCCCGCGCCGGCGGCCCCGGGCGGTAGAATCGGCCCACCATGGGCCCGAAGCTCGCCTCCCGCCACCTGCCGTGCGTGCACGCCTGCACGCGCCGCCAGACCACGCGCGACCGAATTCGCCGCGGCTGATGCCCTGCGCGTGGCCCGCGGCCGCGCCCTGCCCCGCCGGCGGCCGCCGGTGCCCTCCCCCGTTTCCGCCCAGCGCGCGCCCGCCGCGTGCCGCCCCCCGCCATGAACGACAAGACCTCCCCCAAGCGTGACGCCGACGGCGGCGCCTACCGCGCCACGCTGAACATGCCCGACACCCCGTTCCCGATGCGCGGCGACCTGCCCAAGCGCGAACCGGGTTGGGTGGCCGACTGGAACCAGAACGGCTTGTACAAGCGCCTGCGCGAGGCCCGCCAAGGTGCCCCGCTGTTCGTGCTGCACGATGGCCCGCCGTACGCCAACGGCCAGCTGCACATCGGCCACGCGCTGAACAAGGTGCTCAAGGACATGATCGTCAAGTCGCGCCAGCTGGCCGGCTTCGATGCCCAGTACATCCCCGGCTGGGACTGCCACGGCCTGCCCATCGAGAACGCGATCGAGAAGCTGCACGGCCGCAAGCTCACGCGTGACGACATGCAGGCCAAGAGCCGCGCCTACGCCACCGAGCAGATCGAGCAGCAGCGCGCCGACTTCAAGCGCCTGGGCGTGCTGGGCGACTGGGAGCGGCCCTACCGCACGATGGACCCGGCCAACGAGGCCGGCCAGATCCGCGCCTTCAAGCGCGTGATCGAGCGCGGCTTCGTCTACCGCGGCCTCAAGCCGGTCTACTGGTGCTTCGACTGCGGCAGCTCGCTGGCCGAGTTCGAGATCGAATACGCGGACAAGCAGAGCGACACGCTGGACGTGGCCTTCGAGGCCGACGACCCGGCGGCGCTGGCGCGCGCCTTCGGCCTGGCCGCGCTGCCGGGCGACGGTGGCAAGAAGGCCTTCGTGCTGATCTGGACCACCACCGCCTGGACCATCCCGGCCAACCAGGCGCTCAACGCCCACCCCGAGCTGAGCTACGCGCTGGTCGACACGCCGCGTGGCGTGCTGCTGCTGGCCGAGTCGCTGGTCGAGGCCTGCCTGCAGCGCTACGGCCTGGCGGGCACGGTCATCGCCACTGCGCAGGGCCAGGCGCTCCAGGGCCTGGTGTTCCGCCACCCGCTGCACGACACCGTCAGCGCCGAACAGGGCGGCAAATACAGCTACCGCCGCCTGAGCCCGCTGTACCTGGCCGACTATGTCACCGCCAGCGACGGCACCGGCATCGTCCACTCGGCGCCCGCCTATGGCGTGGACGACTTCAACAGCTGCGTGGCCCACGGCCTGGCCTACGACGACATCCTGAACCCGGTGCAGGGCCACGGTGTCTATGTGGATGAGCTGCCCTTCTTCGGCGGCGAGCACATCTGGAAGGCCGTGCCGCGCATCCTGGAGGTGCTGGCGCAGAGCGATCGCCTGTTCGCCACCCAGCGCATCACCCACAGCTACCCGCACTGCTGGCGCCACAAGACGCCGGTGATCTACCGCGCCGCGGCGCAGTGGTTCGTCCGCATGGACGAGGGCGAGGGCGTGTTCACCAAAGACAAGGCGCCGCGCACGCTGCGCCAACTGGCGCTGGACGCGATCGACCACACGGCCTTCTACCCCGAGAACGGCCAGGCCCGCCTGCGCGACATGATCGCCAACCGGCCCGACTGGTGCATCTCGCGCCAGCGCAGCTGGGGCGTGCCGCTGCCCTTCTTCCTGCACCAGGCCACCGGCGAGCTGCACCCGCGCACGATGGAGATCCTGGACCAGGCCGCCGACATCGTCGAGCGCGGCGGCATCGAGGCCTGGAGCCGCACCACCGCCGAGCAGGTGCTGGGGGCCGAGGACGCCCGGCACTACGTCAAGAGCACCGACATCCTGGAGGTGTGGTTCGATTCGGGCAGCACCTTCTGGCACGTGCTGCGAGGCAGCCACGCCCAGGCCTACCCCAACGGCGCCTTCCACGCCCAGGGCCCCGAGGCCGACCTCTACCTGGAGGGCCATGACCAGCACCGCGGCTGGTTCCACAGCTCGCTGCTGCTGGGCTGCGCCATCTATGACCGCGCGCCCTACAAGGGCCTGCTCACGCACGGCTTTGCCACCGACGGCCAGGGCCGCAAGATGAGCAAGAGCCTGGGCAACACCGTGGTGCCGCAGCAGGTGACCGACAAGCTCGGCGCCGAGATCCTGCGCCTGTGGGTGGCCAGCACCGATTACTCGGGCGACCTCAACATCGACGACAAGATCCTGGCCCGCGTGGTGGACGGCTACCGCCGCATCCGCAACACGCTGCGCTTCCTGCTGGCCAACACCTCGGACTTCGACCCCGCGGTGGACGCCGTGCCGGCGGCCCAGCTGCTGGAGATCGACCGCTGGGCACTGGACCGCGCGGCCGAGCTGCAGGCCGATATCCTGCGCCACTTCGACGTCTACGAGTTCCACCCGGTGGTGGCCAAGCTGCAGGTCTTCTGCTCCGAGGACCTGGGCGCCTTCTACCTGGACGTGCTGAAGGACCGCCTGTACACCACCGCGCCCAAGAGCCTGGCGCGGCGCAGCGCACAGACGGCGCTGTGGCAGATCACCCAGGCGATGCTGCGCTGGATGGCGCCGTTCCTGAGCTTCACCGCCGAGGAGGCCTGGCCGGTGCTGGCCGGCGCGGCCAACCAGGGCTCGATCTTCTTCGAGACCTTCTGGAAGTTCACCACGCCCGATGAGGCGCTGCTGGCCAAGTGGGCGCGCATCCGCGCGATCCGCGACACCGCCAACAAGGAGATCGAGGCGCTGCGCACCGCCGGCCAGGTGGGTGCTTCGCTGCAGGCCACGCTGACGATCACCGCCGGCGCCGACGACGCAGCGCTGCTGCGCTCGCTGGGCGAGGACCTGAAGTTCGTCACCATCACCTCGGCCGTCACGGTCGTCGATGGCGCCGAACTGGCGATCCGCGTCACGCCGGCCACCGCCGCCAAGTGCGAGCGCTGCTGGCACTACCGCGAGGATGTGGGCGCCGACGCCGCGCACCCCACCCTCTGCGGCCGCTGCGTCAGCAACCTGCACGGCGCGGGCGAAGCCCGCTCGGTGGCCTGATGGCGCGGCGCTCTTCGGGGGGTGGCGCCGGCCTGCTGGGCTGGCTGGGCCTGGCCGGCGTGGTCTTGCTGCTCGATCAGTTCACCAAGGTGCTGATCGTCGGCAACTTCGTGCTGGGCGAGGTGCACACCGTCACCTCCTTCTTCGACGTGGTGCGCGCCCACAACCCCGGCGCCGCCTTCAGCTTCCTGTCGGACGCGTCAGGCTGGCAGCGCTGGTTCTTCACCGGCCTGGGCACGGTGGCGGCGGTGGTGATCATCTTCCTGCTGCGCCAGCATGCCGGCCAGACGCTGTTCTGCCTGGCGATCAGCCTGATCCTGGGCGGGGCGGTGGGCAATGTGATCGACCGCCTGTGGCACGGCCACGTGATCGACTTCCTGCAGTTCCACTGGGACTGGCTGGCGCCGATGTTCACGCAGGGCTACTTCCCGGCCTTCAACCTGGCCGACAGCGCGATCACGCTGGGCGCCGTGCTGCTGGTGCTGGACGAGCTACGGCGCGTGCGGCGCAGCTGAGGTCGCCGGCCGCGGCCAGCGCAGCCGCACCCGGGTGCCGGCGGGCGAGGCCGGCTCGATGTCGAGCTGCGCGCCCAGAGCCTGGGCGCGGCTGCGCATGTTGCGCACGCCCAGGCCGCCCTCGGCGCGACCCGGGCCGATGCCGTCGTCCACCACGCTGAGCACCACCGCGCCCAGCAGGTCGGTCTCGGCACGGATGGTCACGCTGTGCGCCTGCGCATGGCGGATGACGTTGGTCACCGCCTCCAGCACGATGCGCTGCACGTGCAGCACCGACTGCGGCGACAGGCCGTCGGTCTCGGGCAGGTCGCCCATCTCCCAGGCCAGGCTCAGGCCGGCGGCCTTCAGGCGCGGCTCCAGGCGGTGGCGCAGCATCGCCAGCACGGTGGTGAGGTCGCCCTCGGCGCCCTGCAGCGAATCCACCGCCACGCGCATGTCGTCCAGCGCGGTGCGGGCCAGCTGCTCTACCTCGGCATGGTCGACCTGCGGTCGCTGCACCAGGTGCATCAGGCCCACCAGGTGGGCGCCCACGCCGTCGTGCAGCTCGCGCATGATGCGCTGGCGCTCCTCGGCCACGGCGCGCTGGCGCTGCTGCACCTCCAGCGCGTCGAAGGCGCTGCGCAGTTCGGCCTCGCGCTGGCGCACGCGCGCGGCCAGCTCGTCGCTGGACGCGCGCAGCGCGGCCACGCTGCGGCTGAAGCGGTCGGCCACCAGGCCGGCCATGATCAGCGCGAAGCAGAACACCACGTGGGTCATCCAGGTCAGGCGCAGGCCGGTGGAGTGCACGCTGCGCACCCACAGCAGGTCGTGCACGCCCGCCACCACCGCCAGCACGCCGGCCGCGGCCAGAACCAGCGCGATCGTGCGGCGGCTGGTCCAGGCCTCCTGCGCGACGATGATCACCGTCACCAGGCCCAGCGGCACCAGCGCCGCCAGACCCAGCGTCCACAGCAGCGGTTCGGCCCAGGCGAACGAGGCCGCCGCCAGCAGCGCCGCGCTGCCCAGCACGCCCCACACGCCCCAGGTCATCGCCCGGGTCAGCCGGCCCAGCGCCATCAGCGTGAACTGGCAGATCAGCGCCAGGTGCGCCGCGTAGCTGGCGGCCACCAGCGCGCCCCACAAGGGCCAGGGCAGCCAGGGCTCGGGCTGGATCTGGTCGATGTTGCGCACCATGCCCAGCCAGGCCGACAGCGCGAACACGCCGTACAGCGCGTCGCGCTGGCGCCACCACAGCAGCGTGGCCAGGCCGCCCATGATCGCCAGGCTGGCAGCGAACACGGTAGACGAAGTCTGCCGCCAGTCCTGCAGCCGGTCGAACATTGGCCACACCTCGGCCTCGGGGCCGTAGTGCATCACCGACAAGCCGCCCCAGCGCTGGCGCTGGATGCTCACCTCGATCATCAACTCGTTGGGCCCGTCGGCCTTCAGCAGCGCGGCCGGCAGCTGCAGCAGCTGCGGCGCCTTCGACGCGTCGTAGGTCGGATCGTCCAGCACGCCCAGGCGACGCAGCGTCACCCCATTGAGACGGATCTCCGCCTGGTTGCCCAGGCGCGAGAACAGCAGGGCCATGTCGTCGCGGGTGCGCGGCGGCAGCACCACGCGGTAGAGCGCCCGCCCGCCCAGGCCCGGAAAGTCCAGGTCCCAGCGCCGGCCCAGGTCGCGCTCACCCTCCACCACCGCCGCGCCATCGGGCTGCAGCCGGGCCCAGGCGTGGTCGATCTCGCGCACCGGCTCGGCGGCACACGGCAGCAGCGTGCCCAGCCCGGCCAGGGCCAGCGCCAGGCGCAGCAGCGAGCGGAAGAGCAGACGTTGAAGCATGGAGCGGCAGGGGCACGCGGCGCAGCGGCGCCGCGATGGTAGCCGCTTCGGTGCGCACGCCGCGTGGGACTTGTTCAGCGTTGCCTTAGACTGGGCCCATGCTGATCGACGCACTGGTCTCCGCCCGCGACCTGGGTCGCCTGGTGGACATCGTGGGGGTGCTCACCCGCCACGGCCTGGGCGATCTGGTCCAGCGCATGGGCTGGACCGAGGCCCTGGAGAAAGCCGGCCACCACATGCGCCTGGAGCGCACCGCCGAGCTGGCCCGGCTGCCGCGCCCGGTGCAGCTGCGCATGGCGCTGGAGGAGCTGGGCCCCACCTTTGTCAAGCTGGGCCAGATCCTGGCCGGCCGGGCCGATTTGCTGGGGCCCGAGTACATCGCCGAGCTGGAGCACCTGCACAGCCGGGTCCCCGCGCTGCCGCTGGAAGCCCTGCGCAGCCAGCTGCGCGAGGACCTGGGCGGCGAGCCCGAAGACGTCTTCGCCCACTTCGACCCCGAGCCGCTGGCTGCGGCCTCGATCGCCCAGGTGCACCGTGCCCGCCTGCACGATGGCACCGAGGTGGTGGTCAAGGTGCGCCGCCCCGGCATCGGCGACGTGATCGATGCCGACCTGCGGCTGCTGGAGCGCCTGGCCGCGATCGCCGAGAACCGCCTGCCCGCGCTGGCGCCCTACCGCCCGCGCGGCCTGGTGCACGAATTCGGCCGCTCGCTGCGGCGCGAGCTGGACCTGGCCGCCGAGTGCCGCAACGCCGAGCGCATTGCGGGCAACCTCAAGCCGCTGGACTTCGTGGCCATCCCGCCGGTGGTGTGGGACTTCACCAAGGAGCGCATCAACGTCCAGCACTACGTGGGCGGCGTGCCTGGGCAGGCGCTGGACCGGCTGGACGCCGAAGGCTTCGACCGCCAGCTGCTGGCGCGCCGCGGTGCCCAGGCGGTGATGAAGATGATCGTCGAGGACGGCTTCTTCCACGCCGACCCGCACCCCGGAAACGTCTTCTACCTGCCGGGCAACCGCATCGCCTTCATCGACTTCGGCATGGTGGGCCGCCTGAGCCAGCGCCGGCGCGAGGAACTGCTGCAGTTGCTGCTGGGCCTGGTGCAGCGCCAGCCGCGCCAGGTGGCCGACGTGCTGCTGGACTGGGCCGAGGCCCAGGGCGGCGGCCTGGCCGGCGCCCACCTGGGCCAGCTCGAGGCCGAGATCGAGGGCTTCGTCGACCAGTACCACGGCACCCCGCTGGCCCAGCTGAACCTGGGCCAGATGCTGGCCGACACCACCGCCATCCTGCGTGAACACCACCTGGCCCTGCCCTCGGACCTGGCCCTGCTGATCAAGGCCTTCATCTCGCTGGAGGGCATGGGCCGCGCACTCGACCCCGCCTTCCACATGGCCACCGAGGCGCTGCCGCTGCTGCGCCAGGTGGTGCGCGCGCGCTACCAGCCGCGCGCGCTGGCGCTGCGCGGCTGGAGCTCGCTGCAGCGGGTGCTGCAGATGGCCGAGCAGCTGCCGCACGACATCTCGCACCTGCTGCGCAGCGCCCGCCGCGGCCAGCTCAACGTGGCGATCGACGTGGTCCACCTGCAGCATGTGGGCGACCAGCTCGACCGCGCCGCCAGCCGGCTGGCGGTGTCGCTGGTGATCGCTGCACTGATCATCGGCTCGTCGATCGTGATGACAGTGGGCGGCGGGCCACAGCTCTTCGGCCTGCCCGCCTTCGGCCTGCTGGGTTTCGTCAGCGCCACGGTGGGCGGCATCTGGCTGGTGCGCAGCACGCTGCGCGCCCGCCGCCACGACTGAGGTGCTCATGCCCATCGACCTGCCCAAGGACGTCCGCGCTCAGGCCATCGCCTCGATCGAGCGCTACTTCCGCGAACACATGGACGAGCCGATCGGCAACATCGCCGCCAGCGGCCTGCTTGGCTTCTTCCTCGAGGAGATCGCCCCCGCCGTCTACAACCAGGCCGTCAGCGACGTGCAGGAGCGTCTGCAGGCGCGGGTGGCCGAGGTGGACCTGGAGGTGCACGAAGAGGCCTTCGGGTACTGGAAGAAGTACGAGAAGGCCGCCAAGGGCCGGCGGTGACGCCGCGGCGCACCCGGCCATCGCGCCGCTCGCGCCGCACTCAGTGCGCGTAGCTGAAGGCGCGGGTGATCGTCCAGCGCTGGTCCTGCAGACGCCACAGGATGGTGAACTCGGCACGGCCCTCGCACGGGTGCGTGCCGCCGCCGGGCTTGTAGTGGCAGAACGCGTGCTCGCCACGCGCCAGTGCACCGTAGTCCTTGATCGGCCAGACCTTCAGCGTGCCCGGCACCAGCTCGCGCTGGAACTTGCCGCAGACGTTGGCCGCGGTCTGCGCGATCATCGCGTCGCGGGTCCAGGTGACGCCGCCGAGGTCGTGGTAGAACTCCACCGCCGGATCGAAGAAGCTGGCGTAGCGTGCCAGCTGGCCCGGTTCGTGGCAGCGGTTGAAGGCATCGAAGGCGGCGCTGTCGAGCGCGGCGATCGTGCGATGAAGTGCTGACTCGACCGGACTGTCGTCGGCGGCGCGAGCGGCCTGGGCGGTCATCACCATGCCGGTGAGGACGAGGCTGCACAGAGACGGGCGAAGAGCGGGCATCGGGAACCCCTGGGCGGATTGGGAAGGCTGACATCGTCGGTAGCCAGCCCGGCGCCATCAAGCGCACGGCGACCACCCGCACAGGCCGCTGACCAGCTGCAGTCGGGGCCGACGAACGGGCCCCGCGGCGACAGATCCACACTCAGATGTGAGTGATTGCTCTCCTTCGGGCCGCCATGGCACGTATGCGCATGAGGTGCCGCACACCGGGCGGCCCTCATGGCGCGAGGCCGCTGGGCATTTCCCGCTCAACAGCAGGCCACACGCGCCGATACATCCCTCAGGTCCTGCGGCGCACAGGCGGCGCCGTGGGTGTGATCCCCCTGAGCCTTGCCATGACCCCTTCCTCGCTGAACCACAGTTTCCGTCTGATCTGGTCCGACCGTCTGCAGGCCTGGGTGGCCGTGGCGGAATGCACGGCCGGGCGGGGGAAATCGCGGTCCGGGCGGGCGGGGCGGGTGCTGCGCAGCCTGCTGGCCTCGGCGTCGCTGCTGGGTGCGGGCGCCGTGTGGGCGGCCGATCTGCCCACGGGCGGTCGGGTGACCTCCGGCAGCGCGACGCTCAGCCAGAGCGGGCATCTGCTGACAGTGCAGCAGTCCAGCCAGCGGCTGGTCACCTCCTGGGACAGCTTCAGCATCGCGCCAGGCAGCACGGTGCGCTTCATCCAGCCGGGCGCCTCCTCGGTGGCACTGAACCGGGTGCTGGGCGCCGAGGTGTCGACCATCCAGGGCGCGCTGCAGGCCAACGGCCAGGTGTTCCTGCTCAACCCCAATGGCGTGCTGTTCAGCCCCACGGCGCGGGTCGACACCGGTGGGCTGGTGGCCTCGACGCTGAACCTGGGCGATGCCGATTTCCTGGCCGGACGCTACCGCCTGAGCGGCAGCAGCACGGCCACGGTGCAGAACCAGGGCCAGATCCAGGCGCCGGGCGGCACGGTGGCGCTGCTGGCCGCGCGGGTGGTCAACGAAGGCCAGATCCGCGCGGACCGCGGCCATGTGGTGCTGGGCTCGGGCCAGGACATGACCCTGGACGTGGGCGGCCCGGTGCGCCTGCAGATCGACCGCGGTGCGCTGGACGGCCTGGTGGCCAACGGCGGGGCGATCCGCGCCGATGGCGGTACGGTGCTGCTGACCGCCCGGGCGGCCGACGCACTGAGCAGCTCGGTGATCAACCAGCAGGGCGTGATCCAGGCGCAGACGCTGTCCACCGGCGAGCGCGGCGAGATCGTGCTGCTGGGCGACATGGGCCACGGCACGCTGAACGCGGGGGGCCGGCTGGACGCCAGCGCGCCGACCGGCGGCCAAGGGGGCTTCGTCGAGACCTCGGCGGCCCAGGTCAACACCCAGGCGGGGCTGCAGGTCACGGCCGGGGCGCGCGATGGCGCGGGCGGTCAGTGGCTGATCGACCCGTACGACTACACGATCAACGCCACGGCCGCCGGCAACATCGCCTCGGCGCTGAACAGCGGCACCAGTGTCACCGTCACCACCCAGACCAACAACAGCAGCTACGGCGCCACGGCCAGCGGCAGTGGCGACATCACGGTCAGCAGTGCGATCACCAAGAGCGCCGGCGGCAACGCCACGCTGACGCTGCGCGCCGACCGCAACATCATCGTCAACAGCGCCATCAGCGCCAGCGCCGGCGCGCTGGGCATCACGCTCAGCTCGGCCAACAATGCGGCCAGCACGCTGGGCGGTGTGTCCATCAACGCCAACCTCAGCAGCAACGGCGGCCGCATCCTGATCGGCGGTGCCGGCGGCAGCGTGACCAGCAGCCAGGCCTACGGCATCGGCTATGCGCTCAACAGCAGCGCCAGCACGGCGGCGGTGAAGATCGGCAGCAACGTGTCGATCAGCTCGGGCGGTGGCGACATCACCATCAACGGCCGCTCGGCCGGTACCGCAGGCGGCGCCTACACCGGCGTCAACGGCGGCGTGTACGTGCTGTCTGGGGCCACGGTGGACACCAGCGGCGGCAACCTCTTCATCGGGGCGCGCAGCACCGGTGACGCCAAGGTCTTCGCCTTCGGCCTGGAAGCCTCGTCGGGCACCACCACCACCTTCAAGACCAGCACCGCAGGCGGCGGCATCTTCGTCGATGCGACCAACGACCTCAACGCGCTGGGCTCGCTGGGCCTGACCAGCAATGGCAGCCAGGCGCGCATCCAGTTCTGGGCGCCCAGCGTGGCGCACTTCCTGTTCCGCCTGAACGGCTCCAACCAGGCGGCCACCTTCACGCAGAGCCCGCCGTGCCACCCCGGCTACCCCAACTGCGGAACCATGGTCATCCCGGGCGGCAACCAGAGCTACACGTCGGCCGGCTACAACGCGGTGAGCATGGCGATGTACCCGATCTACATCTTCACCGGCAGCGCCACCCGCACCTATGACGGCACCACCGATGCCAGCGGCCTGGGGCTGAGCGCACTGGGCGGCCCGGTCGGCTTTGCCTACACCGACCTGGGCCCGCTGAGCTTCTCCACCTCCAGCAAGAACGTCGGCAGCTACACCTCGCTGACCAGTTCGGGCACCAACCCCACCACGTACCAGTCGGGCACCTACGCGGTGGCCTATTTCAACCAGGGCACCTACACCATCACCGCGCGGCCGATCAACAGTTTCTCGGCGGGCAACAAGGTGTATGACGGCACCACGGCGGCCCATGTCACCAGCAGCGACATCGTCAACGGTGACGCGGTGACGGTATCGGCCACCGGCGGCTTCACCAGCGCCAACGTGGGCCAGGGCATCACCGTGAACGTCAGCGGCGTGTCGCTGACCGGGGCCGATGCCCCCAACTACACCGTGAACGCCTCGGGCAACATCAGCACCACCGCCGACATCACGCCTGCGCCGCTGACCATCACCGCGGCCAATGCCAGCAAGACCTACAACGGCCTGGCCTACAGCGGCAGCAACGGCGTCAGCTACTCGGGTTTCGTCAACGGCGAGACCGCGAGCGTGCTGGGCGGCACGCTCAGCTATGGCGGCAGCGCGCAAGGTGCGACCAACGCCGGCAGCTACGCGATCACGCCGGCCGGGCTGACCTCGTCGAACTACGACATCAGCTTCGCCAATGGCACGCTGAGCGTCGATCCGGCCACGCTGACCTACACTGCCAGCGCCGCTTCGCGCACCTATGGCGCCGCCAATCCCAGCCTGAGCGGCAGCGTCACCGGCTTCGTCAATGGCGAGACCCTGGCCAGCGCCACCACCGGCACTGCCGCCTTCAGCACCACCGCCACCGGCAGCAGCCATGTCGGCAGCTACGGCATCACCGGCGCCGGCCTGGCGGCGAACAACGGCAACTATGTCTTCGTGCAGGACGCCGGCAATGCCAGCGCGCTGAGCATCACGCCCGCCACGCTGACCTACACCGCCAGCAGCGCCACACGCACCTATGGTGCAGCCAACCCCGCGCTGGGCGGCACCGTCACCGGCTTCGTCAACGGCGAGACCCTGGCCAGCGCCACCACCGGCACCGCCAGCTTCAACACCGCGGCCACCAGAGCCAGCCATGTGGGCAGCTACGCGGTCAACGGCTCGGGGCTGAGTGCCAACCACGGCAACTACACCTTCGCCCAGGCCGCCGGCAACAGCAGCGCCCTGGCGGTCACACCGGCCGCGCTGACCATCACCGCCAACGGGGACAGCAAGACCTACAACGGCCTGGCCTACAGTGGCGGCAACGGCGTCAGCTACTCGGGCTTCGTCAACGGCGAGTCGGACAGCGTGCTGGGCGGCACGCTCGGCTACAGCGGCAGCGCGCAAGGCGCCCGCAACGCCGGCAGCTACCTGATCACCCCCGCGGGCCTGAGTTCGTCGGACTACGACATCAGCTTCGCCAGCGGCACACTCATCGTGAACCCGGCCACGCTGACCTACACCGCCAACGCGGCCTCGCGCACCTACGGCGCGGTCAACCCGGCGCTGGGTGGCAGCGTCACGGGCTTCGTCAATGGCGAGACCCTGGCCAGCGCCACCACCGGCACGGCCGCCTTCAGCACCACCGCCAGCACCGGCAGTGGCGTCGGCAGTTACGGCATCAGCGGCAGCGGCCTGACGGCGAACCACGGCAACTATGTGTTCGTCCAGTCCGCGGGCAACACCCAGGCGCTGAGCATCACGCCGGCCACGCTGACGGTCACCGCCCATGACGCCCGCAAGACCTTCGACGGCCAGGCCTACAGCGGCGGCAACGGCGTCAGCTACAGCGGCTTCGTCAATGGCGAGTCGGCCGGCGTTCTGGGCGGTACGCTCAGCTACGGTGGCAGCGCCCAGGGCGCCAGCAACGCCGGCACCTACACCATCACGCCCCAGGGACTGACCGCCGCCAACTACACCATCGTCTTTGCCAACGGCAGTCTGACCGTGGACCGCGCCGCCCTGGTGGCGATCACCGCGGCGCTGTCTGGCCAGACCAGCAAGGTCTACGACGGCACGACCCGCGCCACCCTCGTGCCGGGCAATTTCGTGCTGAGCGGCTTCGTGGGCAGCGATGGCGCCACCGTGACACGCAGCGCGGGCGAGTACGCCAATGCGCAGGCCGGCACCGGCAAGCTGGTGAGCACCACGCTGCAGGCCTCGGATTTCGTGGCCAGCGGCGGCACCGATCTGTCGAACTACGTGCTGCCCACCAGCGCCAGCGGCTCGATCGGCACGATCACGCCGGCCTCGTTGACCGTGACGGCGGCGGATGTGGCCAAGGTCTACGACGGCCAGGCCTTCCACGGCGGCCAGGGCGTGCAGTTCAGCGGCTTCGTCAACGGCGAGTCGGCCAGCGTGCTGGCCGGCACGCTGAGCTACGGCGGCAGCGCCCAGGGTGCGCTGCATGCCGGCAGCAGTGTGATCCTGCCGCAGGGCCTGAGCTCGGCGAACTACGACATCCACTATGTCGGTGGCCAGTTGCTCATCACCCCGGCAACGCTGACGTTGGCGGCCCAGCCGGCGTCGCGCACCCAGGGCAGCGCCAATCCGGTGCTCGGCGGCAGCGTCACCGGCTTCGTCGGCAACGACACGCTGGCCAGCGCCACCACCGGAACCCTGGTCTTCACCAGCACGGCCGACGCCAGCAGCGCGCCAGGCTCCTACGCCGTGGTCGGCAGCGGCCTGAGCGCACGCTACGGCGACTACGTCTTCGTGCAGGCGCCCGGCAACCTGGACGCGCTGAGCGTGACCGCGCCGGCCAGCAACGCAGACGCCTTCCTGCCGCGCACCGCACCCGTCCCGAACTTCCCGGACAACGCGCTGCCGGCCCTGGGCAGCCAGGCCAGCGAGCCCACGCTGGGCAGCCTGAACTACGTGCCGATGAGCTCGGCGCCGACTGCAGACAACGCGCCCGCAGCGCCGACCAGCGGCGTGGCTGCCGCACCGGCCGGTGCGGGCCCGGCAGCGCCGGCTGCCGTCGGCCCACGTGCCGCGCGCGCCGGTCTGGCCGGCGTGGCCGTGTCCAGCGCCAATGGTCCGCTGGATGTCTTCGTGGTCGATGGCGGCATCAACGTCGACGCGCCAGACCGCGCGCCGGCACGCTGATCACCTCTGATTCCCCTGTTGTTCCGGTGATGCTGCGGCACCGCCACGCGATCCAATTTCCCACGATGACCCTCGCTCCCGTTCCCACCCGCCTGGCGCTGGCGCTCGCCTCGGCCCTGCTGGTTCCCGCCGCTCTGGCGCAGACCGGCGCCGGCATGCAGTTGCAGCAGCCCGTGCCCCCTCAGCCGCAGCTCAGCGACCCGGTGCTGCCTGCACCGGCATCTGCCCCGGCGGTGGCCGCCCCCAGCGGCAGCGGCCTGCGCACCGCGCTGCGATCGATCACGGTCAGCGGCAACACGCTGATTGACGCGCCCAGCCTGCTGGCGGCGTTGGGGCCCCTGGAAGACCGCCTGTTCGATCTGGCCGGGCTGCAGGCCCTGGCGCAGGCGGTGACCCAGCTCTACCGCGATCGCGGCTACCCCTTCACCCAGACCGTGCTGCCGCCGCAAAGCCTGGCCAGTGGTGAGCTGAGGCTGCAGGTCATCGAGGGCGTGTACGGCCGGATCACACCCGTGGGCGACGATCCACTGGTGCCGGGCGCGCAGCCCTTCCTGGACGCCCACCTCGCGCCGGGTGATGCCATCCACACCGCCGCGCTGGAACGCGCGATGCTGCTGCTCAACGACCAGCCGGGCTTCCGGGTCCAGCCCACGCTGCGCCCGGGCCAGGGCCGCGGTGAAGGCGACCTGGTGGTGGAGGTGGCACGCCGCAACCACTGGAGCGGCGAGGTCGGCCTGGACAACGCCGGCAGCCGCGCCACGGGCGAGTACCGCGCCCGCGCAGGGGTGTCGATCAACAGCCCGTGGCGTTTCGGCGACCGCGTGGCACTGACCGCGCTGGCCACCGACAAGCGCATGTGGCTGGGCTCGGCCGAGTACGAGAGCCCGCTCGATGGACGGGGCCTGCGTGGCGGCCTGTCGCTGGCGCGCACCAGCTACCAGCTGAGCGGCGGCTTCTCGGCCCTGGACGCCCAGGGGCGCGCCGATGTGCTGGGCCTGCGGCTGAGCCAGGCGGTCCAGCGGACCCAGCGCAGCAACCTGAGCGTGTCGCTGGGCCTGCAGGAGAAGCGCCTGCATGACGACTTCGGTGGCGGCAGCCTGCAGCGCGACAAGCGCAGCCGCCTGGCCCTGCTGGGGCTGCAGTTCGACCACCGCGACGACTGGCTGGGCGGCGGCGTCACCTACGGCTCGACCAGCCTGACGCTAGGCAGCCTGTCGCTGGACGCCGCCTCGACCGTGACCGATGCCGTCACGGCCCGCAGTGCGGGCGACTTCCAGAAGTGGAACCTCGACATCGCCCGCATCCAGCGCCTGGGCGGGCCCTTCAGCCTGTACGGCCGGTTCTCGGCCCAGGCGGCGGCCAAGAACCTCGACGCCTCCGAAAAGCTCGGCCTGGGCGGCTTCCTGGGCGTGCGCGCCTACCCGCTGGGCGAAGCGAGTGGCGATGCCGGCTGGCTGGGTCAGATGGAGCTGCGCTGGGACCTGGGCGCGGTCACGATGTTCGCGCTGGCCGATGGCGGGCGCATGCGCACCAACCAGCAGCCCTGGTCGGTCGACAGCCAGGCGCGCCGTTCGCTGGCCGGTGCCGGACTGGGTCTGCGCTGGCTGCACCAGCACGCCAGCGTGGAGGCCACGCTGTCGCAGCGGGTGCGCGGCGGCGCGCCGACGGCCGACACCGCGGACCGCCGGCCGCGCGCGTTCGTGGTCGCGTCCTACCGCTTCGACTGACGGCCTCGGCTGCGCTGCGGCTGCTCAGCGCAGGCGCGCGATCGCCACGAACGCGGCGGTCAACAGCGCGCCGTGGCTCACTGCCGCGGCAATCGCCAGCACGATGGCCGGCTTCAGCACGGCGGGTCGGTCGGCCCGGGCGATCACCAGCACCGCGCTGGGCAGCGACAGCGCCAGCGAGCCCAGCGCCCACCACGCGGTCATCGGCAGCACGTCGGCCCACCACCCCGCCAGCAGCCAGCCGTGGGCCAGCAGCACGCTGCCCAGGTGCGCCCAGGCCGCCGGCCGCGGCCCCCAGCGCACGACCAGGGTGCGTTTGCCCACCGTGGCGTCCGCGGCGGCATCCGGGTACTGCGCCACCCACAGCACGTTCATCACCAGCAGCGCCAGGCTGAGGCCGCTGACCATGGCGATGGCGCTGAAGGCGTGGCGCTGCACGTAGTCGGCGCCCACCACGATCAGCCACCAGCCGGCGGCCACCGACAACTCGCCCAGGCCGCGCGACATCAGCGCCACGCGCGGGCTGGAGTAGGCCCAGCCCAGCAGCGCGCCCGCCAGCCCCAACAGCAGCAGACCAGGGCCGGCGCGCGCGGTCAGCAGCAGCCCGCCGCCGATGACGACGATGGCCAGGTTGATCGCCGCCGTCCGGACCTGCGCCGCGCTGAACACACCGTCCTGGATGAAGCGCGAGCCGCCGGTGAAGGGGCCGATGCGACCGGTGTTGACGGCGTCCGAGCCGCCCACCGCGTCGCCATAGTCATTCCACAGGTTGACCGCCGCATGGGTGAGCAGCGCCAGCAGCACGGTGGCCACCGCACCCAGCGGGTCCCAGCCGCAGCCGCAGGCCTGGGCCTGGGCGATGCCGGTGGTGGTGGCCACCAGCGTGACGCTGAGGAAGCCGGGGCGGCTGGCCGCCACCCAGCGGCCGGCCCGTGCGATGTGCTCAGATACTGCCATGGGTACCCAGCATACGGCAGAAATGGACAGGGGCCCCGCAGGGCCCCTGAATGGCGCTCAGCGCGCTCCGTGCGCTCAGGCGGCCGCTTGCGGGTTGCGCAGGCGGATGTGCAGTTCGCGCAGCTGCTTCTCGTCGACCAGGCTGGGCGCGCCGGTCAGCAGGCACTGGGCGCGCTGGGTCTTCGGGAAGGCGATGACGTCGCGGATCGACTCGGCCTTGGTCATCAGCGTGACCAGACGGTCCAGGCCGAAGGCCAGGCCGCCGTGCGGCGGCGCACCGTACTGCAGCGCATCCAGCAGGAAGCCGAACTTGACCTTGGCGTCCTCGGGCGTGATCTTCAGCGCATCGAAGACCTTGGACTGCACCTCGGCGCGGTGGATACGGATCGAGCCGCCGCCCAGTTCCCAGCCGTTGAGCACCATGTCGTAGGCCTTGGCGATGCAGGCACCGGGGTCGGTGTCCATCAGGTTCTCGTGGCCGTCCTTGGGGCTGGTGAACGGGTGGTGCACCGCGTTCCAGCGGTCCTCCTCCTCGTCGTGCTCGAACATCGGGAAGTCGACCACCCACAGCGGCGCCCAGACGTCGTCGAACAGGCCATGCGACTTGCCGAACTCGGAGTGGCCGATCTTGATGCGCAGCGCGCCGATCGCGTCGTTGACCACCTTGGCCTTGTCGGCGCCGAAGAAGATCAGGTCGCCATTGCAGGCGCCGGTGCGCGCCAGGATCTCGGCGATCGCGGCATCGTGCAGGTTCTTGACGATCGGCGACTGCAGGCCCTCGCGGCCCTTGGCCACATCATTGACCTTGACCCAGGCCAGGCCCTTGGCGCCGTAGATCTTGACGAACTCGGTGTAGCCGTCGATCTCGCCGCGGCTCATCTCGCCGCCGCCAGGCACGCGCAGCGCCACCACGCGACCACCCGGGGTGGTGGCGGGGGTGGAGAAGACCTTGAAGTCGACGTCCTTCATCACCTCGGTCAGCTCGGTGAACTGCAGCTTGACGCGCAGGTCGGGCTTGTCCGAGCCGTACTTGAACATCGCGTCGGCGTAGCTCATCACCGGGTAGACCGGCAGGTCCACGCCAATGGCGTTCTTGAACACCGTGCGGATCATGCCCTCGAACATCGCGCGGATCTCTTCCTCGGTGAGGAAGGAGGTCTCGATATCGATCTGCGTGAACTCGGGCTGGCGGTCGGCGCGCAGGTCCTCGTCGCGGAAGCACTTGGTGATCTGGTAGTAGCGGTCGAAGCCGGCCACCATCAGCAGCTGCTTGAACAGCTGCGGGCTCTGCGGCAGCGCGAAGAACTGGCCGTCGTGCACGCGGCTGGGCACCAGGTAGTCGCGCGCGCCCTCGGGCGTGGACTTGGTCAGCATCGGGGTCTCGATGTCGACGAAGCCGTTGGCGTCGAGGAACTTGCGCACTTCCATCGCCACGCGGTAGCGCAGCATCAGGTTCTTCTGCATCGCCGGGCGGCGCAGGTCCAGCACGCGGTGCGTCAGGCGCACGGTCTCGCTGAGGTTGTCGTCGTCGAGCTGGAACGGCGGCGTGACGCTGGCGTTGAGCACTTCCAGCTCATGGCACAGCACCTCGACCTTGCCGGAAACGAGGTTGGCGTTCTCGGTGCCGGCCGGGCGGGCCCGGACCTTGCCGACGACCTTCAGGCAGAACTCGCCGCGCACGCCCTCGGCGGTCTTGAACATCTCGGGGCGGTCGGGGTCGCAGACGATCTGCACCAGGCCTTCGCGGTCGCGCAGGTCGATGAAGATCACGCCGCCATGGTCACGGCGGCGATGGGCCCAGCCCATCAGGGTCACGGTCTGGTCCATCAGCGCTTCGCTGACCAGGCCACAGTAGGTGGTACGCATGGGATGCTTCTCCGTACGGAAACTGGTGAGGTGGCGGTGCCGCGCGGGCGCCGCAGAGGTGTTGTCGTGCCTCGGGGGTGGAGCGGTCAGCCCTCAGGACTGAATGCCGGGCCAGGCATTCAGCCCGCCCGGTTGGGGTCAGCCTCCTCCGGCCGGGGCTGCGGGGCCTCGGCCGGGGGCGCGACCACGCCCATCGAGATGATGTACTTGAGCGCCTCGTCCACGCTCATCTGCAGCGGCCGCAGCGCGGTGCGCGGCAGCATCAGGAAGAAGCCCGAGGTGGGGTTGGGCGTGGTGGGCACGTAGACGCCCACGTGCTCGCCCGGCAACTGGTCGGCCACGTCGCCACCGGGCGTGCCGGTGACGAAGGCGATCGTCCAGGCGCCGGCACGCGGGTACTCGATCAGCACCGCCTCGCGAAAGGCGTTGCCGTTGCTGGAGAACAGCGTGTCCGAGACCTGCTTGACCGAGCTGTAGATCGACTTGACGATGGGGATGCGGTTGAGCAGCGCATCCCATTGCCGCACCCACCACTGGCCGAAGATGTTGGTGACGAACACGCCGGTCAGCACCAGCAGCACGACCATCACCACCACGCCCAGGCCCTTGATCCGGCGCAGCGCGTCAAGGAAGTCGTAGGCGCTGTGCGGCAGCAGCACCTGCGCCACCGACAGCACGCCGGCGAACATGCCGTCCATCATGCCCAGCACCCACAGCAGCACCCAGACGGTGATGGCCAGGGGCAGCCAGGTCAGCAGGCCGGCGAGCAGGTACTTTTTCACGTCAGGGGGTGTCCCGGGTCAATGGCAGGCGCAGGAGCCGCCGCAGGGCGTGCCGCCCGACGGTGCGGCAGGCGCGCTGCTGTCAGCCGCAGGAGCGGCGGCCGGCGCGGCAGCGGCGGTGGATGCAGCGGCGGCGCCACCGCCCTTGAAGTCGGTGGCGTACCAGCCCGAGCCCTTGAGCTGGAAGCCGGCGGCGGTCAGTTGCTTGGAAAACTGCTCGGCACCGCAGGCGGGGCAGACCGTCAGCGGGGCATCGGACATCTTCTGCAGCACGTCCTTGGTGTGGCCGCACGCGCCGCAGCGATAGGCGTAGATCGGCATGACCTGTCCCTCACACAAAACCGTTGATTATAAATTGACCGCCCCGTCGCTGGTTGCCTAGGCCGGCGGGGAGGTCGCCCGAGAGGGCGAAGGTGGGGACGATGGCGCCCGGCTTCAAGCCCCCGGCGCGTCGGGCAGGCCTTCGACGTGCTGTTTGTGCACGTGGCGGTTCTTCAGCCACTGCGGCGCCAGCGAGCCGGCGATCATGCCCACGAAGGCGGCGATCAGGCCGGCCAGCTGGCCCGGGAAGGCCTGGCCGAAGTCGCTGACCTGCGGGAAGAAGACGATCCACACACCGACGCCGGCGCCCAGCGAGAAGATCGCGCCCTGGGTGGTGGCGCGCTGCCAGTACAGGCCCATCACCAGCGGCACGAAGGCGCCGACCAGCGTCACCTGGTAGGCGGCCGAGACGAGGTCGTAGATCGGCGTGCCCTTCATCGCGATCGCATAGGCCAGCACCAGCGCGGCGAAGATGACGATGGTCCAGCGCATCGCCAGCAGCTGTTCGCGGTCCTTCATCGGGCCGCGCAGGTTCTTGACGATGTTCTCGACGAAGCTGGTGGAGGGTGCCAGCAGCGTGGCCGAGCTGGTGCTCTTGATGGCCGACAGCAGCGCGCCGAAGAACAGGATCTGCATGATCAGCGGCATCTGGCCCAGCACGAAGGTGGGCAGCAGACGCTGGTAGTCGTTCTCGGCCAGGTCCAGGGCCTGCTGGCCCAGCACCACCACCGCGCTCATCACGATGAACATGGGCACGAAGGCGAACAGGATGTAGGCGAAGCCGCCGATCATCGCGCCGCGGCGCGCGGTCTGCGCATCCTTGGCCGACATCACGCGCTGGAACACGTCCTGCTGCGGGATGCTGCCCAGCATCATGGTCAGCGCGGCGCCCAGGAACATCGCGATCTCGGTGAAGCTGGGTTCGGGGAAGAACTTCCACAGGTCCTTGTCGGTGGCCACGGCCAGCACCTTGTCGGCGCCGCCGGCCAGGTCGGCCGAGAAGATGGCGATCACCGACAGGCCCACCACCAGCACGATCATCTGGATGAAGTCGGTCCAGGCCACCGCCAGGAAGCCGCCGACCACCACATAGATCAGCACCGCCAGCGTGCCGACGATCATGCCGGCGGTCTCGCTCATCGCACCGTCGGTCAGCACCGAGAAGACCAGGCCCAGCGCGGTGATCTGCGCCGCCACCCAGCCCAGGTAACTCAGGATGATGGCCAGCGAGCAGAAGACCTCGACGCCCTTGCCGTAGCGCTCGCGGTAGAAGTCGCCGATGGTCAGCAGGTTCAGCCGGTACAGCTTGGCCGCAAAGAAGGCGCCCACCAGGATCAGGCAGGTGCCGGCGCCGAACGGGTCTTCCACGATGGCGCCCAGGCCGCCCTGGACGAAGCGTGCCGGGATGCCCATCACCGTCTCGGCGCCGAACCAGGTGGCGAAGGTGGTGGTGATCACCATGATCAGCGGCAGGCTGCGGCCGGCAATCGCGAAGTCGCTGGTGTTCTTGATGCGCGTGCCGGCCCACAGGCCCAGGCCGAGCGTGCCCAGCAGGTAGAGCACGACGAAGACGATCAGCGTGGTGTTCATGGCGCGAACTTGAGGGTCTGGCAGGAAGCGGCCGCCCCAACGCGGCCGGGGGCGATTATCGCGGCAGCGGCGGCCCGGTTGCGGTGCGGCGTCGATGCCGGCGCGACCCCTGCGCCCCGCCGTCACCCGGGACACCCGGGGAGACCCGCGCTAGGACAAACCCGTTGATCGGGCGGTTTGGCCGCAGACCCTAGGGAAAGCGACAAGGCCGGCGCCTTGTCAAGGCCAACGCTCGACCCTAAGCTTGTCTGAAAGCGCTTTCAACGATTTCATCCCTTCCCGATCCGACGGCCCAGATCCCGACCCGACGCCCCAGCGGCCGCCTCACGGAGGCGGCCACGGCTGACCGAAAGGCCCGACCCGCATGAACGCCTTTGCGAACCGATTCTCCCTGGCTGCCAGCCTGCTGGCCGCCTGCCTGGTGCTGGCCGCTTGCGGCGGCGGCAGCGCCACCCCGCCGCCGGTCACCGTGTCCGAGCCCACCGGTGGCGGCACCTCCACCGACACCACGCCCCCCACGCTGACGATCACCGACGATGTGGCCGACGGCGTGAAGGCCTCTGGCGACGTGACCTTCACCTTCGCCTTCAGCGAGCCGGTGGGAACCTCGTTCAACACCGCGGGCGTCAGCCTCACCGGCGGCACCAAGGGCGCGTTCACGGTGACCAGCAACAGCTCGGCCACCCTGGTGGTGACGCCCCTGCCCGACACCGTCGGCTCGATCGTCATCACGATCGGGGCGGGCAAGTTCTTCGATGCCGCGAACAACCTGAACACGACCAGCATCACGCACAGCCAGGACTACGACACCGACCTGCCGCCCACCGTGTCGATCACCGACGACGTGGCCGCAGACGTGGCCGATGGGCCGGTCACCTTCACCTTCCACTTCAGCAAGGACATCGGCTCGTCCTTCACGGCGGCGGACATCAGCACCTCGGGCGGCAGCGTCGGCGCCTTCACCCGTGTCAGCGGCAGCGTGGCCACGCTGCGCATGCTGCCGCCGGCCAATGGCACCGGCAGGCTGTCGGTCAGCGTGGCACCGGGCTCGGTGATCGACCTGGCGGGCCACGCCAACACCGTGGGTGCCTCCGCCCACCAGGACTACCTCACCACGGCCGATGTGACGCCGCCGACGCTGCTGATCACCGACAACGTCCTGACCGACCCGGCCAGCGGCGTGGTCACCTTCACCTTCACCTTCAGCGAGGACGTGGGCAGCAGCTTCACGGCGGGCGACATCACCGTGACCGGCGGCACCGCGGGCACGCTGCAACGTGTTGACGCCACCACCGCGCGGCTGGCCGTGACACCCCCCACCAACGCCAGCGGCGTGATGAGCGTCAGCGTGGC
This sequence comes from Ideonella alba, assembly GCF_018069845.1. Lineage (NCBI taxonomy): Bacteria > Pseudomonadati > Pseudomonadota > Betaproteobacteria > Burkholderiales > Sphaerotilaceae > Ideonella > Ideonella alba. The sequence goes on from NZ_JAGQDD010000010.1 coordinate 139,675, forward strand.
CGCCGGCCGCTTCAGCGACCTCAGCGGCAACGCCAACACCGCGGCCGCCAGCGCCAGCCAGAGCTTCGACACCCGCGTGACCTCGGGCGACACCGGCACCTGCACCAGTGCGCCCTGCCTGGATTTCGCCGGTGCCAACGTCGGCTACCTGCCCTTCGAGGGACTGGTCACGGCAGAGCAATCGGCCGATCCGGTCAATGCGCTGAACAAGGTGGCCAAGTTCGTCAAGGGCCCGAGCGGCCAGCCCTGGGCCGGTGCCACCGTCTACACCGCGGCCACCGACAACTCGGTGGCTGCGGTGGGGCTGTCGACCAGCAAGCTGGTCACGCTGCGGGTCTATGCCGAGGCGGCCGGCCAGACCATCCGCATGAAGATCGAGAATGCGGCCGACTCGCTCACCTCGCTCGAGGCCGAAGCCCTGACCACCCAGGCAGGCGTCTGGGAGACGCTGACCTTCGACTTCTCGGCACCGGTGGCGGGCACCTACGACCCCTGCAAGGCCTACAACAAGGTCAGCCTGTTCCCGCAGTTCTCGGTCAGCGCCCCGCCGGCCGCGAACACCACCACCTACTTCGACGAACTGAAGTACGCCGCCGACACCGGTGGTGGCGGTGGTGACAGCTGCGGTGTCGACCTGATCGACCTGGTCGGCGGCAAGTTCGCCAGCAGCTATTCAGCGTCCGGCAATGCCTGGATCTCGGCCGAAGGCGGCGACGCGATCACCTACATCGACAGCAGCGTCACCACCCAGTACTGGTGGGGCGGCTCGGCCCCGGGATCGGACACCACGCCGGCCAACTACTACTTCGGGTATGGCATCAATGTGGCCAGCAAGCCCTGGGGCTTTGCCGCCGCCGTGAAGGCGCCCACCAATGGCGCGGCGCGCGTGGCGCAGTACGGCAGCTTCAAGATCGAGGTCTGGGGCAACGACGAGTTGATGCGCACCCTGCCCACGCTGACGGTGCTGATGGTCGGCAAGACGATCAATGGCTGCGCCGCGGTGCTGCAGGGCAGCTTCCAGGTCACCGGCACCGGGCCGCGCGCCTACACCGTGCCGATGTCCAGCCTGGTGCTGCAGACGCCCTGCGCCTTCACCACGCCGACGGCGGCCCTGATCGGCGGCGTGGCCGAGATCCACATCCAGGTGCTCGGCGACAACGTCCAGTACAGCACGCCCGCCGACGGCAATGGCAACTACGCGAACGGCCTGAACATCGGCCCGATGACCTTCCTCAACACCGGCCTGATCCGCCACAAGCGGCCCCAGGCCCACCCGCCCCGCCTGCCCAGGCCGCACCTGCGCGCCACCGACTGAGGCGCCGACCTTCCACGACACGCAAGCCAGCCCGGCAGGACCCTTGCCATCCTGCCCACCACAAGACTGAGCCCATCTGAAAGCGATTTCAGACGCGACACCGCCGCGATGGCAACGACCCCACTCCCTCACCCGTCCGCAAGGAGCTTCCGACCATGACCGCCTCTCTCAAGACCTTCCCTCTGTCAACGCTGGCCCTCTCCGTGGCCCTGTGCCTGGGCACGGGCTTCGTCACCTCCGCCGTGGCCGCCACCGAAGCGACCTGCGCCCGGGGCATGACCTGCCTGAGCTTCAGTGCCAGCACCCTGTACGACCCGTTTGAAGGTCTGGTGTCGGCCGGCATGGTCAAGGACCCGGTCAAGGCGAACCGCCCGAACAACGTGGCCAAGTTCGTCAAGGGCCCGTCCGGCCAGCCCTGGGCAGGCGCCACGGTGTACACCAACGCCACCGACAAGTCGGTCAAGCCGATCGGGCTGGACAAGAGCAAGATCATCACCGTGCGCGTCTATGCCGCGGCAGCCGGCCAGACGATCCGCCTGAAGGTCGAGAACTCGCTGGACCCGACCACCTCGGTCGAGACCGATGCCACGACCACGGTCGGTGGCGCCTGGGAAACGCTGACCTTCGACCTGGGCCAGCCGGCGCCCGGCACGCCCGCCTACAACCCGGCCAAGACCTACAACAAGATCAGCCTGTTCCCGCAGTTCTCGGTCACCGCGCCGCCGGCTGCGGACACCACCACCTACTTCGACGACCTGGTCTACACCACCAAGAAGGGCAGCGGTCCTCAGGCGCCGCTGGTCTACGCCGCCAACTATTCGCAGGTCGACCCGGTGACCTGGACCTCCACGCAAGGCGGCACCGCCGGCAACTACATCGACACCACGGTGCCGAGCCAGTACTGGTGGAATGGCGTGGCCCCGGGCGACGCGACGCCGAGCTTCTACTTCGGCTACGGCATCAACGTGAACCAGAAGCCCTGGGGCTTCGGCGCCTACGTCAATGCGCCGGCCAATGGCACGGTCAAGGTGGGCGGCTACACGAACATGCGGATCGCCGTGTGGGGCAACGATGAGCTGATGAACCACCACCCGAACCTGGCGCTGCTGCTGGTGGGCCCGTCGATCAGCGGCTGCGCCGCCGTTCTGACCAGCTCGGTCGCGGTGACGGCTCCGGGCGTGCAGAACTACACCGTGCCGATCAGCAGCTTCGCCCTGACCACGCCCTGCGGCTATGCCAGCGCCAGCGCCGCGCTGGCGGGTGGCACGGCCTCGGCCCACGTGCAGGTGCTGGGCAGCAACATGCAGTTCACCGCGGCCACCGACGGCAATGGCAACTACGCGAACGGCCTGAACATCGGCCCGATCAGCTTCGAGTGAAGCTCCCCGCGGGCCTGGCGGGCGAGCGTCTGGCAACGGCGCTCACCGCCTGGCCTGCCGCCGCGCCCGGGGGCCCGCCCTCGGGCGCGGACGTGCAAGGGCGGACGCTCAGAGCCCGCCGTGGCCGAAGACCTGGGTGACCAGCCGGGCCACCACCATGCCCAGCAGGAAGCCGCCGGCGGCCACCAGCAGCATGGTCACCAGGCGGTTGGTGCGGCGCTGCTCACGCAGCAGCGCGCGCAGCAGGTCGCGGTCGTCGCGCGGCGGGCGCTCCAGCGCGTGGTGCACCAGGCGCGGCAGGTCGGGCAGCAGGCGGGCGTACTGCGGCGCCTCGTCCTTCAGGCGGCGCACCAGCGCGCGCCAGCCCACCTGCTCGTCCATCCAGCGCTCCAGGAAAGGCTTGGCGGTGTCCCACAGGTCGAGGTCGGGGTCCAGTTCGCGGCCCAGGCCTTCGACATTGAGCAGGGTCTTCTGCAGCAGCACCAGCTGGGGCTGGATCTCGACATTGAAGCGGCGCGAGGTCTGGAACAGGCGCAGCAGCACCTGGCCCAGCGAAATGTCTTTCAGCGGGCGGTCGAACTGCGGCTCGCAGGTGGCGCGCACCGCCGCTTCCAGCTGCTCGACGCGGGTGCTGGCCGGCACCCAGCCGCTCTCCACGTGCAGTTCGGCCACTCGCTTGTAGTCGCGGCGGAAGAAGGCGATGAAGTTCTGCGCCAGGTAGTTCTTGTCGACCTCGGTGAGCGTGCCGATGATCCCGAAATCCAGCGCGATGTAGCGGCCGAAGGTGGCCGGGTCGACGCTGACCTGGATGTTGCCCGGGTGCATGTCGGCATGGAAGAAGCCGTCGCGGAAGACCTGGGTGAAGAAGATGGTCACGCCGTCGCGCGCCAGCTTCTTGATGTCCACGCCCGCCTCGCGCAGGCGGTCGACCTGGCTGATCGGGATGCCCTTCATCCGCTCCATCACGATCACGCTGGCGGTGCACAGGTCCCAGTGCATCTCGGGCACGATGATCAGCGGCAGGTCGGCCATGTTGCGGCGCAGCTGGGCGGCGTTGGCCGCCTCGCGCACCAGGTCAAGCTCGTCGTGCAGGTAGGTGTCGAACTCGGCCACCACATCGCGCGGGCGCAGGCGGCGGCCATCCACCGACAGCCGCTCGACCCAGCCCGCCAGCACATGCAGCAGCGCCAGGTCGTCCTCGATCACCGCCAGCATGCCCGGGCGCAGCACCTTGACCGCCACTTCTCGGCCGTCGGGCAGGCTGGCGAAGTGCACCTGGGCGATCGAGGCGCTGGCCACCGGCTCGGGCTCGAACTGCGCGAACAGCTCCGCCACCGGACGGCCCAGCGCCTGCTCGATCAGCGCCTGCGACTGCGCCGCCGGGAAGGGCGGCACGCGGTCCTGCAGGTGGGCCAGTTCGGTAGCGATGTCGGGCGGCACCAGGTCGGGCCGGGTGGAGAGCACCTGGCCGAACTTGATGAAGATCGGGCCCAGCGCCTCCAGCGCCAGGCGCAGGCGCACGCCGCGGGGCTGGGCGGCGACCTCGGCCGCCGGCCGCACCAGCGCCAGCGCCCAGCCGGCGGGCCGGCGGGTCAGGGTCTGCAGTGCCAGCTCGACGACGCCCAGGCGCCAGAAGGTCAGGATGATGCGGGAGAGCCGCAGCAGCTTGCGCATCAGGGTTTGCGCACCGCGCCGGCGACACCCTGCACCAGGCCCCGGGCGGCGGCCAGCACCTGCTCGCCGGCCCGCGCGACGGTGTCGCCCAAGGGGCCGCCGACCACGCGCTCCAGATCGGCCGCGATGTCCCAGCGCACGTTGGCCAGGATCCAGGTGATGTCGGCGGCCAGTGCCGCGTCGCCCTCCACATGCACCTCGGGCACCTGGCCGCTGGCCAGGCTGCGCGCTGCACTCAGCGGCTGCGACGCATCCACGCGCAGGCGCAGGTCGGGTTGGTCGGCGCCAGGCTCGTCCGCGGCCACGGCCTCGAGCAGGCCGGCCGGGGTGATGCGCAGCGTCATCGGCGGCGGCGGCGGCAGCGGGATGCGCCAGCCATCGACCTCCACGCGCAGCGTGCGGCCTTGGCGGACCTTGAGGCGGTCGGTGGCGACGGGCGCCGCCGTGAGCACATGGTTGGCCAGCAGCACAAAGCGGGCGGCCGCGGCAGGCAGGACGAGATCGGTCAGCGGGTTGGCCATGGGGCGCGATTGTAGGAGGGCCCCTGAGCCGGCCCCACGCGCTGCGTCAAGCCCCCGCGCTGGCGTAGCCGTCCGGGTTGCCGCTCTGCCAGCGCCAGGCGTCGGCGCACATCTGCTCGAGGCTGCGCGTGGCCTGCCAGCCCAGCAGCTCGCGCGCCCGCGTGGCGTCGGCGTAGTAGCTGGG
>NZ_JAGQDD010000011.1:0-140511 GCF_018069845.1 Ideonella alba
CTTCATGGACCCTATCGTCTCAGGGCTTCACGTCGGTGCCAAGCAGGGCGTGGGGCGATTTATGCAGACCTTCCTTAAGCCTGCGGTCGCCCCCCAACTCTCGGGAGCGCCGCACAATCGGGCGATGACTGCTGCGTATTCCGTCACGATCCGCCGCCTGGGCCCCGAGGACGCAGCCGCGCACCGCGCGCTGATGCTGGGCGCCTACCAGCGCGAGCCCGAGGCCTTCACCTCCAGCGTGGCCGAGCGCGAACACCTGCCGCTGGACTGGTGGGCGCGCCGGCTGGGGCCAGCCGGCAGCGACGAGCAGGTCTGGGGCGCGTTCATCGGCGAGCGGCTGGTCGGCGCCGCCGGCCTGTCGCGCGAGCCACGCGAGCGCACCGCCCACCGCGGCTTCGTGTTCGGCGTGGCGGTCGAGCCCGACCACCGGCGCCAGGGCATCGCACGCCGCCTGGTGCGCACGCTGATGGCCGATGCCCGGACCTGGCCCGGCTTGCGCCTGCTGGAGCTGACCGTCAGCGATGGCAACGCCAGCGCCAGGCGGGTATACGAGGACTGCGGCTTCATCGCCTGGGGCTGCGAGCCGCGTGCGCTGGCGCTGGACGACGGCCGCGAGATCGGCAAATGGCACATGCAGTGGATGCTGCCCGCGCCAGGACGCCGTTTCGCCTTCGCCGACAGCGAGGTCGCCGCGGTCGAGCCGACCACCGGCGGCTGGCGGCTGCGCTTCTCGGCCGCGCAGGTGGCCGAGCAGCGCGACGGTGTCTGGCAGGCCGGCCACCTGGCCCCGGTCGTGCTGGTGCTGCAGACCGCCGCGCCGCCGCCCGCGCTGCTGGGCCGCCTGGCTGAGGGCCGCCTCATCGACGCCCAGGGCCGGGCCTGGCGCGAACTGCCGCTGCCCCAGGCCCTGGAGGGTGCGCTGCGGCTGGAGCTGCAGCCGGCGCGCGGCGAGGCGGTGGTGATCGACGCCCGATCGCTGCGACTGGGCGCACCGCCGCGGGCACGCTGGCGTGAGTCGCTGGCCTGCTGAAACCTCGAGCCGTGAGACCGCCCCTGCCCCTGCCACTGGAGCGCGCCGTACCCACCAGGCGGCAGCCATGAGGGCCGGCACCCGGCGGTCCGCCGACCGCGCCCGGTGGCGCCGGCTGGTCGTGCTGACAGTGGCCCTGACCGCCGGGCCGGGGTTGGCGCTTCCCCCCGAGCGCGACGACATGCCGTCGCGTCGCTTCGGCCAGCTGCCCACGCCCTACGTCATGCCGCTGCTGCGCAACCGCATCATCGAGCGTGCCGATCTGGGCCGCCACGACTGGCGCAGCCACGCCGACGAGAACGACGGCCTGGTCTACACCTGCGCGGCCGGCTTCCTCGACATCGACCACCTGCGCGACGCCGCCGACTGGACCGGCCACCTGTATCGCCTGCTGCGCCGCGAGATCGACCGCGGCGCTACCGCCCTGGATGCTGCGGGCTCCGACGGCTCGACCCGCCTGTCGCTGCGCTGGCGGCGGCCCGTGGCCACCGAGGCAGGGCTGGACAACGCGCGCGTGGCAAGCATGGCCTCGCAGCTGGTCTGGTGGATGCTCACCTGGCACGAGGTGCTGACCTGGCTGGGGCAGGAGACGCTGCCGCCCGTCTCCGAGCGCGCCTCGGCCTTCAGCTACGAAGACGGTGTCTCGCACCTGGTCGGGCTGCAGGTGGCCCAGCGCGCACTGCGCCGGCCCGAGCCGTGGGACGTGGCGGTGACACGCGAGCTCGACACCACACTGACCGAACTGGGTGCGGTCGATCGCGACAGCACCTTCGCCGCGCTCGAGCGGGTGCGTGACCGCTGGTGGAACAGCCACCGTGCCTGGCCGAGCAACGGCTTCGTGATGCGGCGCCACCTGGACTCCGGGCTCGACGGCCCGATCAGCGGCTGGCAGGTGGACGGACTCCCGGCCTGCGACGGCGCGCCCGCGCGGCCCTGGACGCTGGACGTGCTGGCCACGCCCGGCTGGCAGGTGCAGGCCTGGCTGACCTCGGACTGGGGCCCGCTGCGCGAACGCCTGGCCTGGCCGGCCGGGGCCGGTGCCGACGCCCAGCAGATGCGCATCGAGCTGCCGGCCGGCATGCGCGCGGTGCTCGACACCATCAGCGCCCAGGTGCTGCGCGAACTGGGCCCCAACGCCGACCGCCCCACCGACCCGGCGGCGGCCGGCAGCGCCCCGCGCTGAGTCTGGCTGGGCGGCTCGCCTGCCCTTTCCTGCGCGCCGCGGCGTCCTCATCCAACGGCGCTGCGACCTGCCCTAAGCCACCCAGATCGCCCGGAAGTCGTTGACGTTGGTGTGCGTGGGCCCGGTCACGACCAGGTCGTCCAGCGCCTCGAAGAAGCGGTAGGCGTCGTTGCGCGCCAGGTGGTCGGCCGCAGACAGGCCAGCCGCCACGGCGCGGGCCAGCGTGTCGGGGGTGACGATGGCGCCGGCGTTGGCCTCGACGCCATCGATGCCGTCGGTATCGGCCGCCAGCGCCCACACGCCGGCCTGCCCCTGCAGACCCAGCGCGCAACCGAGCAGGAACTCGGTGGCGCGGCCGCCGCGGCCCCTGGCCTGGCCCGGCGCGCGCGGCCGCACCGTGACGGTGGTTTCACCGCCCGACAGGATCACGCAGGGCCGCGCGAACGGCTGGCCGCGCTGCGCCACCGCGCGCGCCAGCGCGGCGTGCACGCCGCCCACCACCTGCGATTCGCCCTCGATCGCATCGGACAGGATATGCGCCGGCAGGCCCATCGCCCGCGCCGCCGCCGCGGCCGCTTCCAGGCTGGCCTGTGGCGTGGCAATGACCTGGACCTGCTGGCGCGCGAAGCAGGCATCACCCGGCTTGGGCGTCTCGAAGGCACCGCTGCGCAGGCCGGCGCGCGCCGCGGGCGGCAGCGGGATGCCCCAGCGTTCACACACCGCCAGCGCGTCGGCGCAGCGGCTGGGATCGGGCACCGTGGGGCCGCTGGCGATGATGGCCGGGTCGTCGCCCGGCACATCGGAGATCAGCAGCGTCACCACCTGCGCGGGCGCGCAGCGCGCAGCCAACTGGCCGCCCTTGATCGCCGAGCAGTGCTTGCGCACCGTGTTCATCGCCTCGATCGGCGCGCCGCTCTCCAGCAACGCACGGTTCAGCGCCTGCTTGTCGGCCAGCGTCAGGCCGACCTGCGGCATCGTCAGCAGTGCGGAGCCGCCGCCCGAGATCAGGCACAGCACCAGATCGTCCGCGCCCAGACCCTGGGCCAGGGCAGCAATGCGTGCGCTGGCAGCCACGCCGGCCTCGTCGGGTACGGGGTGCGCGGCTTCGACGATCTCGATCCGGCCGGCGCCGGGCTGGTAGGCCGGCGGCGTGTGGCCATAGCGGGTGACGACCAGGCCAGTCATCGGAGCGTCGGCAGGCCACAGCGCCTCGACCGCCAGCGCCATCGCCCCGGCCGCCTTGCCGGCGCCCAGCACCACGGTGCGCCCGCGTGGTGGTGGCGGCAGGCGCCCCGGCAGCACCACCGCCGGCTGGGCGCGGGCCACCGCGGCGTCGAACAGCGCGCGCAGCGCGGTGCGTGGATCGGGGCTCACCGCGGCGCCCCCAGCCAGGCCAGCGTGTCCTCGGTGCACGCCGAGGGGAGGTACTCGGCGCCGACCCAGCCGGCATAGCCCAGCCGGTCCAGTTCGGCGAACAGAAAAGCGAAGTTCAACTCGCCGGTGCCCGGCTCATGGCGGCCCGGGTTGTCGGCGAACTGCACGTGGCCGATGCGCGGCAGCAGCCGGCGCAGCGTGGCCGCCAGGTCGCCCTCCATGCGCTGCATGTGGTACAGGTCGAACTGGATGAAGGCGTTGGCGCAGCCGGCTTCGTCGAGCAGCGCGGCCGCCTGCGCGCTGGTGTTCAGCCAGAAGCCCGGCACATCGCGGGTGTTGATCGGCTCGATCATCAGCATCAGGCCGTGCGCGGCCAGCGCGTCGGCGGCGAAGCGCAGGTTGTCGATGAACAGCGCGCGCGTCTGCGCCTCGGTCTGGCCGGCACCGGCGCGGCCGGCCAGCAGGTTCAGGCGCGGTGCGCCCAGCGCCTGGGCATAGTCGATGGCGCGCGGCACGCCGGCGCGGAACTCGGCCTGGCGCGTGGCGTCGCAGGCCAGGCCGCGGTCGCCCGCCGCCCAGTCGCCGGCCGGCAGGTTGTGCAGCACGGCGGTGACGCCAGCCGCATCCAGGCTGCGCCGCAGCGCCTGCGCCGGCCAGTCGTAGGGGAACTGGAACTCGACCGCCCGGAAGCCCGCCGCCGCGGCGCGCGCGAAGCGCTCCGGGAACGGCACCTCGGTGAACAGCATCGAGCAGTTGGCGGCGAAACGGGGCATGGCGCGTGCAACACTTGGGGACCCCGCCGACGATAGCAGCCCTGCCCGCCCAGATGACCGACCCCACCCTGCTGATCCGCGACGCCGACGTGGTCGCGACGATGGACGACGAGCGCCGCGAGCTGCCGCGCGCCAGTGTGCTGATCCGCGGCCGCGCGATCGAGGCGATCGGCCCCGCCGACACCCTGCCACGCGAGGCCGACGAGGTGATCGACGCCCGCGGCCATGTGGTGATCCCGGGCCTGGTCAACACCCACCACCACATGTACCAGTCGCTCACGCGGGCGATCCCGGCGGCGCAGGACGCCGAGCTGTTCGGCTGGCTGCGAACGCTCTACCCGATCTGGGCCGGCCTGACGCCCGAGATGGCGCGCGTCAGCGCCCAGGTGGCGATGGCCGAGCTGCTGCTCTCGGGCTGCACCACCAGCAGCGACCACCTCTACCTGTACCCCAACGGCGTGCGGCTGGACGACACGATCGAGGCCGCGGCCAGCATCGGCCTGCGCTTCCATCCCACGCGCGGCAGCATGAGCGTGGGCGAGAGCGCCGGCGGCCTGCCGCCCGACCACCTGGTCGAGCGCGAGGACGCGATCCTGCGCGACACCCGCCGCGTCATCGAGGCCTTCCACGACCCCTCGCGTCATTCGATGCTGCGGGTGGGCGTGGCGCCCTGCTCGCCCTTCAGCGTCAGCCCCGGCCTGATGCGCGACGCCGCCGCACTGGCCCGCGCCACCGGCACGCGCCTGCACACCCACCTGGCCGAGAACGACCACGACCTGGCCTACAGCCGCGAGAAGTTCGGCCAGACCCCCACCGAATACGCCGAGAGCCTGGGCTGGCTGGGCCACGATGTCTGGCACGCCCACTGCGTCAAGCTCGATGCCCACGGCATCGCCCGCTTCGCCGCCACCGGCACCGGTGTGGCCCACTGCCCCTGCAGCAACATGCGCCTGGCCTCGGGCATCGCGCCGGTGCAGCGCCTGCGCAGCGCCGGCGTGCCGGTGGGCCTGGGCGTGGACGGCAGCGCCAGCAACGACGCCGCCCACCTGTTGAACGAGGCGCGGCAGGCCATGCTGCTGGGCCGCGTGGGGCGCTCGCTCGACGCTTTCGGATGTGACCACGGGCCCGCGGAATTCACCGCCCGCGACGCGCTGGAGATCGCCACCCGCGGCGGCGCGCGCGTGCTGGGCCGCGACGACATCGGCCACCTGGCGCCGGGCATGTCGGCCGATCTGGCGCTGTTCGACACCCGCACGCTGGGCTTCGCCGGCGGCGCGGTGCACGACCCGGTGGGCGCGCTGCTGCTGTGCGCCTCGGCCAGCACCGCGTTCACCGTGGTCAACGGCCGGGTGGTCGTGCGTGAAGGCCGTCTGGCCACGCTGGAACTGGAGCCGCTGCTGGAGCGGCACAACGCACTGGCGAGGCAACTGGCCGAAGGAGGCCGCCGATGAGCACGCCCTCGATCCTGGTGCTGGTGGCCCATCCGGCGCTGCAGCACTCGCAGGTCAACCGGCCGCTGATGGACGCCGCCCGCGCGGTGCCCGGCGTGCAGGTGCGCGACCTGTACGCGCTCTACCCCGACTACGCGATCGACGTGGCGGCCGAACAGGCCGCGGCGGCGGCGGCCGACCTGATCGTCTGGCAGCACCCGCTGCAGTGGTACTCGATGCCGCCGCTGATGAAGCTGTGGCTGGACGAGGTGTTGGCCTACGGCTGGGCCTACGGCCACGCCGAGGGCCGCAGCACCCGCGCACTGCAGGGCAAGGACCTGTGGCTGGTGCTGAGCACCGGCGGCACCGAGGCCGCCTACCACCCGCAGGGCTACAACCGCTACTTCCTGGATGCCTTCCTGCCGCCCTATGAGCAGACCGCCGCGCTGTGCGGCCTGCGCTTCCTGCCGCCGATGGTGCAGCATGGTGCGCACCAGCTGTCGGCCCAGGCGCTGCAGGCCCATGCGCAGACCTACGCCAGCCGCCTGCGCGACTACCCCGACTGGCCCGAGATCGCCGAGATGAGCGAGTGCCCCGAGTGCCAGGTGCCGCTGCGCGACCGGCCCGCCCAGGAGAACCGCTGATGAACTCGCAGTGGCTGCATGCCGCGCTGATCTACCTGACCGCCGCGGTGCTCTTCGTGCCGCTGGCCAAGCGCTTCGGCCTGGGTTCGATCATCGGCTACCTGGGGGCCGGTGTGGCCATCGGGCCGTTCGGCCTGGGGGTGGTGAAGGACCCCGAATCCATCCTGCACGCCGCCGAGTTCGGCGTGGTGCTGATGATGTTCCTGATCGGCCTGGAGCTGGAGCCGCCGCGGCTGTGGGCGCTGCGCCGGCCGATCTTCGGCTGGGGCACGACCCAGCTGCTGGGCTGCGCGCTGGTGCTGGGCGGTGCCGGCTGGGCGCTGGGCGCGCCGTGGACGATGGCCGTGATCGCCGGCCTGGCGCTGGCGCTGTCGTCCACCGCGGTGTCGCTGCAGATCATGCAGGAGCGCCACCTGCTGCCCACCACGGGCGGCCAGGCCGGCTTCGCGATCCTGCTGCTGCAGGATGTGGCGGCCATCCCCATCCTGGCGCTGATCCCGCTGCTGGGCCAGGGGGCGGCCGGCACCGGCCACCCGGCCTGGGAGGCGCTGAAGGCGGTGGGCGTGATCGCGGCGATCATCCTGGGCGGTCGGCTGCTGCTGCGCCATGCGCTGCGCTGGGTGGCGCGCAGCCGTTCGCCGGAGATCTTCACCGCCGCGGCACTGGGCCTGGTGGTGGGCATTGCCAGCCTGATGGAGGCCGCCGGCCTGTCGATGGCGCTGGGCGCCTTCCTGGGCGGCGTGCTGCTGGCCGAGAGCGAGTACAAGCGCGAGCTGGAGACCGACGTCGAGCCCTTCAAGGGCCTGCTGCTGGGCCTGTTCTTCATGGCCGTGGGCATGTCGATGGACTTTGCCGCGCTGTGGGCCGACCGCTGGCTGGTGCTGGGCCTGCTGCTGGGCTTCCTGGCGCTGAAGGCCGCCGTGATCTGGGCCCTGGCCACGGCCGTGGAGGTGCCGCTGGCCGAGCGCCCGGTGCTGACGCTGCTGCTGGCCCAGGGCGGCGAGTTCGCCTTCGTGGTGTTCCAGCAGGCCGAAGGCGCCGGCGTGATCGGCACGCGCCACGGCGCGCTGCTGGTGGGCACGGTGGCGCTGTCGATGCTGGTGACACCGCTGCTGCTGGTGCTGATCGATCGCCTGGTGCTGCCCCGCTTCGCCCGCGGCACCGGCGATTCACCGCATGCGCTGGCCGAGCCGCAGGACGCACCGGTGATCATCGCCGGCTTCGGCCGCTACGGACAGGTGATCGGCCGCCTGCTGTACGCCAACGGCATCCGCCCCACCGTGCTGGACCACTCTGCCGAGCAGGTCGAGTTCCTGCGCAAGTTCGGCTTCCGGGTGCACTATGGCGATGCCACCCGGCTGGACCTGCTGCGCCTGGCCGGCGCCGAGCAGGCGCGGGTGCTGGTGATCGCGATCGACGATGTCGAGCAGAGCATCGCGCTGGCCGAGGCCGCCCGCCAGCACTTCCCCCAGCTGACGCTGGTGGCCCGGGCACGCAACGTGCAGCACTACTACGCGCTGCGCGACCGGGGTGTGGACATGATCGACCGCGAGACCATGGACTCGGCGCTGTTCAGCGCCCGCCGCGTGCTGGAGCAACTGGGCTGGCTGCCCCACCAGGCCCGCCAGCTGGCCATGCGCTACCGCCAGCACCTGGTGGAGCAGATCGAGCGCACGTACCCCCACCACCGCGACGAGCAGGCGCTGGTGTCGATGGCCAAACAGGGCCGGCAGCAGCTCGAAGAGCTGTTCGCCCAGGAGCGCGAGGCGCTGGCGCAGCGCCAGCGCGCGCCGGGCTGGGACCCGGACGGGCCGCGCTGAGACGCCCGCGCCTCAGGCGCGCCGGATGCCCTCGTCCAGCACGAAGAACTGCGGGTTCAGCGCCGCCATCGGCCCGCGCAGCTTGTCCAGTTCAGCCGCCGGACCATGCACTTCCAGCCGCTGGATGCTGGCGATCTTCAGCGCCTCGCCCAGCAGCTCACCCACGTTGTCCAGGTGGGCCAGCACCGCGGCGGCGTCCACATAGCCTTCACGGCAGTGGGCGGTGTTGCCGCTGTAGGAGAAGGCGTAGTGCAGACAGCCCGGCTCGGTGCGCGTCTTCTCGACGAAGCGCGGCCCGAGGGCCTGGAAGTCGTTGAGCCGCCCCTCCTGGACGGTGAAATACGGGACCAGGGTGCAGCAGGTATCGCGCTGGAACATGGTGTCTCCTGTCGGTGTCCGGGTCGAAGCGCCCAGCGCCGATTCTGCGCCTGCGCCGGCGCTTGCGCGAGCATCGTCAGCGCGGCAGCAGGGCCTTGGCCGCGTCGATGCGCAGCGCCAGCGGCACCGCCGGATCGTTCATCACCTGCAGCAGGAAGGCCCGCGGGTCGGTCGCGGCGGTGACCGCCGTGACCGCCGTGACCGCTGTGGCCGCGGGCTGGGCCACTGGCTGCAGCGGCGCCAGCCGATCGGGCGCCACGCTGCCCAGGCCGGCCAGCAGCGTGGCCTGGCCGTCGTCGCCGGGCGGCACGTCCAGCCAGGGCGTCTGGGCGAACAGCGGCGCCAGGTCAGGCGCCACGAAGGCCGACCAGCGGTCCTCGCCAGGCAGCGCAGCCCCTGGTCGCGGCGCGGCCTGACCGTCGCGCGGCCAGCCGCCCACCCGGGCGGCCTGGGGCGCCGGCAGGAAGCGCTCGCGCAGCGTGGCCAGCAGGGCCTGCGCGGTGGCGGCGTCCACCGGCTCGGCCAGCGAGAACCACAGCTGCAGCGCGTCGCCCGACACCGCGATCGCCGGCGCCGGCCAGCCCAGCGTGTCCTGCACACCGCGCCACAGCGTGCCCATGGCCGCCCAGTCGGCCGGGGCGGGCCAGTCCAGCACCAGCGCGCGGGTGCGGCCGTGGGGGTCGATCAGTGCGCCGGTGGTGTCGGCCGAGAACAGGCGCGTGAACTCGGCATCCCGTCGGGTCATCGGAGCGTTCATGGCGCAAGATTGTCGCAATACCGGGCCACGCAGGCACGCGATTCGCTAAGCTCAGCCCATGACCCTCACCGCCTATGTACTGATCGGCAGCCCGCGCACCCGCAAGTCCACGCTGCTGCGCTGCCTGACCGGCTGCTACAGCCGCAATCTGCGCGACATCGAACTGACCAGCGGCCAGACCGTGCGCCTGTATGCCCGCGTCTCGGCGCTGCAGGACACGCGCACCCCGCCGCAGGACTTCATCGCCGAGGTGCAGCGCCAGCGCTGCACCCACACCGCGTTCATCCTGTCACCGCAGGGCAGCCCGCTGGACCCGCAGGGCCTGCCCGACGCCCAGGCCTACCTGGAGGCCTTCGGCCGCGCCGGCTGGCGCATCGAGAAGATCGCCGTGCTGGGCGCCGACCCCATCAAGCCGCAGGTCCCGACCCGCGGCGCCGTGGCGCGCTTCCCCAATGTGCTGCACCAGCCGGTCAATGCCAGCGCCGCGCTGCTGCGCCAGCATTTCGGCTGGCGCTGATCAGGCCAGCGGCAGGCTCAGCACGAAGCTGACGCCGTCCGCCTCGTTGCGGGCCACGATGGTGCCGCCCATCTTGGCCATCCAGGTGCGGGCGACGAACAGGCCCTGGCCCCGGCTGCCCGAATCGGCCGGCGCATCCGACACGCCGTACTCGAAGATGCGCTCGAGCTGGGCCGGCTCGATCTGCGGTCCCTGGTTGTGCAGGCGCAGTTCCGCCCGCTGCCCGGCACGCTGCAGTTGCATCGTGATCGGTGTGCCCGGCCGGCGGTGGCGCGCGGCATTGCGCAGCACGTGGGTGACCACGTCCTCCAGCGCGTAGTCATCGCCCTGCACCGCCAGCGGACCACCGGGTCCTTCGTAAGCCACCGCGTCGATGCCGGCATGCGGCGCGTTCTCGGCCACCTGGCGCAGAAACTGGTCCAGGTCCAGGGCGCTGAGGCCCAGCGCGGTGGCCTGGAAGGCCTCGGTCGGCGAGGCCTGGCCGTACAGCACGCGCACCGCCTGCTGCATGCGCTGGATGTAGCGGTGGCTGGGATCGGCCGGATCGCCGTGCAGCGCCAGCAGCGACTGCAGCGGCGACAGGATCTCGTGACCGACCGCATGCCACTGGTCCTTTTCCTGCCGGGCGCGGATGTGCTCGCGGTGCACATCCTCGTTGACGCGCTGCATCAAGTCGGCCAGCGTGCCTGCCAGCACCCCCAGCTCGTCGCTGCCGCGCAGCTCGGCCACGTCGAGGCGGATCTCGCCGCCCTCCTTGACGTCGCGACGCACCGCCGCGGCACGCCGGGTCAGCAGCGTGATGCGGCGGATCACCCGCAGCTCGATCGCCGCCCAGGTCAGGCCGATGGCCAGCAGCAGCGCGCCCACGAACCAGGCGGTGCGGGTGGCGACGCGGCCCAGGGCGCGATCCACCCCGCGGCGATCGCCCGTCAGCTGCAATTCATAGCGGCCGGTGGGTGTCGTCACGGTGTCGCTGGCCTGCAGCGGCGCCGGGTTGTCCTGCACCGGCAGGGCGCGAATCAGCCGCTCCAGCAGCGGTGACAGCGGCTGCGCGAGGTCCTCCGGCCCACTGAGCAGCGCCACCTCGGTGGCACGGCCCGGCCCCAGACGCCGCACCCGCAGTGATTCACCCGGCTGCAGCAGCCGCGCCAGCTCGGCCAGCGTGAAGGGCGGTGTGGCGCCGGGCTGGTCGGAATCGAACAGCGGCGCCGCGGCGTCATCGCCCGGGCCGAGCAGGCGCAGGTGCACCTCGATGCGGTCCAGGTCGGCCGGCGGCCAGACCGGTCGGCCGCGCGCGGCCTGCAGGTCCTCGCGGAACAGCTCCACCGGCAGGCGCAGCGAGTAGTAGCTGCGCCGCAGGCAGTCGTCGGCGCTGCCGCCATCGATGCAGCGCGCGTCCTGCCACAGCCAGCCGCGGAAGTCGCGCTGCGGGCGGTCGGCGACGGTGCCGGCCTCGACCGCGAAGCCGGTCAGCTTGCCGCGCCCGGCACCGGCCCCGGCATCGGCCGGCAGCTCGTAGGGCGCCAGCCAGCGCCACTCGCGGCCGCGCATCGCCACCCGCACCTGGGCGCGGTGGGCGTGGCTGAAGTCGGTGTCGCCGGGGGCGCGCGCCGCCAGCGGGCCCAGCGGCAGCTGCCCCACCAGGTACAGGAAGCCGCCGGCCGCCGGGTTGGAGCCCACCGCCGCGCACAGCTGCACCGCATCGGCGTACTGCAGCGCGCAGCCGGCCATCTCCACCGCCTGCTGGGCCTTGGCGCGGTCGTCAAAGTCGATCGCGCCGAAGGGCAGCACCAGCGGCCGCAGCGGCGGCCCGGGCCGTGCCTCGGGGTTCATCAGGGCCAGCTGGCCGGTGGGGTGGCGCAGCCGCGCCCCGATCTGCGCCAGCGTCTGGTCCACGCCGTCGCGCCGGCTGCGCCAGGCCCGCTCCTTTTCCTCGGCCAGCAGCGTCAGCGCCAGTCCCAGCACGGCCAGCGCCAGCAGCGCGAAGGCGGCGCGGAAGAAGAAGCGCAACCGCAGCGGGATGCGCGGGCGCAGGCGGATCATCCCCAGCGGAACCCGCGCATCGGGATATTGGCGATGCCGTCGAAGGCGGGATCGATCTCGCGCAGGGCATCACGGATGGTGCTGACGTGCTTGCGGATGTTGTCGCGGTTGCGACCGCTCTTGACCACCTGGTAGAGCTCGTCGTAGCTGACCACCTCGCCCTTGCGCGCCAGCAGCGCGGCCAGGATGCGCTGGGCCGTCAGCGGCAGGTTGACCTTCTGGCCGCGCCAGATCGCGGCGCCCTGGCGAAGCGGGTCGATCAGCACCGCGTCGGGGTCGGCCGCCGCCGCTGCAGCGGCGGGCGTGCGGTCACGCGTGGCGCGCAGGATGTCCAGGAAGGTCTCGACGAAGTCAGCCTCCTCGAAGGTGGATTTCTGCAGGTAGTCCCAGGCGTCCAGCGCCTTCATGATGCTGCGGTAGATGGCCGCCGGCATGGCCGAGACCACCAGCACCGGCGTGCCCGCGTGGCGCTTGTTGATCGCATTGATCAGCGCGACGCCGGCATTGCGCTCGCGGCCCAGTTCGATGTCGAGCAGCACCAGGTCGTAGCGCTCGCGGGCCAGCGCGGCGTCGGCGCTGTCGCGGTCGAACCAGCAATCGATCTGCGCATCCGGGCGGGCGCCGGCGATCCAGCCGCAGAGCTGGCGGCTGGTGGGGGGATCGTCCTCGATGACGGCGATGCGGACCATGCGGCTGATTATCCCGGTGCCCTGCGGCCGGCGGTGTGAAGCTTTCTTCCGGGCAACGGAGCAAAGACGCCCCGGCGGTGCCTGTTGCCTTCCGGGCGGGCTGCGAAGAATGGCTTCCAGGCCGTCAGGACACGGCCACCCACCCAAGGAAGCCTGCACATGGACACCCCCCGCACCACCCGTTTTCCCCGCCTGAACCGCCTGGCCGGCGCCATCGGCCAGGGCCTGACCCGAGGCTGGCAGCACAGCCTCGCAATGGGCCGGCACGCCACCCAAGGCCTGCTGGGCGGGCGAGCCTGGTGGCTGGGCGGCGCGGTGCTGGCCGGCACGGCCTGGCTGCTGGTGCAGCACCCGCCGCTGCAGCCGATCCCGCGCGGCGAGGTCGGCCTGCGCACGAATGCGCTGACCGGTGGCATCACCGAACTGCGCGAGGGCAGCGCCGTGGTGCTGCCCGGCCTGCACCAGCTGCGTCTGTACCCGCTGCGCGACGCGATCTACCACCCCGGCGGCAGTGCCCGCGCGGACGGTCCGGCGCCCTTCCAGAGCATCGAGGGTCTGTCGCTGGGCGTCGACATCGCGGTGCGCTACGCGCCGGACCCGGCCCAACTGGTCAGCGCCTCCACCCGGTGGCCGGAGGACATCGGCGCCGGCCTGGTCCAGCCGGCGGTGCAGGGCGTGGTCTACAAGAGCTTCTCGCGCTACACGGTGCGCGAGATCTTCTCGACCAAGCGCGCGCAGATCCAGGCCGAGATCGAGGCCGAGCTGAAGCCCCGTCTGGCCGCTGAAGGCATCCTGCTGCGCAGCGTCCAGCTTGGACAGGTGGACCTGCCAGCTGACTACAAGCGCGGCATGGACGCGCTGCTGTCGGCCGAGCTGGCCACCGAGCAGATGCGCTACACGCTGGCGCTGAAGGAAAGGCAGGTCGAGCAGACCGCGCTGGAAGCCCAGGCCGCCAAGGTGCGCCGCGAGAAGGACGCCGAAGCGGCGGCGCGCGAGCAGGTCATCGCGGCCCAGGCCCAGGAGGAGGCCATGCGGCATGTGCTGCCCTTCAAGCAGAAGCAGATCGAGCAGCGTGCGCTGGAGGCCGAGGCCGAGAAGACCGCCCGCATCAAGGGCGCCGAGGCCAGCGCCCAGGCGCGCCGCATCGAGAGCCAGGGCGAGGCCGACTCGCGCCAGAAGCTGGCCGACGCAGAGGCCTACCGCCTGCAGAAGGTGGGCCAGATCAATGCCGAACAGATGGCCCGCGAGGGCGCGCTGCTCAGCCGCCACCCGCTGCTGATCCAGAAGACCATGGCCGACAAGCTCAGCGACAAGGTGCAGGTCATCATCGCGCCGCCGCCCGCCAACGGCGACTTCATCGGCGCCGCGCTGCTGGGCGGCCCGAAGAGCGTGGCCACCGCCGCGGCCGACACGGCGGCCGACAACGCCGACGAGGTGCACTGAGATGCCTGCCACCACCCTGGCGGCCGCCACGCTGGCCGCGCTGGCCCTGGTCGGCCCGGACGGCGCCGCGCTGCGTGCCAGCCCGCACGACAACGCCGCCCTGCATGCACAGCTGACACCCGGCGACACGCTGGAGCTGCGCGGCGAACGCCTGGACCACTGGCAGGTCTGGGACCACCGGCGCGAGCGCGGCGGCTTCGTCAAGCGCAGCCAGCTGCGCGTCATCGGCAGTGGTCCGCAGGACGCACCCGGCCTGCTGGCCGTGCTGCGCTTCCTGCGCGACCAGCCGGGCGCCGAGTCGCTGGCCATCGGCTACGCGGCGGCCTATCTGCAGGCGGTGCCGGCGCGCGAACTGGGCAGCGAGCCGTTCGAGCTGATCGGCACCCTGGCCGAGCGCCTGGCCCGACGGGCCAGCGCGGCCGGCGCCAGCGACCCTCGCCTGGCCGCCCAGCTCGACGCGGTCGCCGCCTATGGCGTGCGCCTGCAGGGGATGGAGCGCGACGGCCGCATGCGCCTGTGCTACGACGGTGCGGCCTGGCGTCAGGTGCTGGCCATGCCGCAAGCCGGCCCGGAAGCACGCGGCCGCGCCGTGCTGGGCCTGAGCCGTCCGGAATGCATCGATCCCGCCCTGCCGGTGGTGGAGCAGGACGCCCAGCTGCGCCAGCACGCCACGCTGCTGGGCAGCCTGCCCGACAGCGCCGTCGCCACCCTGCCCACCGAGCTGCGCCAGCGGCTGCAGATGCGCCGCGCCGCCGTGTGGTCGGCGCTGGCCTTCCAGCAGGCACGCCGGGGCGAGGACATGCGGTCCGCCGGCGAACAGGCGGGCGCCGCGCTGGCCGCGGTGGACAAGGCCCAGTTGCCCGACGAGGACCAGGCCGACTACACCGAAGCCGCCGTGCGGGTTGGCGCCAGCCGCTGGGCCGCCCAGGCACCGATCGCGACGCCGGCCAGCAGCCACGCGCGCTTCATCACCCGACCTGGCCGTCCCGGCGAGACCTGCGTGCTGCTCATCGATGCAGCGCATGCCGAGGCCGATCCCCTGCTGCGCCGCTGCACCTGGGGCGTGGCCTGGGCCGCTTCGGCGGCCAGCCACCCCCGGGGCGAGGCAGCGACCATCGCCGTGCAACCGCTGGCCACCTGGCGCGAGCTGTGGCTGGCCCGGCGCACCGCGCAAGGCTGGACGCTGGAGGTGCTGCCACCGGTGGCCGGCAACCCGCTGGGGGAGGACCTGGGCTATGTCGAAGCCGCCGGCTGGACGGCGGAGCCGACGCCCCGTCTGCTGCTGGCCCGCGAAGCCCGCACCGACGGCCGCTGGCAACGCCGCTTCGAGGTGGTGCAGACCGCCGATCTGAGCGTGGAGCGGCAGGCCTCGACGCCGGACCTGCTGCTGGCCTTCAAGCGCTGGGCCGATCCGGTCTGGCGGCGCGACAGCGTGGCGCTGCGCTGAGCCCCCCAAAGCCAGGTCTGCAAGGTCCGGAACTTCGGCCGGCCCCGGCGGTCGCACTGCTCATCACCCCTCAAGGAGCCGCTGGATGCGCACCTGGCTGAAGAACAACCGTGGCTTTCTCGCCCTGCTGCTGGGCATGGGCCTGCTGCGCACCGCCGTGGCCGACTGGAACCCGGTGCCCTCGGGCTCGATGCGGCCCACCATCCTGGAGGGCGACGTGGTGCTGGTCGACCGCCTGGCCTACGACCTGAAGCTGCCACTGACCCATGTGGTGCTGGCCCGCCTGGGCGAGCCGCAGCGCGGCGACATCGTCACCTTCGATTCACCGCGCGACGGCACGCGCCTGATCAAGCGCCTGGTGGCCCTGCCGGGCGACCAGGTCGAGGTGCGCGCCGGGCGCCTGCTGATCAATGGCACCGAGCAGGCCTACAGCGCGCCGCACGAGGTGGCGGAGCCGGTGGCACCGGGCGTGATCTGGCCGGCGCTGCGCGCGCGCGAAGACCTGGCCGGCCACCAGCACGCGGTGCAGTTCCTGGGTGGCGCGGGTCATGGCCGCGATTTCGGGCCGGTGACGCTGGCCGCCGACCACTACTTCATGATGGGCGACAACCGCGACAACAGCGAGGATTCGCGCTTCATCGGCAGCGTGCCGCGCGAGCTGCTGATCGGCCGCGCCACGCGCACGCTGGTGTCGGCCGACATCCTGGGCCGCTGGTCGCCGCGCTTCGAGCGCTTTGTCGCGCCGCTGGAGTGATCAGCGGCGCGCCGGCAGCGCGTCGCCCGCCCACAGCTCGTCCAGGTGCTTGAAGCCCCAGGTGGCGGGGTTCTCGCGTGCCTCGATGCGGTCGGTCGATGACGACAGGTCCAGCACCTGCGGCGCCATCGGCATCTGCGACTTGGTCGAGAAGAAGACCTTGACGAAGGGCGCCGTCAGCGCGCTGGGGTTCTGCTCGATCACCACCGCCAGCCGGCCCGATTTCAGACGCACCAGCGAGCCCACCGGGTAGATGCCCAGGCTCTTGACGAAGGCGGCGAAGATCGCCGGGTCGAAATGGCCCTTCCACGAGGCCATCTTGGCGATGGATTCGGCCGGGTCCCAGCCGGCCTTGTAGGGCCGGTTGGAGGTGATCGCGTCATAGACATCGCAGACCGCGCCCATGCGGGCCAGGCGGCTGATCTGCTCGGCCGGCAGGCGGTGCGGGTAGCCGGTGCCGTCCATGCGCTCGTGGTGGTGCAGG
Source organism: Ideonella alba (assembly GCF_018069845.1). NCBI lineage: Bacteria > Pseudomonadati > Pseudomonadota > Betaproteobacteria > Burkholderiales > Sphaerotilaceae > Ideonella > Ideonella alba. Next base: position 16,767 of record NZ_JAGQDD010000011.1, read on the forward strand.
CACACGTCCAGCGCTCCCTCGCCCACGCTGCCCGATTCGGACAGCATCTCCCAGCCGCGCTCGGGGTGCGACTTCATGATGCCGAACTCCTCGTCGGTCAGCTTGCCGGGCTTGTTCAGCACCTCCAGCGGCATCGCCGCCTTGCCCAGGTCGTGCAGCAGTCCGGCGAAGCCGGCCTCGCGGCACTCGGCCTCGTTCAGGCCCAGCTCGCGGCCCAGGGCCACCATCAGCGCGCACACCGCCACCGAGTGCATGTAGGTGTAGTCATCGGCGGTCTTCAGGCGCGCCAGGCTCACCAGCGCGCCCGGATTGCGGAACACCGAGCTCGAGATCTCCTCGACCAGCGGCAGGCACTGCTCGGCGTCGATCGCCTTGCCCAGCCGGGCCTCGTTGAACATCGAGGTGACCTGGGCCCTGCTCTGGCGGTAGAGCGCGGCGGCCTGGCTGAGCTCTTCGCGCAGGCTGCGCGTGGCTGGCGGCGCTGGCGGCTCGGCGGGCGCCGCACGCGCCGCGGCGCTGGCCGCCGGCATGGGCGAACCGCTCGGCGCAGGGCTCGCCACGGGCGCCGCGCGCCGGGGGACGGGTCGGTCATCGCCCGCCTCGGCCACATCCAGGCCCTTGTCGGGGTCGATCCAGACCTCGGTGATCGCGCTGTTCTGCAGCTTCAGCAGGTCTTCCCGGTCGCGGATGACGAACTTGGTCTTCCAGAACGGGTGGTCGATCCACGCCCCCTCCAGCGCATGCAGGTGCATGCCCAGGCGGACTTGGGAAACGGGGATCTTCTTCAGCATGGCGTGGGTGGGGTGCCCCTTCGGCACGCGAGGCTGCGCGCACCGGTTGGGATCGGTCACCACTGTGCCAGCGCGCCGAGGCCGGAAAGGGGGGAAAACAGGCCCGATTACCCGCGCAATTGCCCGCCCGATTGGTCCGGGCAACCCTGGTGGCGCGTGGCGTGGATGCCACGCATATACTGAACCGTTCACCCCTGTCAGCCGCCCATGAAATTCCAAGGCACCGAGAACTACGTCGCCACCGATGACCTGATGCTGGCGGTCAACGCCGCGATCACGCTCAAGCGCCCGTTGCTGGTCAAGGGCGAGCCCGGCACCGGCAAGACCATGCTGGCCGAGGAGGCCGCCCGCGCGCTGGGCCTGCCGCTGCTGGAGTGGCACATCAAGAGCACCACCAAGGCCCACCAGGGCCTGTACGAGTACGACGCGGTGAGTCGCCTGCGCGACAGCCAACTGTCCGATGCCGAGAGCGCCGAAAAGGTGCGCGACATCCGCAACTACATCGTCAAGGGCACGCTGTGGCAGGCCTTTGAATCGGACACGCCAGTGGCGCTGCTGATCGACGAGATCGACAAGGCCGACATCGAGTTTCCGAACGACCTGCTGCGCGAGATCGACCGCATGGAGTTCCACTGCTACGAGACGCGCCAGACGATCCGCGCCAAGCACCGGCCGCTGGTCTTCATCACCTCGAACAACGAGAAGGAGCTGCCCGACGCCTTCCTGCGCCGCTGCTTCTTCCACTACATCAAGTTCCCCGATGCCGACACGATGAAGAAGATCGTGGCGGTGCACTTCCCCGGCCTGAAGCAGGAGCTGCTGGCCGCGGCGATGAAGAGCTTCTACGACGTGCGCAACCTGCCCGGCCTGAAGAAGAAGCCCAGCACCAGCGAGCTGATCGACTGGCTCAAGCTGCTGGTGGCCGAGGACATCCCGGCCGAGGTGCTGCGCAGCGGCGACGAGAAGGTGGTGCTGCCGCCGCTGGTGGGCGCGCTGCTGAAGAACGAGCAGGACGTGACGCTGTTCGAGAAGCTGGTCTTCATGCAGTCGAGGAACCGTTGAGCCCCTGGGTCGAGGGCGTCTCCGACGCGGTGGGTTTCGTCGGCGGCGCGCTGGCCGGTTTCTGGCTGGGCCGCGGGCTGGGCTGGGACCTGTTCGCCCAGGGCTATGGCGGCGAGAGCATCGGCGCCATCGTGCTGGTCGGCCTGGGTGGCGGCCTGGGCCTGCAGGGCGCGCGCGCCTGGCGCCGCGCCCAGTCGGGAGACCGGGATGAGTGAACTGCTGCAGCCGGTGACCCTGCGCGGCCAGCACGCCAGCCTGGTGCCGCTGGACGCCACCCATGCGCCCGCCTTGGCCGAGGCCGTGCGCGAGGGCGAGCTGTGGCGGCTCTGGTACACCGCCGTGCCGCGCCCCGAGGCCGTGGCCGCCGAGATCGAGCGCCGCCTGGGCCTGCACGCCGCCGGCAGCATGCTGCCCTTCGCGGTGCTGGATGCGCAGGGCGTGCCGGCGGGCATGACCACCTACATGAACATCGACCGCGTGCACCGCCGGGTCGAGATCGGCAGCACCTGGTATGCGCAGCGGGTGCAGCGCACCGCGCTGAACACCGAGTGCAAGCGGATGCTGCTGGCGCACGCCTTTGACACGCTGGACTGCATCGCGGTGGAGTTCCGCACCCACCGGCTGAACACCCAGAGCCGCCGAGCGATCGAGCGCCTGGGCGCCCAGCTCGACGGCATGCTGCGTGCCCACCAACGCACCGCCGACGGCAGCCTGCGCGACACCGCCGTCTACAGCATCACCGCGGCCGAATGGCCGACCATCCGGCAGCACCTGGACCACCAGCTGAGCCGGCCCCGCTGAGGAGACCCACCCATCATGCCGCGCCACAAGCCCTTCACGATCGACGATCTCTGGCGCCTGGCGAGGATCGGTGCGCCCAGCCTGTCCCCCGACGGCGCCCAGGCGGTGGCCGCGGTCACCCGGCCCGACATGGCCGCCAACCGGACGCCGACCGCACTGTGGCTGTTCTCCACGCTGGGCGGTCGCCCGCGCGAGCTGACCCGCTGCGGCGACAAGGACGGCGCGCCGCGCTTCTCGCCGCAGGGCGACCTGGTCGGCTTCGTCGCCCGTCGCGAGCAGGAGGGCGCCAAGGACAGCGAGCCGCAGTTCTACGTGATCCCGCCCGACGGCGGCGAGGCCCGCCGCGTCGGCAGCGTGGCCACCGGCGTCGGCGGCTTCAAGTGGTTCCCCGATGGCCGGCGCATCGCCTTCGTCTCGTGGGTGCGGCCGGGCCTGAAGGGCGCGGCGGCCCAGGCCAAGGCGCACCTGGCCTTCACCGAGCGCAAGGAAACCGGCATCGACAGCGACGCCGAGATCGTGCGCTTCTGGGACCACATGATCCCGATGGACCGCGTGCCGCATCTGCTGGTGCTGGACCTGGACACCGGACGCACCACCGATCTGTTCGAAGGCACGCCCTATGAGCTGACCCGCTTCGAGCCCGACGAGCTGTGTTTCGACATCGCTCCGGACGGCCAGAGCCTGGTCTTCGCCTGGGACCCGGACCCGGCCAAGCGCACCGACAGCCGACCGGCGATCGTCGAGCTGCGCCTGCGCAGCCGGCGCTTCCAGACGCTGGCGCAGGACGCCGAGTGGGGCTTCACCAAGCCCGCCTACGCGCCCGACGGCGAGGCCGTGGCCTTCCTGGCCTGCCATCGCGGCCAGAAGCACACGATGCCGCAGCAGCTGGGCCTGTGGCGCCGCGAGGACGGCGCCTGGGAGGTGCCCAGCGCCACCTGGGACCACGAGGTGCAGGCGCCGCTGCACTGGGAGGACGACGGCCAGGCCCTGCTGTTCACCGCCGAGCAGCGCGGCCGCCAGCACCTGTGGCGCTTCGACCTGCCCGACCGCCGCGCCGAGGTGGTGGTCGAGGGCGGCTGGGTGCTGGCCTTCGACAAGGCCGCCGGCACCCTGGTCACGCTGGCCGACTGCGCCGATCACCCCGCCCGACTGCAGGCCCACCTGCCCGGCGACGAGCCACGCCGCATGGAGCACCTCAACGACCGCGCGCTGGCCGCCTTCGAGCTGGGCCGCACCGAGGAGGTCTGGATCACCGGCGCACTGGGCGATGCGGTGCAGGTGTGGCTGCACTACCCGCCCGGCTTCGACCCGAAGAAGAAGCACCCGGTGCTGCACACCATCCATGGCGGGCCGCACACCGCGCCCGGCGACAACTGGCACTGGCGCTGGAACAACAAGGTCTTCGCGGCGCAGGGCTATGTGGTGGCCAGCGTCAACTACCACGGCTCCAGCAGCTTCGGCCATGCCTTCAAGGACTCGATCTCGCACCGCTGGGGCGAGCTGGAGCTGCAGGACATCGAGGCCGCCACCGACTGGCTGCTGGCCAGGCGCTGGGTGGACAAGCGCCGTGTCTTCGCCAGCGGCGGCAGCTACGGCGGCTACATGGTGGCCTGGATGAACGGCCACTGCGCCCCGGGCCGCTACGCCGCCTACGTGTGCCATGCCGGCTGCTACGACTGGACGGCGATGTTCGCCGACGACTGCTGGCCCTGGACCGGCGACGAGATGGGCGCCTGGTACTGGGAGGACCCGGCCAAGATCGCCTCGCAGAGCCCACATGCCTTTGCCAGCGGCTTCAGCACGCCCACCCTGGTGGTGCACGGCGCGCTGGACTACCGCGTGCCCGATGCCCAGGGCTTTGCCTACTACAACACCCTCAAGGCGCGCGGCGTGCCGGCCCGCATGCTGTGGTTCCCGGACGAGAACCACTGGGTGCTCAAGCCGCGCAACAGCCGGCAGTGGCACCAGGCCTTCTTCGACTGGCTGGCGCGCTACGACCGGGTGAAGGCCTGAGGCGACGCTGAACACGTCGCCGCGGATGGGCGCGCCCTGGTTCGGGATGGGCTGCCAGGCGCACACCACAGCCATAGCCCGGGCTATGGCGAGGATGTGCAACGCCGCAGACCGCCCGAAGCAGGGATGCGCACGCCGCGAGGGACGTGTTCAGCGTTGCCTTAATCAGGCCAGCACCAGGCTGACCGGCCGACGGTCGATCTGCACCCGGTTGCCGCCGCCGGCCTTGGCCGAGCTGAGCGCCTCGTCGGCGCGCAGCTGCAGGGCCGAGAAGGACAGCTGCAGGGCCAGATCGGCCGGCTGCACCGCCACGCCGACGCTGATGGTCAGGGGCACGCGCTCCTCGCCCACGCGCAGGTTCAGACCGGCCACGGCCTGGCGCAGGCGCTCGGCGGCCTCGGTGGCGCCATCGGCGTCGGTGTCGGAGAGCAGCACGCCGAACTGGTCGGCACCCAGGCGGGCCACCACATCGGTGGCGCGGGCGGTCTCTTCCAGGCAGCGGGCCAACTGCTGCAGCAACTCGTCGCCCTGGGCATTGCCGTAGCGCTGGTTGAGGTGGCGAAAGCCGTCGATGTCGATCACCGCCATGGCGGTGGCGCAGGGATGGCGCTGCATGCGCACGCGCTCGGCCTGCAGCGCCAGCATCCAGGCGCGGCGGTTGAGCAGGCGGGTCAGCGGGTCCTGGCTGGCCACCTCGCGCAGACGGCGCACCAGGCGCATGATCACCAGGTACAGCAGCATCAGCTGGGTGGTGCCGAACACCAGCAAGGCGGTCAGCAGCAGGCCGGTGCCGGCCGAGCTGGGCTGCGACAGGTCGAGCATCGGCGACTGCGGCGGCACCACCAGCGCCGCCGCGGCGCGGCCCATCAGCGCCGCCCCCAGCAGCAGCATCGGCAGGCTGATCGTCAGGGCGCCGGCCCAGCTGTGCTCGCGGGTCAGGCCGCGCACCAGTTCGATGCCACCGCGCAGCAGCACCCAGCCAATCGCCGACGACAAGGTCAGCGCCCGCACCCACTGCTCGCCCGGCTCCATGCCGATCAGCAGCATCGCCAGCACCGCCACGGCCAGCAGCAGCGCCTGCTCCAGGTCGGCCGTGTCGCCGCGCAGGAACAGCGCATTGCCACGGCGCAGCAGCATGCAGCCCACCAGCACCAGCAGGTTGCGCGCTGGCAGGCTCAGCGCCAGCGGCACGTCCAGGCCGGGCATGAACAGCACCGAGCCCAGGCCGATGCACAGGCACGGCCCCATCCAGTGCAGCGCGGCCGAGCGCGACAGGCTCAGCGTGGCCGCACCCACCCACCAGCCCGCGCCGCACAGCGCAGCCTGGACGGCCAGGACAGCCAGCAGGGTGTTGTTGACGTTGTTCACGGCCCGGACCTCCCCGGTGTCTCTGCGCGCATTATGGGCACAAGCCGGCAACGCTGTCCCCCTGGTCGCCCCTGGACGGTCCGGATTCGGCACAATCGGCCTCTGACGCCGTCGTGGCGCACCGACACCATGCTGATCGATTTCTTCTACACGCTGCGTTCCGCCAAGCTGCCGGTGTCGGTCAAGGAGTACCTGACGCTGCTCGAGGCGCTCAAGGCCGGCGTGATCGGCCCGTCGGTGAACGACTTCTACTACCTGTCGCGCACCACCCTGGTGAAGGACGAGGCCCACTACGACAAGTTCGACCGCGCCTTCGGGGCCTACTTCAAGGGCGTGGAGCTGCTCACCGACTTCGGCAAGGAGATCCCGCTGGAGTGGCTGCGCAAGGTCCTGGAGAACGAGCTGACGCCCGAGCAGAAGGCCGCCATCGAGAAGATGGGCTGGGACGAGCTGATGGAGACGCTGAAGAAGCGCCTCGAGGAACAGCAGGGCCGCCACGAGGGCGGCAGCAAGTGGATCGGCACCGGCGGCACCAGCCCCTTCGGCCACGGTGGCTACAACCCCCAGGGCGTGCGCATCGGCGGCCCGGGCAAGAACCGCAGCGCGGTCAAGGTGTGGGACCAGCGCGCCTACGCCGACTACGACGACACCAAGGAGCTGGGCACGCGCAACATCAAGGTGGCCCTGCGCCGCCTGCGCCGCTTCGCCCGCGAGGGCTCCGAGCTCGAGCTGGACCTCGACGACACCATCCACAGCACCGCCGCCAACGCCGGTCTGCTGGACATCAAGATGGTGCCCGAGCGGCACAACAAGGTGAAGGTGCTGCTGCTGATGGATGTGGGCGGCACGATGGACGAGCACATCCACCGTGTGGAGGAGCTCTTCTCGGCCGCACGCAGCGAGTTCAAGCACCTCGAGTTCTACTACTTCCACAACTGCGTCTACGACTTCATGTGGAAGAACAACCGCCGGCGCTACACCGAGAAGAGCGCCACCTGGGACATCATCCGCAAGTACAACAAGGACTGGCGCCTGATCTTCGTGGGCGACGCGACGATGAGCCCCTACGAGATCCTGCAGCCCGGCGGCAGCGTCGAGTACAACAACGAGGAGCCCGGCGCCGAATGGCTGCAGCGGCTCACCCACGCCTTCCCCAAGTTCGCCTGGATCAACCCCGAGCCGCAAGGCGTCTGGCAGTACCGGCAGAGCATCGCGATCGTGCAGCAGCTGGTGAGCCAGCGCATGTTCCCGCTGACGCTGCAGGGCCTGGAAGGGGCGATGCGACTGCTCAGCAAATGAGCCGACGCGCGCGGCTGGCCGCAGCGCTGTGGGCGCTGGCGGCGGCACCCTGGGTGGCGCTGGCCCAGCCTGCCGCGCCGGACGCCACGGCCTCGGCCCCTGACGCCACGCAGCCAGCGGCCGATACGGCAGTCAGCGGTGGCAAAGTCCCCCGGCTGCGCATCGAGGCCCCGGGCGCGGTGCGCGAGCTGCTGGAGAAGCACCTGGACCTGGCCCGCGCGATCGCCCAGCCCGACGCCGCCAGCTTCAGCGACCTGGAATGGTCGCGCCTGATCGGCAGCGCCCCCGCACAGGCCCGCCAGCTGGTGCAGCCGCTGGGCCTGTTCCGGGCCCAGGCCGAGGTGCAGCGCGCCGACGACGGCACGCTGACGCTGCGCATCACGCCAGGTGAGGCGGCGCAGGTGAGCCGTCTGACCTTCGAGTGGACGGGCGAGCTGGTCGAGCGCGCCGAGCGGGGCGACAGCGACGCGCGCACGCTGCAGCAGGGCCTGAGCCAGCGCTGGCCGCTGGCGCCGGGCAGCACCTTCACCAACACCGCCTGGAGCGAGGCCAAGAACGCGGTGATCGCCAGCCTGCGGGCCCAGGGCTATGCCGCTGCCAGCTGGGCCGGCACGGCCGCCGAGGTCGACGCCGAGCTGACCGGCGTGCGCCTGTTCCTGGTGGCCGACAGCGGCCCGCTGTTCCGCGCCGGCGTGATCGCGGTCAGCGGCCTGACGCACCAGCAGCCCGAGCGCGCCCGCGCGCTGGCCCCCTTCGACACCGGCGCCGCGCTGACCGAGCAGCGCCTGCTGGACTACCAGACCACGCTGCTGAAGACCGGCCTGTACGAAAGCGTCAATGTGGGCTTCGACCCTGACCCCTCGCAGGCCGGCGCCGCCACCGTCAATGTGCAACTGCACGAGGCGCCGCGTCAGGCCGCCACCGTGGGCGTGGGCTACAGCGCCAACACCGGCCCGCGGATCTCGCTGGAGCATGTGCAGCGCCGGCTGTTCGATCGCGACCTGTCGCTGCGCAACAAGCTGCTGTGGGGCGCGTCGGAACAGAGCTGGGACGGCGAGCTCTCCACCCACCCCGACCGCGACTATCGCCGCTGGGTGCTGGGCGGCACGCTGGACCGCACCGTGGGCGACACCGACACCGTGCTGCTGCAGCGCCTGCGCGTGGGCCGCTCCACCGACCGCGGTGGCATCGAGCGTTTCGTCCATGTCGATGCCGACCGCAGCCGCGAGTGCGCCAGCGGCCTGGCCGCCGGCACCTGCCAGACGCTGTCGGCGCTGTCGCTGCAGGCCGACTGGACGATGCGCCGCGTCGACAACGCCCTGCTGCCCACCCGCGGCTACACCGTGCAGCTGGGCCTGGGTCTCGGCGCGGCCGATGGCAGCGACAGCGCCCGCGGCAGCTTCGGCCGCGTGCAGGCCCGCGCCACCGGCTACTGGCCGATCGGCCAGAGCTGGTACAGCCAGCTGCGCCTGGAGGCCGGCCAGGTGCTGATGCGAGACGACGTGCAGGTGCCCGATGCGCTGCGCTTTCGCGCCGGTGGCGACGAATCCGTGCGCGGCTACGCCTGGCGCAGCCTGGCGCCCACGCGCGCCGACGGCAGCCTGACCGGCGGCCGCGTGCTGGCCACCGCCAGCGCCGAGATCGCGCGGCCGGTGTCGGCCGCGCTGCCCTCGGTGTGGTGGGCCGCGTTCGTTGATGCCGGTCGGGCCAGCGACAGCTGGCGCGGCTTCTCACCGGCGCTGGGCTATGGCCTGGGCGTGCGCTGGCGCAGCCCCGTGGGGCCGCTGAAGCTGGACCTGGCCTATGGCCAGGAGGTGCGCAGCGCGCGCCTGCACCTGAGCGTGGGCATCGCCTTCTGATGGACGCGCCCGCCGCCCCCGCCCCGCCCGGTCGGCGCTGGCCCGCCGCGCTGCTGGCGCTGGGGCTGGTGGCGGCCGCCACCGTCGGCGCCGGCGGCTGGCTGCTGCGCACCGAGGCCGGCGCCGCCTGGGCGCTGGGCCAGGTGCCCGGGCTGCGCGTCGACGGGCTGCAGGGCACGCTGAGCGGACCGGACCTGAGCGCCCGCGCGCTGCACTGGCAAGGCAGCGCCGGTCAGCTGGACCTGGGCGCCTGGCAGCTGCGGGGCCTGCGCTGGCAGTGGCGCCCCACGGATGGCGCCTGGCTGGGCCTGCAGGCCGAGGCACTGCAGGCCGACAGCGTCCAGTGGCGCAGCGCGCCGTCGTCCGGCCCCACGCCCGTGCCGGACAGCCTGGTGCTGCCGCTGGTGCTGGACCTGGCGCGCTGGCAGATCGGCCGACTGCAGATCGACCAGGCCGAAGCCCTGCAGGCCCTGGCCGGCAGCGGGCACGCCGGCCCCACCGAACACCGGCTGACGCTCACCCAGGCCCAGACCCGCCAGGCCGGCTTCAGCGGCACGCTGCAGCTGGGCGCCCACGCGCCGCTGCCGCTGCAGGCCCAGCTGCAGGCACGCAGTCTGGACGGCGCCGCCACCCCCTGGCAGGCCACACTGCAGGCCGAGGGCCCGCTGGCCGAACTGCGGGCGCGCGCCACGCTGCGCGGCGAGGCCCCGGCGGGCCAGAACGCACCGTCGCTGGATGCCGAGGCCCGGCTCCAACCCTTCAGCGCCTGGCCGCTGGGCGCGCTGCAACTGCGCAGCCAGGCGCTGGACCTGTCCGCCCTGCAGGCCGGCTGGCCGCGCACCGCGCTGGACGCCAGCGTCTCGCTGGCCGCCCGCCAGACCGGTCAACCCACGGCCTGGGAAGGCCGCATCGACAACGCCGCTGCCGGCCCCTGGGATAGCGCCCGCCTGCCGCTGGCCCGCCTGCAGTGGCAGGCCCGCTGGCACTGGGCCGATGCCGGCGCGATGCTGCCGCGCGGCCTGACGCTCGAGCGCCTGCAGGCCACGCTGCCCGATGGCGGCCAGGCCGACGCCACACTCGACTGGCAGGCCGACACCCTGACGCTGGACGCCCGGCTGCGCGCCCTGCACCCCGAGGCACTGGACCGTCGCCTGCGCGCCAGCACCTGGAGCGGTCCGCTGACAGGGCGGCTCAGCGGTCTGCCGTCCCTGGACGATTGGCTGGCCGGCCGTGCGGCGCTGCAGCCCGATGCGCTGCGCGGCCAGTTGACGGCGGATTGGCAGGGCCGGCTCGCCGGCGCGCCGACGGCGCAGGACCTGGGACTGGCGCTGGACCTGCGGGCCGATGCCCGCCAGCTGCAGCTGGCGCGCGCCGAGCTGAAGGCCGGCGAGGCCCGCGCCACGCTGAGCGGCCAGGCCGTCCCGGAAGGCAGCGGCCGCTGGCAGCTGCAGCTGCAAGGCGGCCTGCAGCAACTGGACCCCACGCTGTGGTGGCCGTTGGCCGCCGACAGCCCCTGGCGCCGCGGCCCGCACCGGCTGCAGGGTCAGTGGCAGGCGCAAGGCCGGCTGGACACCGCCCGCCTGGCCGGGTCGGCGGTGAGCGCCTGGCCCCAGGCCTGGCTGGGGCGGCTCAGCGCCGAGCTGCAGCCCAGCCTGCTGGCCGGCGTGCCGCTGCAGGGCCAGCTGACCTGGGAGCGTCAGGCCCGCAGCGAGGGCAGCGCCCAGCTGGAGCTGGCCGGCAACCGCCTGCAGGCCCGCTGGCAGGGCGACACCGACGCGTTGGGGGGCGAGCTGCGCCTGGACGCCCCCGCGCTGGCCGCGGCCGCGCCGCTGCTGCGCCTGATCGAACCTGCGTGGGCACCCACCGGCGGCCGGCTGCAGGCCACCGCCAGCCGCGCGCCTGGCCAGCGCGCCTGGCAGGCCGAGGGGCAGGCCGACGCCGTGCAACTGCCCGGCCTGCAACTCACCCAGGGCCAGGCCCGCCTGGTCTGGCCGGGCGGGTCCGACGGCCCGCTGCTGCTGGACGCCCAACTGCGCGGTCTGGTGGCCGGCGCCCTGCAGCTGGACCAGGCCCAGGCCCGCGTGGAGGGCCGCCTGGCCGAGCACCGCCTGAGCCTGACTGCCAGCGGCCCGGCCCGGCCCGGCGAGCTGCTCGCGCAGGCACTGGGCACGCCGGGCGGCAACGGCACCGAGCTGCGGCTGGCCGGCCAGGGCCGCTGGCAGACCGACGGCGACCGCTGGGCCGGCCACTGGCACGCCACTCTGGCGGAACTGCGCTTGCGTGCCCGGGGCACCGGCAACGCCGCCGGCAGCGACTGGTTGTCCGGCAGCGGCCTGCAGGCCGAACTGCAGCTGGATGCCCAGGCCCACCCGCTGCGCGCCACGCTGCAGCCCGGCGAGCTGGTGCTGCCCGAAACCCGCCTGCGCTGGCGCCAGGCCGAGGCCCGCTGGCGCCCCGGCGTGGCCGCGCCCGCACTGGCGCTGGACGCGCAGATCGAGCCCTTCGCGCTGGCCCCGCTGCTGGCCCGCGCCCAGCCCGAGCTGGGCTGGCGCGGCGACCTGCGCCTGGGCGGCTCGGTGCAGATCCGGCGTGAGGACCGCTTTGACGCCGAACTGGTCTTCGAGCGCCTGGGCGGCGACCTGGCCATGGTGGACGACGCGCGCGACCCGCGCAGCCGCGTGCAGCCACTGGCCCTGAGTGACCTGCGCCTGGCGCTGTCGGCGCACGACGGCACCTGGCACTTCACCCAGGCCCTGGCTGGGCGTGCGCTGGGCGAGATGGCCGGCGTGGCCACGCTGCAGACCCGCCCCGAGCTGGCCTGGCCCCACGCCGATGCGCCGCTCAACGGCGTGCTGCAGCTGCGCGTGGCCAACCTGGGCGCCTGGGGCGCCTGGGTGCCGCCGGGCTGGCGCCTGGGCGGCGCGCTGGCGGTGACCGCCGGCTTCGGTGGCCGCTTCGGCGCTCCCGAGGTCACCGGCCGCCTCAGCGGCGAACGCCTGGAGGCACGCCATGCGCTGATGGGCGTGCAGCTGAGCGACGGCCAGGTCGACATGCGCCTGGACGGCGAGCGCGCCCACATCGAGCAGTTCAGCTTCCGCGGCGGCGAGGGCCGCGTCACGCTGCAGGGCGAGGCCCGCCTGGGCGCTCGCCCCGAGCTGCGCCTGCAAGCCCTGGCCGAGCGCTTCCAGGTGCTGGGCCGCATCGACCGCCGCCTGGTCACCAGCGGCCAGGCCACGCTGAACCTGAGCCCCGAGCGCTGGCTGCTGGACGGCGCCCTGACGGTGGACGAAGGCCTGGTCGATGTGAGCCAGGGCGACGCCCCCGGCCTGGACAGCGACGTCGTCTTCGCCAGCGCCCGCCCGGCCAGCACCGACACCGCCAGCAACGGCCGCAGCCTGCGGCCCATGCAGCTCAAGGCCAGGCTCGACCTGGGCGAGCGCCTGCGCATCAAGGGCCGCGGCATCGACGGCACGCTGCGCGGCGAGCTGCTGGCCAGCGTGGCCAACCAGAAGCTGTCGATCAACGGCAGCGTGCGGCTGGACGACGGCCACTACGTGGCCTACGGCCAGAACCTGGACATCGAACGTGGCGTGCTCAGCTTCAACGGCCCGGTGGAAGACCCGCGGCTGGACATCTTCGCGGTGCGCCCCAACCTGGACGTGAAGGTGGGCGTGCAGGTCACCGGCAGCGCGCTCAACCCGCGCGTGCGCCTGGCCAGCGAGCCCGAGATGAGCGACGCCTACAAGCTGAGCTGGCTGGTGCTGGGCCGCGAGCCCGACGGCCTGGGCGAAGCCGACACCGCGCTGCTGCAGCGCGCCGCCGTGGCCTTGCTGGCCGGCGAAGGCGAGGCGCCCACCGACGCGGTGATGAAGGCCCTGGGCCTGACCGATTTCTCGCTGCGCCAATCCACCGACGCCAACGACGTGCGGCAGATGGTGGTGAGCGTGGGCAAGCAACTCAGCCGGCGCTGGTATGTGGGCTACGAGCGCGGTGTCAACGCCACCACCGGCACCTGGCAGCTGGTCTACCGCATCGCCCAGCGCTTCACGCTGCGTGCGCAGTCGGGCGAGGACAACGCGGTGGACCTGATCTGGAGCTGGCGCTGGCCCTGAACGCCTGAGCCACCAGGGTTCAGGCCCGGCGCCCGGGTGTCAGAACGACTTCTTCGCCAGTCTGGCGTGCAGTTCGTTGACCATCACCAGCGCCGCCGAGCCGAAGTAGCGGTGGTACTCGGCCACCATCTCCCCCGAGGCCAGCACCGGGTCGGTCGAGGCCAGCTTCTTCGCCTCGTCGATGTCCTTGACCGCCAGGATGAACAGGCCGCGCCAGCCATCCACGCCATCGAAGGGCCCGGCCAGCACCAGGTGACCCGCATCGGCCAGGCGCTTCATGTTGGCAAAGTGGCCGCGGAACATCTCGTCGCGCGCCGGCCCATCGGGCATGCGGTTCGGCCCGGTGCGCAGCAGCACGAACACATAGCGCTTCATGCCGTACTCATCGGCGCCGGTGCGGGCGGCCAGGGCCTCATCAAAGGCGGCCGGCGGGGAGGAGGCCGCGGGGGCCGGCGGCGCCGGCGGCGATGTCTGTGCCACCGCGCCCTGCATCGCACAGGCCATCCCCAGCGCCATCGTCAGCGCGCCCAGCACCCGTGTACCCATCCTGCGAGCGGTCCCCATGGCTCAGCGCCCGTCCGCCGACAGGAAGGCCTTGACCCCGCGGACCACGTCCACGCCCAAGGCCACCAGACCCGCCAGCAGCACCCAGCCCGCCCACGGCCCCGCCTCACCCAGCTGCGCCGCCATGCCGATCACGGCCAGCAGCACGCCCACCTTGCCCACCATCGTCATGGCACATCCTTCGTGTTTCCAGGTGCCGCAGCGTAACCCGCCCAGCCTGCATGCGAGAATTCGCGCTTTCGCGCAGTGCCCCGCACCGCGCGGGCCTCTCCGTAGTTCAATGGATAGAACGGGCGCCTCCTAAGCGCCAGATACAGGTTCGATTCCTGTCGGAGGGACCAGGGATGGCCGGGACGGTCAGGCCTTGGAACACCCCACTGGCCGCCGAAGTTGCCCGGGCTTCAGATGCGCCGCGCCGTGCAGGGAGTCCTCGTCGCCCATGGCTGTTCACGCCCGACGGCGGGCAACGTTGCAGGCCGCGCTGCTGCCTGGCCGGTCGCTCCATGCCGGTGCGCGTGGTGAAGATCGGGCACCTGCGCGTGATCGTGCGTCACCCCGTCATGTAGATGCACGTGGCCGTGCGCGCCCTGCGGCACGATCTCGTGTCCATGGTCATGGTGGCCGCCGTCGTGGGTGTGCTCGTGCCCGCGTGACTCCGCCAAACGGACCCTCACGCCCGACCGCATCGGCGTACTTCCCGGCAGCATCCACAGGCTGAAGTCGCGATCACCCAACGCGACGGCCACCGCGGCGCCGATGAACGGCGCAAAGGCGAAGCCCGCACCGGTGCCCGCGGCACCAGACGCCCGGCGGGCCAGCAGGTCAAGGCACAGGCTCAGGCCATGGCCCGTTGCCCCCAGGCTGTCGACGTACAACCCGTGCAGCGCCACGGAGCCGGTGCGCAGCCGGTGTTCGCGCTTGAGTTCGTTGTCCTGAACGGGCCGGCAGGTCCTCGCTGGACTGCGCCTCGGCCAGGTGCTGCTGGAGGGCGGCCAGCGCCTCGACCGATCCACCATGATGGCTCTTCCCGTGCGTGCGGCTCAGGCGCTCGGACAGGCCGCTCCAATGGGCCGGGTCGAAGGACGAGGACGCGAAGTCGGTCCGGCGCTGGAAGGCGGTCATGGCCACGCTGGTCGGATGGCGCCCGGCATACCGGCTTTGCAGCATTTGTTTCATCATGCGATGATTGCTTCATGACCTCCTGGTTGATCCTGACCGCGACCCTGCCGACCTCGCCCAGCGGGCTTCGGGTGAAGGTCTGGCGGGCGCTCAGGGCGACCGGTGCCGGCGCGTTGCGAGAAGGCGTCTATGTGCTGCCCGAGCACGCACCCAGCGCCAGCGCACTCTCGGCGCTGGAGCGCACCATCGTCGATGCGGGGGCCGTAGCGCACCTGCTCGTGGTGCAGGCGCGTGACGATGCGCAGGAGCAGGCGTTCAGGTCGCTCTTTGACCGGGCGGAGCTCTACGCGGAATTCCTGCAGACCGCCAAGGAGGCGCGCACCCGGCTCAGGTCAGCCACCGAGGCCACACTGCGCAAAACCCTGCGAGGCCTGCAGACGCAGCTCCACGCCATCCAGGCCATTGACTTCTTCCCGGGCAGGGCCAGCGACAAGGCTGTCGACGCCATGGTCGCGTTGCGCCGCGAGATCGAACTGCATCTCGCGCCAGATGAGCCGTCGGCCACCGCTGCGGCCATCGCGCGGTGCGAGGTGGCTGATTTTCAGGGACGCACCTGGGCCACACGCCAGCGCCCGTGGGTAGACCGCCTGGCCACGGCCTGGTTGATCCAGCGTTTCATCGACAAAAGCCCCACCTTCATCTGGCTGGCCGACGCGCGCAAGTGCCCGAAGTCGGCGCTGGGCTATGACTTCGACGGTGCCACCTTCACGCATGTGGGCGAGCGGGTCACGTTCGAGGTGGTGGCCGAAACCTTTGGTCTGCTGGGCGACCCGGCGCTGCAGCGGCTGGCTGCGCTGGTCCATTGCATCGATATCGGCGGCATGCCCGTTGACGAGGCGCCGGGGCTGGAGATGCTGATCCGAGGCTTGCAAGCCCGGCATGCCGACGATCACGCCCTGTTGGCAGCAGCGCTGTCCGTGTTTGATGCTTGCTACGCCGCATTGGAGACCCCGAGTGACCCCTGAACAACACACCGCAGACGCCGAAGCCCCGCCGCCATCCATCTCTCGCGCGGAAGCCTTCCGCTACTGGCTCAAGCTGGGCTGCATCAGCTTTGGCGGGCCGGCGGGGCAGATTGCCATCATGCATGAGGAGCTCGTGGAGCGGCGCCGCTGGATATCGGAGAACCGCTTCCTGCACGCCCTGAACTACTGCATGGTGCTGCCCGGGCCCGAAGCGCAGCAGTTGGCCACCTACATTGGCTGGCTGATGCACCGCACCTGGGGCGGTGTCGTCGCCGGCGGGCTGTTCGTGCTGCCGTCGCTGTTCCTGCTGATCGCGTTGTCGTGGGTCTACATGGCCTTCGGCACAGTGCCGGCTATCGCGGGGCTGTTCTATGGCATCAAACCAGCGGTGACGGCGCTGGTCGTGCATGCAGCGTGGCGCGTGGGCTCGCGGGCTCTGAAGAACGCCTGGCTGTGGTCGATCGCAGCCGGGTCGTTCCTGGCGATCTTCGCGCTGGATCTGCCGTTTCCACTCATCGTGCTGATCGCGGGCCTGACGGGCTATGTGGGCGGCAAGCTGGTACCCGACAAGTTCAAGGCCGGTGGTGGCCATGGCGCCTCCAGGAAGGACTTCGGTCCGGCGCTGATCGATGACAACACACCCACACCAGCGCACGCACGGTTCACCTGGACGCGCTTCCGGGTGGTGATGGTGGCTGGCCTGACACTCTGGGCCGTGGCGCTGGGCAGCCTGATGGCCTTGCACGGCTGGAATGGCGTGCTGACCCAGATGGGTTGGTTCTTCACCAAGGCGGCGCTGCTGACCTTCGGCGGCGCCTACGCGGTGCTGCCCTACGTCTACCAGGGGGCGGTGGACCATTTCCAATGGCTCACGGCGCCGCAGATGATCGACGGCCTGGCACTCGGCGAGACCACGCCCGGGCCGCTGATCATGGTGGTGGCGTTTGTGGGCTTCGTCGGCGGCTGGACCACCCAGATCTTTGGCAGCGACTCGCTGTTCCTGGCCGGTACGGCGGCCGCCGTGGTGGTGACCTTCTTCACCTTCCTGCCCTCGTTCTTCTTCATCCTGATGGGCGGGCCGTTCATCGAATCCACGCATGGCAACCTGACGTTCACCGCACCGCTGACGGGCATCACCGCCGCCGTGGTGGGCGTGATCGTGAACCTGGCCGTGTTCTTCGCGTACCACGTCTTGTGGCCGCAAGGTTTCGGTGGGCGCTTCGAATGGGCCAGCGCGATCATTGGCGCCGCAGCGGCGCTGGCCTTGTTCCGCTTCAAGCTGGGCGTGATCCCGGTGGTGCTGGGTGCGGGTGTCGCCGGCCTGGCGTTCCAGCTGGGCCGGTCGGCACTGGGCTTCTGATCGGAGCGGGTGTTCATGAGCGCCGCAGCGACATCAGGGCAGCCACGCGTCGCACTGCTGTACCCGGGCAGCCGTGAGGATCGAGACAGGGCCGACCCCTCGGCCAGCCGGTTCGCGGCGCTCTTCGACGCCTTCCAGGCCGCAGGCGTGGCCGCAGAGCCCGCCATCTGGCATGAGGACTTCGCCGATGAAGTGGCGCAGCAACTGCGCCAGGTGGCACTGGTTCTGGTGTGGTGCAACCCCATCGAGGGCGGACGCCGGCGACATCGGCTGGACGCCGTGCTGCAAGAGGCCGCACAGCAGGGTGTCATCGTCAGCGCCCACCCCGAGGCCGTGCAGCGTCTGGGCACCAAGGACGTGCTCTTCGCAACGCGCCAACTGCCCTTCGGCAGCGATGTCCACCGGGTGGACAGTCTGGCGCAACTGGCGGTCGAGCTGCCTGTGCGACTGCAGGCCGGGCCACGGGTGCTCAAGCAGCACCGCGGCCACAGCGGCATCGGCATCTGGCGTGTTGAAGCCACGGGTCGCGAGGAGGTGCTGGTGCGCCATGCTCAGCGGGGTAGCGACCCCCTGAACATGGCCCTGGCCGACTTCATCGCCTTGCTCGCGCCGTATTTCGAGCCCGAAGCCGGCGGCCACATGATCGATCAGGCCTGGCAACCTCGCCTGGCTGACGGCATGGTTCGCGCCTACCTGGTGGGTGACCGCGTGGCCGGGTTCGGCCACCAGGCGATCAACGCGCTGCATCCCGACCACGCCCAGCCAGGCCCCCGTCTGTATCACGGGCCGGACCTGGCGTCTTGCCAAAGCCTGAGGCAGCGACTGGAGTCGGGCTGGATCACCCAGCTGCGCGAATGTGTGGGCTTGTCTGCGGAGCATCTGCCGCTGCTGTGGGACTGCGACTTCATGTTCGGCAACGCCCGGGCAGGCGGGCCGGAGCGCTATGTACTCTGCGAGATCAACGTCAGCAGCGTGTCGCCTTTTCCGCCGTCGTGCATCGACCCCATCGTGGCGGCTGTTCTGCGCCGATCGGGTGCGCGTTGAGCGAACTCCCAGGCCTGTGAAGCGTCGCGTTGCACGCACCGGGACGTCCACGCCCGGACGTCTCCTGGCGTGCCTGCACCGGTCCATCGGCTGCCAGGGCCTGATGACGGCAGCCGCTGCAAGGCGGTCAGCCCCATCCGCCAGCCAGGCATCGCCACCGGCGCGTCAGCCCCCTCACCCCTCCCCCTCAAAATCAATCAAGCCCAGCGACGTCGCCTGTGCAATCGCCTCCGCCCGCCGGTTGGTGCCCAGGCGGATGAAGACCACGCTGAGGTGTTCCTTCACCGTGCGCTCGCTGATGCCCAGGTGGGCGGCGATCTCGCGGTTGGAGCGGCCGCGGCCCACTTCGCGCAGCACCTGGCGCTGGCGTTCGGTCAGCGGGGCGGCGGCGACGGTGGGTTGTTCGGGGTACCAGCGGTCGCCGCGCAGCACGCGGCGCAGCGCGGCCACCAGCGCTTCAGGGGGCAGTGACTTGGGGATGAAGCCGTCCAGGCCCAGCTGGCGCGCCTGGTGGGCCAGGCCGGGCTCTTCGGCACCGGTCAACAGCACGCAGCGATCGGCCCAGGCGCGGGCCTCCTGGGCCAGGCGCAGGCCCAGGCCGTCGGGCAGGCGCTGGTCGATCAGCGCCAGCGCGTAGCGCACGCCGGGGCGCCACAGCGCGCGGGCCTGCGCGGCGCTGCCCACGGCCACGCAGTCGGCGGCCAGGCCGGCGGCCTGCACAGTGGATGCCAGCGCGCTGCGAAACAGCGGGTGGTCTTCGACGATCAGGACGGGCAGGTTCATCGCGGTGTGTCGGCTGGGTGTCGATCATCCATGAACTGGGGGGCGCCGACCCGTCCAACTGGACGGGTGTGCGTCGCTGAGCGGGCCAGACACTGGCCTGGCGCCGGTTCACACGGCCACCTGTCTGTCCCCCACTGAAGAGGATCCACCATGCACAAGACCCTGGCTCTGCTCGCCCTGACCCTGGGCACCAGTCTGGCTGCGGCCCAGAACAACACGCCGCGCCCCGACATCGTCACCGATTTCAGCGGCCCCGCCCAGCTGCAGCGCGGCAAGGGCGCGTTCTGGACGCTGAGTCTGCGCAACGATGGCGTGGCGGCTGCCGGCCAGACGCGCGGCTACATCAACCTGCCCAGCAGCGTGTCGCCCGACCTGCAGCGCGGCAGCAATGGCAGCTGGGTGCTGAACCTGCCGCCGGGCTGCAGCTGGAACAGCAACACCCGCGTGCTGGCCTGCGTCTGGCCCGGCATTGCGGTGGGCGAGACCAAGACCGTGCACCTGCCGCTGCGCGTGTCCAACACCAGCCAGACGCTGACCCTGACCGGGCGCGCGCAGGTGCTGCAGGGCGTGGCCGAGTCCAGCACGCAGAACAACAACGACCCGGCCGTGACCCAGGTGGCCAACTACACGCCCAGCATCAGCTTCCCGGCCGCCGCCAGCCTGTACCTGTGCATGGGGCGCGACGACCTGCTGGAATGCGGCACCACCTACGGCCTGCCGGTGGCGCCCGAGCCGCTGCCGCTGGACGCCGGCGGCCAGATGGTCTTCCCCGACGGCACGCTGGTGGCACTGCCGCAAGGGCCGGGCGCGCTGCGCGTGGAGCTGTACTCGGGCGGCGCGCTGGTGTCCACCTGGAACCTGGGCGCCTATGACAGCCGCTGCTACCAGGGGCCGGCCAGCTACCCCGGGCTGGGCGCCACCTACGAGGCGCGGATCTGCTACTGAGCAGCCCCATGGCCCCGCCGCGCCCAGGCCACCCCGCACCGGCGATCAGCACACTCGGGGCCGCCCGGCGTGGCCTGCTGGGCGGCACTGTCGCGGCCTATCATCAGGCGTCCGCCCCGGCCTGCCCCCCGCATGACTGATGCCGCCCCGCTGTCCGCGCTGATCGACCTGGCCTGGCAGGCGCATGCGCAGGACCGCTGCGCGCCCAACCCGGCGGTGGCGGCGCTGCGCGCCCACGCACCCGATGACGCGCTGGCCCAGGGCCTGGCCGCCACATTCGAGGGCCGGCGCCAGCTCTGGCTGGGCGACACCGCAGCGTACGAGGACGCGCTGGCCGACGCCCGCCGCCACCTGGCTGGCCTGTCCCCGGCCCACCCGGGCCGGCAGGCGCTGGCCATGGCCTGCGACGACCTGGCCACGCAGTGGCTGCACCGGCACAACCGCGCCGACGAGGTGGTGGCGCTGCTGACGCCCTGGCTGGCCCACCTGGCGCCGCCCACGCACCCGCTGCAGACCTTCACGCTGCTCCATCGCCTGGCCGTGGCACACGAGCGGCTCAGGCAGCCCGAGATGGCGCTGCGCCACCACTTCGAGGCGATCCAGACCGCCCGCGCGACGAATGCTCCGGTGCTGCTGGCCATCGCCCTGGGCAGCCTGGGCGGTTACCAGGCCAGCCTGCTCGACCACCAGGGCGCGATCGAACACTGCCGCGAGGCCTGGTCGCTGTGCGCCGACACCGACCAGTGGCCGGCCATCCATGTGGCCGGCATCAACCTGATGATGGCGCTCAGCGGCACCGACCAGCACGCCCAGGCCGCGGCGCTGGCCGACCGGCTGTCGGCGTGGGAGCCGCACTTCAACGCCTACCAGCGCTGGGTCCGCAGTGCGTTCTATGGCTCGGTCTACCAGCGCGCCGGCCGGCTGGAGCTGGCCCAGCACTGGCTGGATGTGTCGCTGCCGCTGTGCGCCGACCCGGCGCACCCGCCGGTCGAGTGGGTCTGGGGGCAGGCGGCGGTCTGGACCGACCAGGGCCGAGCGCGCGAGGCCTGGGGCCTGCTGGAGCGGCTGCGCCAGCACGACCCCGAGGGCTTCGAAGGCGCCACCTTCCCGGCCGATGCCTGCCGCCTGCACGACGAGGCTGCCCGCGCCTGCGAAGCCCTGGGCGACCTGGCCGGCGCGCTGCGCCACCAGCGCCGCGCGGCCACGCTGGGCGAACAGGCCCACCGGCGCGCGGCCGAGGCCCAGCGCCTGGCCCTGTCGATCCGGCTGGAGCTGGCCCGCCTGGCCGACCAGCGCGACCGCGCGCTGCAGGAAGGCCGCCGCCTGGCCGAGCTGAACACCGCGCTGGCGCAGGCCGACGCCGCCAAGACCCGCTTCCTGGCCGCCGCCAGCCACGACCTGCGCCAGCCGCTGCATGCGCTGACGCTGCGGGCGGCGATGTTCGAGCCCCTGCTGAACGACCCGGCGCAGCACGCGATGCTGTCCGAGATGAACGCCTGCGTGCAGGCCTTGCGCGGCATGCTCGACAGCCTGCTGGACCTCTCGCGCGCCGAGGCCGGCGAAGCCCGCGCCCGGCCGGCCCCGCTGGACCTGCGCGACCTGCTGCTGCGCCTGGCCAGCGAACACCAGCCCCAGGCCGAGTCACGCGGGCTGCAGCTGAGCCTGCGGGTCAGCAATGCCTTGCCGCCGGCCGCGCTGAGCGACGCGCTGCTGCTGGAGTCCCTGCTGCGCAACCTGCTGGGCAACGCCCTGAAGTACACGCCCGAGGGCACCGTGCTGCTGTGCGCCCGAGCCGCCCGCGACGGCACCGGCCAGCCGTTCTGGCGCCTGCAGGTGCGCGACAGCGGCATCGGCATCGCATCCGAGCACCAGCAGGCGATCTTCGAGCCCTTTGTGCAGTTGGACAACCCGGGGCGCCAGCGTGCGCTGGGACAGGGCCTGGGGCTGGCCATCGTGCAGCGCCTGGCCCGCGCACTGGATCACCCGCTGAGCCTGCGCTCGGCGCCCGGCCGGGGCAGCTGTTTCGAGCTGCGGGTGCCCGGCCATGCGGGCCTGCCTGCTTCGGCGGCGGTGGTAGCGGCAACGCTGCCACCGCTGCCGCGCCCCCTGCACCTGGCGGTGATCGAGGACGACGAGGGCAGCCGCCGTGCGCTGGCCGGCTGGCTGCGCAGCCAGGGCTGCCGGGTGACCGAGGGCGAAGACGCCCGGTCCATCGAAGCCGTGCTGGACACGCTGCCGGCGCTGGATGGCGTGATCACCGATCTGCAACTGGCTGCCGACGCCGGCGGCGACGGTGTGGCGCAGATCGAGCGCCTGCGCCGGCGCTGCGCTCACCCGCTGGCAGCCCTGATCGTCAGTGGTGACACGCGGCCCGATACCGCCGGGCGTCTGCAGGCCCTGGACCTGCCGTGCCTGCGCAAGCCGGTGGACCTGGCCGCGCTGCGCCAGTGGCTGGGCCGCATCACGCCGCAGCACCCTGGCTGAGCCCCACGTTGGGCGGGGTTCAGCGCGGTGGAACGCCGCCGTCGCCGCCGGCCGTCGGCCCGGACGATGCGCCGCTCCGCGTAGGATGGGCGCACGCTGAGCACCACCGCGGGAGAGCAACATGGACATCCGACACCGCATCTGCCTCTGGTACGACGGCACGGCGCTGGACGCCGCGCAGTTCTACGCGGCCACGTTTGCCGACAGCGCCGTCGGCGCGGTCTACCGGGCGCCGGCCGATTACCCCTCGGGCCGCGCGGGCGACGTGCTGACGGTCGAGTTCACCGTCCTGGGCATCGCCTGCCTGGGCCTGAACGGCGGCCCGGCCTTCCGCCACTCCGAGGCCTTTTCGTTCCAGGTGGTGACCGAGGACCAGGCCGAGACCGACCGGCTCTGGCACGCGATCATCGACCACGGCGGCCAGCCCAGCGCCTGCGGCTGGTGCAAGGACCGCTGGGGCCTGTCCTGGCAGATCACGCCGCGCGCCTTGTCCGAGGCGATTGCCGACCCGGACCCCGCCGCCGCGAAGCGTGCCTTCGAGGCGATGATGACCATGACGGAGATCGACATCGCCGCGGTCGAGGCGGCGCGGCGTGGGTAGCACCTGGCAAGGTGACCGGCCTTAGGGAGTGCCGCCGGGGCCCTGAGCGGCTATGTTGCAGCGTGTGTTCCCGTTCATTCGAGCCGTACCGATGACACGCACCCTGTTTGCCCTCGCCCTGGCCGCTGCCAGCCTCAGCGCCCAGGCCGCCGCCACCAAGATCACCGTCTTCAAGACCAGCTTCGACAACGGCATCCCGGCGCAGATCGCGCCCGGCACGGCCGCCACCGAGGGCGTGCAAGGCTATGCCGGCCTGGCCTATGGCAAACGGGTCTTCGGCGGCCAGATGCTGCGCAGTGCCACCGGCAATGTGGTGACGCTCACGCTGACCGACCTGCCGGCCCACAGGCACCTGGGCATCGACTTCCTGTTCGCCGCGATCGATTCGCTCGATGGCACCGGCACCTTCCCGTCCGGCGACTTCCTCAACGTCGAGGTCGACGGCGTCTCGGTCTTCCGCGAATCCTTCGCCAACGCCACCGAGTCGCAGGTGCAGAGTTACCAGCCCAGCAAGCCCGGCTTCGTGCTGGCGCGCCGCGTGGACCTGGGCTTCAGCCAGGGCACCTACTACCTGGACAGCGCCTACTGGCTGGGCGGCGAGCCGCGCCTCAAGCGCATCGCCCACACCGCGTCGAGCGCCGTGATCACCTTCCGCATCGAAGGCGAGGGCATCCAGGACCTGAATGACGAGAGCTGGGGCATGGACGCACTCAAGGTCGTCGTCTGGTAGTGGGGCCTCAGGGCGGGGCCCGGATCGGACTGGCCGCGCCCTTCAGCCAGCGTAGGCCTGAAGGCCGCCCGAGGAGCCGGCAACTTCCGCGTCGGTGACGATGTCCTCGTGGCACAGCCGGTCTCGGCCGGCTGACTTGGCCCGGTAGAGTCGCTCGTCGCACACAGCAATCAGTGCGTCCAGGTGGGGCAGGTCCGGTCCCAGTTCGGCGCCGCCCATCGAGAAGGTGACGCCGTGCGGCCCGTCGATGCCCTGCGCTGGCGTGTCGGCGAACTTCTCTCGCAGGCGCGCAAACACCTGCGGCAACTCAGTGATCCTCAGGCCCGGGAGCACCAGCAGCCACTCCTCGCCACCCCAGCGACCGAGCACGTCCTGGGAGCGCATCACGGCCGTTCCAGCGATGGCCAGGGCGCGCAACACGGCGTCGCCCCCGGCGTGACCCCGCACATCGTTCACGCGCTTGAAGTGGTCGATGTCGATCAGTGCCAGGGTCAGTGGGGTGCCCTTCTCGCGAGCCAGAAGGAACTGCTCGGTCGCATGGCGCGTGACCGCACGGCGGTTGGGCTGGCCGGTCAGGTCGTCGCGCATCGCCAGGTCGGCCAGGGCGCGGCGCCGCGCGATCGCGGACCACGCCCAGCCCGCCGCCGCCATCAACAGCGCACCCAGGGTCGCCACCGTGGCCCACAAGGCGCGTCGCGTGGCGTCCTGGGCGGACAGCTCCGCCTGGGCCAGTTCGCCGCGGTGGCGCAGTTCGGCATTCTCGGCGTCGCGCTGCGCGGCGGCATACCGCGCCTGCAGACGCAGGTTCTGGACCTCCGCGGCGCTGCGTCGACGCTCATCGACCAGCGCCTGGGCGCGTTCGGTCTCGGCATAGGCCTCCTTGAAGCGGCCCTGCGACGCGTAGGCGGCGGCCAGCACCCGCGCCAGGCCTGCACGATCAGCGCCGGGAACGGCCTCGGTATCGTAGCGGCGCGCCTGCACCATGGCGGCCGGCAGTTCCGCACTGCGCAGCTGCGTGTGAGCCCTCACCAGTTGCAGCACCACGCCGAACATGCGAAAGGCGCTGTCACCAGGCTCCAGGAGCGTGCGCGCCTCACGCAGCAAGGGCAGCGCCTGGGTCGGTTCATGCCGGTCCAGGTAAATGGTGGCAAGTCCGATGTTGCCGGCGGCGACGGCGGCCTCATCGCCCACCTCCCTGCCCAACGCGATCGAATCCCGGTAGTAGGTGGAGGCAGCGTCGACGCGGCCGACCAGGCGCAGCGCCTCGGCACGTTGGTACAGCAGCGCATTGCGCAGCGTGCGCGCCTTGAGGTCGCCCAGCACCTGGAAGGCGCGCGCATAGTGCTCATCGGGGTCGGCCTGGGTGCGGCCCTGACCTCTGCCAGCGATCGTGCCGAAGGTTGCGATGGCCCAGACCTGCTTGATGGGCTCACCCAGTGTTCGCGCACAGCGCTCCCAGTCCTCGGCGGCCAGCCAGGCCTCGTCAAGACTGCCCGAGTCGACCAGGACGGACACCTCGCTCTCCTTGAGGTCGCAGGCGAGGTAGGCGTCGTCGCTGCCGCTCAGCCGGCGCCTTAGTTCATCCAGCCGGGTCAGCGACTGCTGGGGCGTCTCGACGCGCCAGCTGCCCAGCAGGCGGCTGCTCGCCAACCACAGGCGATGCCGCTCGGTCGCGCCGGCCCAACGTGAGAGCACCTGTTCCGCCTGATCGAGCGCCTGCGCGGTTGACTCCTCAAGCTCGAGCAGGTCCAGGGCCCGCGCGCCAGCGAGCAACGCCCAGAAGCGGGTCTCGTCATCCGTGGCGGCATGGGCCTCGGCGCGGGCCATGGCCGCGACGCGATGGGGGTCGTCCCAGGCCAGGGCTTCCAGCTCGCGGAGCCTCTGCGCGCTGGCGTTGGCAGACGATGCGATCCAGCTTGCCAGCGCCATCGCCAACACGACACGACGTGAAAACAGGAACCACATGGCCACAGCTTGATTATTGGCCGGGTGACAGTGCCTGCGCACGGCGCCATGGCGCCAGGTGTGACGCATTCTGCGGTCACGTGGCCCCTGCAACTGTGGGCGCCCGAGACCGCGGCTGCGCGACAACGGCCCGGCGGCCGGGGGCCTGACGCGGCAGGCGTCGCCACGGCCCTGTGCTAGGGCTTCGGGCTGTCCTGGGGATCGGCGTCCGGCTGGCGTGAGCGCCGGCGCTCCGCCTGCCGGGCGCTGCGCCGCGCCTCGCGGCGAGCGGCCCGCCGGTCCGCCTGGGCATCGCTCGGGGCCTTGGCGGCGGCGGGGGTTGCGGCAGCGGTGACCGACGCCGGGGCGGGCTTCGCGGCCACCGGCGCCAGAGGCGGCACCTGGGTCCTCAGCGGCATCGGCGCGCTGGCGGCGCGCGGCCGGGTGGTGCGCGGGGTCTCCACCGGCCCGTCGCCGGCCTCGTGCTCGTAGAGCTGGTCGAAGCTGCGCATGAACTCGGCCTCGTCCTCGGTCAGGCTGGCGATCAGCGCGCGCGCTTCCTCGTAGCCCGGCTGCTCGCGCAGGGCGTCCCGGTAGCCCGAGGGGCTGACATTGGCCGACACGTCGGCCAGGTCCAGGTCCAGACCGGTGCGGCGGCTGGCCGCCGCGACGAAGGCGGGCAGATGCTCGTGCTTGCCGATCAGCACCGGAAAAGGCGCCAGCAGACGCGCATGGAAGGGCCGCTGGGTGGTGCGCAGGAAGCGCAGCTGTCCCTGCGGCACCACGCGGCGGAAGGCCGGGAGTTCCAGCGCCTCGCGCAGGGTGCGTGCCTGCAGTTCGGCATGCAGGATATGCGACCGCTCGCGCCGGATGTAGGTGTAGAGCGACTCGATGCGTGCCACCGGCTCACGCAGCACCGCCATCAGCAGCGGCCGGCGCTCACGCAGCCCCAGCGGCAGCTTCCAGGCGGGGAAATGCCCGCCCACCAGGCGCACACCCATCCAGGATTCGGGCCGCTCCAGCAAGGACAGGTCGGTGATGAGTCGGGGGTGGCCCGCCTCGGCGGGCTGGCGCGACTCAGGGTTGCGGAACCACAGCAGCTCATCGCCCAGGGCCTGGTGGAAGACGGTGCGCAGGGTGGAGCCGGCGCTCTTGGGCACGTGAAGAAAAATGCTCGGGACCCGAGCCTGCGATGGGTACTGCGACATACAGCGCCCAGCGTACTGCACCGGCACGTCGCCGGCCAAGGGCTTATGTCACGCGCGGTCCGGCGCGATCAGACAAGAAAAAAGGGGGCGCCCGGCGCGGGCACCCCCTTGAATTCAGACGACGGCAGCACGCCGGGCCGGCCAGGCCAGGACGTACAGGCGCTGGCGCGACCTCAGTCGGCCTGCTTGCGCAGGAAGGCCGGGATCTCGATCTCGTCCATGCCGTTGCTGCTCAGCGCTTCGACCTTGGCGGCGGCCTGCGTGCGGCCAGTACGCCAGACGCTGGGCGTGGCCATGCCGGCGTAGTCGGTGGCGCCCATCACCGGGGCGGCGGTGGCACCGATCGGGCTGCTCAGCACCGGCAGGTTGTCGGTGCCGGTGCGCAGCACGGTCTGCGGCTGGCTCTGGGTCTGCACCACCGTCAGCGGCGCAGCCGCACGGCGGGCCGAGGACAGGCCGGTGGCGATCACGGTGACGCGCAGCTGGTCGCCCAGGCTGTCGTCGTAGGCGGTGCCGTAGATCACGTGCGCATCTTCCGCCGCGTAGCGACGGATGGTGTTCATCGCGTTCTTGCTTTCGCTCAGCTTGAAGGTGCTGCGCGCCGCAGCGATCAGCACCAGCACGCCACGCGCGCCGGACAGGTCGATGCCTTCGAGCAGCGGGCAGGCCACCGCCGCTTCAGCGGCCTTGGTGGCGCGGTCCGGGCCGCCGGCCATGGCCGTGCCCATCATCGCCTTGCCCGGCTCGCTCATCACGGTCTTGACGTCCTCGAAGTCGACGTTGACCAGGCCGGGGATGTGGATGATGTCCGAGATGCCGCCCACGGCGTTCTTCAGCACGTCATTGGCGTGGGCGAAGGCCTCTTCCTGGGTGACGTCGTCGCCCATGACCTCCAGCAGCTTCTCGTTGAGCACCACGATCAGGCTGTCGACATTGGCCTCCAGCTCGGTCACGCCGGCATCGGCCTGCTTGGAGCGGCGGCCGCCTTCGAATTCAAACGGCTTGGTGACCACGCCCACGGTCAGGATGCCCATGTCCTTGGCGATGCGGGCGATCACCGGCGCCGCGCCGGTGCCGGTGCCGCCACCCATGCCGGCGGTGATGAACAGCATGTGCGCGCCGGCGATGGCCTCGCGGATGCGGCCCTCGGCCTCCTGGGCGGCGCTGCTGCCGACCTCGGGCTTGGAGCCGGCGCCCAGGCCGGTGGTGCCCAGTTGCACCAGCTGGCCGGCGCCGCTGCGGTTGAGCGCCTGCGCGTCGGTGTTGGCGACGATGAACTCCACCCCCTGGACGCCCTGGGCGATCATGTGCTCGACCGCGTTGCCGCCGCCGCCGCCCACGCCGATCACCTTGATCTGCGTGCCCTGGTCGAAGTCTTCGATCATCTCGATGGCCATGTGGAACCTCCGTCGTGCTGTGTGCAGTTGCCTGAATGAAAAAACGCTGACTACCTGTGCGGATCGTTGAGTCGTCCGTCTTCGTGAATGCCGGCCCCGCCGGTCAGAAATTACCCAAGAACCAGTCCTTCGCCCGGCCGAACAAGGTCTTCACCGAGCCGGCCTGCTGTTGTGCCTTGTGACCGCGTGCATGGGCCAGTCGGGCTTCTTCCAGCAGGCCCATCACGGTGGCCGAGCGCGGGTTGGCCACCATGTCGAACAGCGGCCCCGAATAGGTGGGCAGACCCTTGCGCACGGGCTTGAGGAAGATGTCCTCGCCCAGCTCGACCATGCCCGGCATCACCGCCGTGCCGCCGGTGATCACGATGCCCGAGGACAGCAGCTCCTCGTAGCCCGAATCGCGGATCACCTGGTGCACCAGCGAGTAGATCTCTTCCACCCGCGGCTCGATCACGCCGGCCAGCGCCTGGCGGCTGAGCATGCGCGGCACGCGGTCGCCCAGGCCCGGCACCTCGACCTGCTCGTTCGGGTCGGCCAGCATCTGCTTGGCCACGCCGTACTCGACCTTGATTTCCTCGGCGTCCTTGGTGGGCGTGCGCAGCGCCATGGCGATGTCGCTGGTGATCAGGTCGCCGGCGATGGGGATGACCGCGGTGTGGCGGATCGAGCCACCGGTGAAGATGCTCACATCGGTGGTGCCGGCGCCGATGTCCACCACCGCCACGCCCAGGTCCTTCTCGTCGTCGGTCAGCACCGCGGCGGCGGCGGCGGTGGGCGACAGGCACAGCTGCTCGACCTCCAGGCCGCAGCGGCGCACGCACTTGACGATGTTCTCCGCCGCGCTCTGCGCGCCGGTGGCGATGTGCACCTTGACCTCGAGCCGGCTGCCGCTCATGCCGATCGGCTCCTTGACCTCGTGGCCGTCGATCACGAACTCCTGCGACTCCACCAGCAGCAGGCGCTGGTCGTTGGGGATGTTGATCGCCTTGGCGGTCTCGATGACGCGCGCCACATCGGTGGGCGTGACCTCGCGGTTGTCGCGCACGATCACCATGCCGGTGCTGTTCTGGCCGCGGATGTGGCTGCCGGTGATGCCGGTGTAGACGCGCTCGATCTTGCAGGCGGCCATCATCTCGGCCTCTTTGAGCGCCTGCTGGATGCTCTGCACCGTGGCGTCGATGTTGACCACCACGCCGCGCTTCAGGCCATGCGAGCTGGCCACCCCCAGGCCGGCAACGCGCAGCTCACCACCCACGACCTCGGCCACCACCGCCATCACCTTGGCGGTGCCGATGTCCAGGCCGACAACGAGATCCTTGTATTCCTTGGCCATGGCCTTCCTCAGTGGGCTCCGTTGGGCGTGGCGGCAGCCCCGGGACCGCCCTTGAAGCGCACCGCGTAACCGTCGGCGTGCCGCAGGTCGGCGTAATCGATGGATCGGCGGCTGGCGCCTCCGACCTGGGTGATGGTGCGCACGAAGCGCGCGGTGCGTTCCAGCACCTCGGTCTCGCTGCCGCGGCCCAGCTCGACGGCGACACCGTCGTCCAGCTCGACCCGCCAGGACCCGCGACCCGACAGCGACAGGCTCACCGGCTCGCGGCCCAGCGGCTCGAAGACCGGGCGCAGTTGTCGGTACATGGCCAGGATCTGCGGCGCTTCGGCCAGCGGGCCGGCGAAATCGGGCAGCTGGGCCTCGTCGACGTCGCCCAGGTTGGCCTCGAAGACCTCGCCGTGGCTGTTGACCAGGCGGTCATCGCCCTCCTCGCCCTTCCACACCGCCACCGGATGGTGTTCCTCGAGCTGCACCACCAGCCGGTTCGGCCAGACCTTGCGCACCACCGCGTGGCGCACCCAGGGCACGGCCTCGAAGGCCTCGCGAGCGGCCTGCAGGTTCAGGGTGAAGAAGTTGCCGGCCAGGCGCGGCATCACATGGGCGCGCACGGTGGCCGCGTTGTTACGCGCGGTTTCACCTTCCAGACGGATCTGGCGCAGCGCGAACGCCGGCTGGCGCGCCACCCAGGCCGCCGCGCCCAGCGCTAGCGTGCCCAGCGCGAGCAGGCCCACGAGCGCCGCGGTGGCGTTCATCAGGCGGATGTCGGCGGGCAGGGTGGCGGCCATGGTGGGTCAGGCGTCCTTGTGGGCCACGCTGTCGAGCGTGGCGCCGGCCAGCAGGTGCAGGCACAGCTGCTCATAACTGATGCCGGCGTGCGCCGCCGACTTGGGCACCAGCGAATGGCTGGTCATGCCCGGCGAGGTGTTCATCTCCAGCAGGAAGGGCTGGCGGTCGCTGGCGCGGATCATCAGGTCGGCACGGCCCCAGCCGCGGCAGCCCAGCAGGCGATAGGCCTGCACCACCAGGCGCTGGATCGCGCGCTCCTCGGCCTCGGACAGGCCGCTCGGGCACAGGTAGGTGGTGTCGTTGGAGACGTACTTGTGTTCGAAGTCGTAGTTGCCGTCGGGGGCCACGATGCGCACCACCGGCAGTGCGACGGCGGCGTCACCCTCTCCCAGCACCGGGCAGGTGACTTCGTCGCCATCGATGAATTCTTCGCAAAGCACGTCGGAGTCGTATTGTGCCGCGAGAGTGACCGCTTCCATCACATTTGAGTAGCCTTCGACCTTGGTGACACCAAAGGACGAACCCTCGCGCGCCGGCTTGACGATCATCGGCAGGCCCAGCACGTCGGGCACGGCGCGCGTGTCTTCCCGCGTGTGATGGCCTTTTCCGAGGAGACGCCAGGCGGGTGTGGGCAGGCCCTCGGCCATCCAGACCCGCTTGGTCATGACCTTGTCCATGGCGATCGCCGAGGCCATCACGCCCGAGCCGGTGTAGGGAATGCCCAACAGCTCGAGCGCGCCCTGCACCGTGCCGTCCTCGCCGCCGCGACCATGCAGCGCGATGAAGCAGCGCTGGAAGCCCTCGCGCTTGAGTTCACCCAGCTCGCGCTCGGCCGGGTCGAAGGGGTGCGCGTCCACGCCCTGCGAGCGCAGCGCAGCCAGCACGCCGGGGCCGGACATCGTGGCCGAGACCTCGCGCTCGGCCGAGTGGCCGCCCATCAGCACCGCCACCTTGCCCAGTGTCTTGACGTCGATCGCCTTCATGCCGCGCTGCTCCCTGCGAGTTCCACCACCTTGGCCGGCACGCCGCCGATCGATCCGGCGCCCATCAGGATCACCACGTCGCCGTCGCGCGTGAAGTCGAGCAGCTGCTGCGGCAACTCGGCCACGTCGTCGACGAAGACCGGATCCACCTTGCCCGCCACGCGCAGCGCGCGCGCCAGCGAGCGGCCATCGGCCGCCACGATCGGTGCCTCGCCGGCGGCGTAGACCTCGGTCAGCAGCACCGCATCGGCCTGGCCCATCACCTTGACGAAGTCCTCGAAGCAGTCGCGGGTGCGGGTGTAGCGGTGCGGCTGGAAGGCCAGCACCAGGCGCTGGCCCGGGAAGGCGCCGCGCGCCGCCGACAGCACCGCGGCCATCTCCACCGGGTGGTGGCCGTAGTCGTCGATCAGCGTGACCGCGCCGCCCTGGGTGGGCCGCACCTCGCCCCAGCGCTGGAAGCGCCGGCCGACGCCGCTGAACTTGGCCAGCGCCGCGACGATCGGCGCGTCGGGCAGTTCCAGCTCGGTGGCGATGGCGATCGCCGCCAGCGCGTTGCGCACGTTGTGCTCGCCGGGCAGGTTCAGCGTGATCTGCAGGTCGGGCATCACCACGCCGTTGCGGCGCTGGCAGGTGAAGCGCATCTGGCCGCCGGGCAGGGCCTGCACGTCGATCGCCCGCACCTGCACGTCCTCGCCCAGGCCGTAGGTGACCACCGGTCGCGAGATCATCGGCACGATGCTCTTCACGCCAGGGTCGTCGCCGCAGACGATGGCGGCACCGTAGAAGGGCATGCGGTGCAGGAAGTCGACGAAGGCGGCCTTCAGCCGCGCGAAGTCGTGGCCGTAGGTGTCCATGTGGTCGGCGTCGATGTTGGTGACGACCGACAGGATGGGCATCAGGTTCAGGAACGAAGCATCGGATTCATCGGCCTCGACGACGATGAAGTCGCCCGAGCCCAGCGCCGAGTTGGCACCGGCCGAGTTGAGCTTGCCGCCGATCACGAAGGTCGGGTCCAGCCCGGCCTCGGCCAGCACGCTGGTGACCAGCGAGGTGGTGGTGGTCTTGCCGTGGGTGCCGGCGATCGCGATGCCCTTCTTCAGGCGCATCAGCTCGGCCAGCATCACCGCGCGCGGCACCACCGGCACGCGCCGGGCGCGGGCGGCGATGACCTCGGGGTTGTCGCCCTTGACCGCGGTGGAGGTGACCAGCGCCTCGGCGCCGGCGATGTGGGCGGCGTCGTGGCCGGTGTGGATGCGGATGCCCAGCTCAGCCAGGCGGCGCGTGACCGCGCTGTCGGACTGGTCCGAGCCGGACACGGTGTAGCCCAGGTTGTGCAGGATTTCGGCGATGCCGCTCATGCCGGCACCGCCGACGCCCACGAAGTGGATGTGCTTGACGGCGTGCTTCATGCCACCAGTCCCTCGATCTCGTCAGCCACCTTCGCGGCGGCATGGGGGCGGGCCAGGCCGCGCGCGGCCTCGGCCATCGCCAGCAGCTTGTCGCGCGACAGGCCCTGCAGCAGGTCGGCCAGCGACTGCGGGGTCATCTCGGTCTGCGGCAGGTGGATCGCGGCGCCACGCTCGGCCATCCAGGCCGCGTTGTCGCGCTGGTGCGAGGTGGTCGAGACGATCAGCGGCACCAGCACGCTGGCCACACCGCCGGCACACAGCTCACTCACCGTGATCGCGCCGGCGCGGCACAGCACCACATCGCAGTCGGCCAGGCGACGGTCCATGTCATCGATGAAGGGCAGGATCTCGGCCTCGACGCCCAGCGTGGCGTAGCGCCCGCGCACATCGTCCAGGTGGGCCATGCCGGTCTGGTGCGTGACCTGCGGGCGGGCATCGGCCGGCAGGTGTGCCAGTGCGGCGGGCAGGGTCTCGTTGAGCACCTTGGCACCCAGGCTGCCGCCCACCAGCAGCAGGCGCAGCGGACCCTCGCGGCCGGCGAAGCGCGCGGCGGGCTGCGGCATCTGCTCGATCTCCTGGCGCACCGGGTTGCCGGTGACCTTGCCATGGCGCACGCGTGCGGCGTCGGGGCCGTCGAAACCGAAGGCCACCGCGTCGGCCACCGGCAGCAGCGCCTTGTTGCTCATCAGCAGCGCCGCGTCGGCGTTCACCAGCATCAGCGGCTTGCCCAGCAGCGAGGCCATCAGCCCGCCCGGGAAGCAGACATAGCCGCCCATGCCCAGCACCGCGTCGGCGCGGCGCTGGCGCAGGATGCGCAGCGCGTCCCAGAAGGCCTTGAGCAGGCGCACACCGCCGGTCAGCGTGTGCAGCCAACCCTTGCCGCGCAGGCCGGTGAAGGACAGCCGGTCCATGCTGATGCCGCTGGGCGGCACCAGCCGGTTCTCCATGCCACCCTCGGTGCCCAGCCAGCTGACGGTCCAGCCGCGCGAGAGCATCTCGCGCGCCACCGCCAGGCCGGGAATCACGTGGCCGCCCGTGCCGGCTGCCATGACCACGAGGTGACGGCTCACGCGCGCCCTCCCCGCATCAATTGGCGATTCTCTTGGTCGACGCGCAAGACGATGGCAAGCGCGATCAGGTTCATCAGGATGCCCGAGCCGCCATAGCTCAGCAGCGGCAGCGTCAGGCCCTTGGTGGGCAGCACGCCCAGGTTGACGCCCATGTTGATGAAGCTCTGGCCGCCGAACCAGACACCGATGCCCTGCACCATCAGGCCGGCGAAGACGCGGTCCAGCGCGATCGCCTGGCGTCCGATGACGAAGATGCGGCGGGTCAGCCAGAAGAAGGCCAGCACCACCGACAGCACGGCGACGAAGCCGAGCTCCTCGCCGATCACCGCCAGCAGGAAGTCGGTGTGCGCCTCGGGCAGGTAGTGCAGCTTCTCGATCGACGAGCCCAGGCCCTGACCGAACAGCTCGCCGCGGCCGAAGGCGATCAGCGAGTGCGTCAGCTGGTAGGCCTTGCCCTGGGCGTAGTCGGGGTTCCAGGGGTCGAGGTAGGCGAAGATGCGCTGGCGGCGGAATTCGCTGAAGACGATCATCAGCACGAAGGCGCCGACCAGCACCGCCACGCTGAGCAGGAACATCCGGCCGTTGACGCCGCCCAGGAACAGGATGGCCAGCGCCACTGCGGCGATCACCATGAAGGCGCCCATGTCAGGCTCGGCCAGCAGCAGCACGCCGATCACGCCCAGCGACACCGCCATCGGCCAGACCGCCTTGAAGAAGTTCTCCTTGACGTCCATCTTGCGGACCATGTAGCTGGCCGCGTACATCGCGATCGACAGCTTGGCCAGCTCGCTGGGCTGGAAGTTCATCACGCCCAGCGGCAGCCAGCGCCGCGCGCCGTTGACGCCCTTGCCCACGTGCGGGATCAACACCACGATCAGCATCGCCAGCGAGATCGCGAACAGCCACGGCGCCCACTTCTCCCACACCGCGATCGGGATCTGCAGCGTGACCAGCGCAGCGACGAAGGACACGGCAATGAACATCGCCTGGCGGCCCAGGAAATAGGTGGGCGTGTACTTGGCGAATTTGGGGTTGTCGGGCAGCGCCACCGAGGCCGAATAGACCATCACCAGGCCCAGCGCCAGCAGCGCCACCGTCACCCAGATCAGCGCCAGGTCGATGCCGGCGATGGCGGCCGGGCGGCCTTCGCTGCCACCCACCCAGTCGCGGATCGGCGGCAGCGGCTCGCTGCCCTCGCCCCGGCGGCCGAACAGGCCCGCCAGGCGGGCACGCCAGCCGGCCACATCGGGCTTGAGCGCGGCAGCGAAGTTCATGACAGCAGCTCCCCGCGCTCATGCGCCAGCTGCTGCACCGCGTCGGCAAAGACCTGGGCGCGGTGGGCGTAGTTGCGGAACATGTCCAGGCTGGCGCAGGCCGGGCTGAGCAACACGGCGTCGCCTTCCTGAGCCTGCGCGAAGCACCAGGGCACGGCGGCCTCCAGCGTGTCGTGGCGCTGCATCGGCACCCCCGTGCCGGCCAGCGCGGCGGCGATGGCCTCGGCGTCGCGGCCGATCAGGGCCACCGCACGCACATGACGCTGCACCGGGGCGGCCAGCGGCGCGAAGTCCTGGCCCTTGCCGTCGCCGCCCAGGATCACCACCAGCTTGCTGCTGACGCGGTCCTCGCCCAGGCCCTTGATCGCCGCCACGGTGGCGCCGACATTGGTGCCCTTGCTGTCGTCCACCGCCTCGATGCCGCCGACGATGCCGATCGGCTCGACGCGGTGCGGCTCGCCGCGGTACTCGCGCAGTCCGTGCAGCATCGGCGCCAGCGGGCAGCCGATCGCCGTGGCCAGCGCCAGCGCGGCCAGCGCATTGCTGGCGTTGTGGCGGCCGCGGATGCGCAGCGCATCGGCGGGCATCAGGCGCTGGATGATCAGCTCTTCCGCTTCACCCTTCTTGCGCTTGATGGTCTCGTCGGCGGGCATGGCGCGCACCAGCCAGGCCATGCCGCCCTCGGTGACCAGACCGAAGTCGCCCGGGCGCTGCGGTGCGTCCAGACCGAAGCGCAGCACCGCGCGGCCCACCGCCTTGGCGGGCTTGCCGCGGCCGCCCTTGACGAGTTGCGGCGCGGGCACCATGGCCTCGACCAGCGGCTCGTCACGGTTGATGACCATCAGCCCCTGCTCGCCGAAGATGCGCGCCTTGGCCGCGGCGTAGGCGGCCATGTCGCCGTGCCAGTCCAGGTGGTCCTGGCTGATGTTGAGCACGGTGGCGGCGCTGGGCTCGAAGCCGCGCACGCCGTCGAGCTGGAAGCTGCTGAGCTCGAGCACCCAGACGGGGGGCAGGTGGGCGAACACCGGATCCTTGGGAGGGGGAGGTGCCAGCACGAGCGGCGCCCCCTCCTCCCCAGGTTCAGATCCGTCCGCGGTATCGTCCGCGGGCTCCCCATGCACCCCTGGCGCGTCGATCGCCGCCCCGTCCGTGTCTCCGGCGGGTTCGGCGTACTGCCCAACGACGTCCTCAGGTGTCTCGTGCTCGGCCTCAGTCTGTTCGGCAGCGGCGGCCTCGGGCGCCGGCTCCAGCGCCAGCGCAGCGGCCAGCGTGTCCAGCATCGTCGGGCCGATGTTGCCCGCCAGGCCCACGCGCAGCCCGGCGCGCTCGACCAGCATCGCCGTCAGCGAGGTGGTCGTGGTCTTGCCATTGGTGCCGGTGATCGCCAGCACCTTGGGCGCATAGCCGCGCGCAGCCTTCAGGTCGGCCAGCGCGTGGGCGAACAGGTCCAGCTCGCCCATCACCGCCAGCCCTTGGGCGCGCGCGGCGTCCAGCAGCGGCGCGATGCGCGCATCGGTGGGCGCCAGGCCGGGGCTCTTCAGCACCAGCCTGGCGTCACCCAGTTGCCCGGCCCCCAAGGCACCGCTGAACAGCGTGGCCGCGGGCACGTCGGTCGCCAGCGCGGCGGCCTGCGGCGGCGCCTCGCGCGAATCCCAGACCCGGATCGTCGCCGCGCCCTGGCGGGCGCACCAGCGCGCCATCGCCAGGCCGGAGTCACCCAGGCCCAGGATCAGCACGGAGAGGTCGTGGAGGAAATGCACGGTCAGCGAAGCTTCAGTGATGCCAGGCCGACCAGGCACAGCAGCATGGTGATGATCCAGAAACGAATGACGACCTGCGTCTCGTTCCAGCCCGATTTCTCGAAGTGGTGGTGCAGCGGCGCCATCAGCAGGATGCGCCGGCCCTCGCCGTACTTGCGCTTGGTGTACTTGAACCAGCCCACCTGCAGCGCCACCGACGCCGCCTCGACGACGAACACGCCGCCCATGATCCCGAGCAGGATCTCCTGGCGCGTGATCACCGCCACCGTGCCCAGCGCGCCACCCAGCGCCAGTGCGCCGACGTCGCCCATGAAGACCTGCGCCGGGTAGGCGTTGAACCACAGGAAGGCCAGGCCGGCCCCGCTGATCGCGGCACAGAAGATCATCAGCTCGCCCGCGCCGGGGATGTGCGGGAACAGCAGGTACTTCGAGTACACCGCGTTGCCCACGACGTAGCTGAAGATCGCCAGCGCCGCCGCCACCAGCACCACCGGCATGATCGCCAGGCCATCCAGGCCATCGGTCAGGTTGACCGCGTTGCTCATGCCGACGATGACGAACCAGGCGAAGAACATGAAGCCGAACACGCCCAGCGGATAGCTGACCGTCTTGAAGAAGGGCAGCATCAGGTCGGCCTTGGGCGGCAGGTCGTTCGAGAAGCCGCTCTGGATCCAGCGGAAGAACAGCTCGATCACGCGCAGGTTGCTGGTCTCGGACACGCTGAAGGCCAGGTAGATCGCCGCCAGCACGCCGATCAGCGTCTGCCACATGAACTTCTCGCGCGAGGCCATGCCCTCGGGGTTCTTGTCGACCACCTTGCGCCAGTCATCAACCCAGCCGATCGCGCCGAAGCCGAAGGTGACGATCATCACGATCCAGACGAAGCGGTTGCTCCAGTCGCTCCACAGCAGCGTGGCGACGAAGATGCCGATCAGGATCAGCGCGCCGCCCATCGTGGGCGTGCCGCTCTTGACCAGGTGCGTCTCCATCGCATAGCCGCGCACCGGCTGGCCGATCTTCAGCTCGGTCAGGCGGCGGATCAGCCAGGGGCCGAAGGCCAGGCCGATCAGCAGCGCGGTCATCGCCGCCAGCACCGCACGGAAGGTGATGTACTGGAAGACGCGCAGGAAGCCCAGGCTCTCCGGGTACAGGGATTGCAGCCATTGGGCCAGACTCAGCAGCATGCGCCCTCCTGCGCCGGATCGGCGGCCTGCAAGGCCGCCACCACCCGCTCCATCTGCATGAAGCGCGATCCCTTGACCAGCACCGATGCGAACGCGGGCGCCTCGTTCAGCGCCGCCAGCAGCTGGGGCACGTCGGCAAAGTGACGACCGCCGGCCGCACGCGCGGCGTCGGCCGCCAGCGTGCCGGCGCACCACACGGATTCGATGCCGCGTTCGCGCGCATAGGCGCCCACCTCGGCGTGGAAGGCCGGGCCCTGGTCGCCCACCTCGCCCATGTCGCCCAGCAGCAGCCAGCGCGGCGCCGGCAGTGCGGCCAGCACGTCGATGGCAGCACGCACCGAGTCGGGGTTGGCGTTGTAGGTGTCGTCGATCAGCGTCAGCGCGCGGCCGCCGCGCGCCAGCGGCTTGACCTGCGAGCGGCCCTTGACCGGCTCGAAGGCCGCCAGGCCGTCGCGCACCGCCGACAGCGGGATGCCGGCGGCCAGCGCCGAGGCCGCCGCGGCCAGCGCGTTCTTGACGTTGTGCTGCCCGGCGATGCGCAGCGCCAGACCGGCCTCGCCCTGCGGCGTGCGCAGACGCAGCGCCCAGTGGTCGATGTCCCAGCGCGCCTCGCCGGTGACGTCGGCCGCCGTGTCGAGCGCAAAGCTCAGCGTGCGGCGGGTGCCGGCCAGCTCACGCCAGACGGCGGTGTAGGCGTCGTCTGCAGGGAAGACCGCCACGCCCTCGGCGGGCAGCGCGCTGATCGCGCAGCCGTTCTCGCGCGCCACGGCCTCGACCGTGCCCATGAACTCCTGGTGCTCGCGCTGCGCGTTGTTGACCAGGGCCACCGTGGGCTGGGCGATCGCGGCCAGCTCGGCGATCTCGCCCGGGTGGTTCATGCCCAGCTCGACCACCGCCGCCGCATGCCCGTTCAGGCGCAGCACGGTCAGCGGCACGCCGATGTGGTTGTTCAGGTTGCCGCTGGTGGCCAGCGCGCGCTCGCCATGGGCGGCGCGCAGGATGCTGGCGATCATCTGCGTGACCGTGGTCTTGCCATTGCTGCCGGTCACGGCGATCAGCGGCAGCGTCTGCGTGGCACGCCAGGCGGTGGCCAGGCGCTGCAGGCCGCGCAGGCTGTCGGCCACCTGCAGGCCCGGCAGGCCGGCCTCGGCCAGACCGCGCTCGGCCAGCGCGGCCACCGCGCCGGCGGCACGGGCCTGGGGCAGGAAGTCGTGCGCGTCGAAGCGCTCGCCGAGCAGCGCGACGAACAGGTCGCCCGGCTGCAGCGTACGGGTGTCGGTGTGCACGCGGGCGAAGTCCACGCCAGCGTCGCCCAACAGCGCGGCATCGGCGCCGAGCAGCTGGGCAGCACGACCGAGCGACATCAGCGTCATGCGGTGGCCCTCGCGTGCAGCGCGCCAGCCGCGACCGCGGCATCCGAGAACGGGTGGCGCACGCCGTGCACCTCCTGGTAGTCCTCATGGCCCTTGCCGGCGATCAGCACCACGTCCTGCGGGCCGGCCGCGGCCAGCGCCTCGAGGATGGCCAGGCGGCGGTCCACCTCCACCGTCAGCTTGAGCGTGCCAGCGCCCTCCGACAGGCCGCTGACGATCTGCTCGATGATGGCCTGCGGGTCCTCGGAGCGCGGGTTGTCGCTGGTGACCACCACGCGGTGGGCATAGCGCTCGGCGATCGCGCCCATCAGCGAACGCTTGCCCGGGTCGCGGTCGCCGCCGCAGCCGAACACGCACCAGAGCTGGCCGCCACGCGCCTCAGCCAGCGGCTTGAGCGCGCCCAGGGCCTTGTCCAGGGCGTCGGGGGTGTGGGCGTAGTCGACCACCACTTCGGGGCCGGCGCCCTCGCCCACCACGCGCTGCATGCGGCCGGGCACCGGCGTCACGCGGGCGGCCGCGGCCACGGCTTCGGACAGCGGCACGCCCAGCGCACGCAGCGCGCCGATCACCACCAGCAGGTTGCTGACGTTGTAGTCGCCGATCAGGCCGGTGCGCGCCTCGGCGCGCCGGTCGCCCTCGACCACCGAGAACACCAGGCCGCCGTCTTCCCAGCGCACATGCTGGGCCGACAGGCGCGCCTCACCCTCGACCGACACCGTCCACAGCGCCGGGCCGCGGCCAGCCAGCTCGGCCACCAGCTCGGCGCCGGTGGGGTCGTCGACATTGATCACCGCCGCCTTCAGACCCGGCCAGTCGAACAGCGCGCGCTTGGCGGCGCGGTAGGTGGCCATGTCGCCGTGGTAGTCCAGGTGGTCCTGCGTGAAGTTGGTGAACAGCGCCACATCGATGGCGGTGGCATCCAGCCGGTGCTCGACGATGCCGATCGACGAGGCCTCGATCGCGCAGGCCGCATAGCCGGCGTCGACCATGCGGCGAAAACCCTGCTGCAGCACCACCGGGTCGGGGGTGGTCAGACCGGTGTAGACGATCTCGCCGGCGTCGTCGCCCGGCGTGGGCGGCGTGCCCACGCCCAGCGTGCCGACCACGCCGCAGCGCTGGCCCAGCAGCGACAGCGCCTGGGCCGTCCACCAGGCGGTGCTGGTCTTGCCATTGGTGCCGGTGGTGGCCACCACCCGCAACGCGGCGCTGGGCTGGCGGTAGAAGGCATGGGCGATCAGCGGCGTTGCGGCCTTCAGGCCGGGCAGCACCGCGATGCGGGCGTCGTCGAAACCGAAGGCCTCGATGCCCTCGGCCTCGACCAGGCAGGTCGAGGCGCCGGCCTCCAGCGCCGCCTGCACGAAGCGGCGGCCGTCGGTGGCGTAGCCGGGCCAGGCGATGAAGGCATCACCCGGTCGGACCTGGCGGCTGTCGGTGCGCAGCGCACCGGTGACCCAGGAGCTGAGCCAGCGGGCGGCGGCGTCGGGATTCTTCAGGCGGGTCAGCGGCATCTCACTGCACCTTGTTGGACGTGGTGGCGGGCGCCTGCGCCACCACCTGCGGCTTGACATCCAGATCAGGCGGCACACCCAGCGTGCGCAGCGCCTGCTCAACGACGACCTTGAACACCGGCGCGGCCACCAGGCCGCCGTAGTACACCCCGTTGCTGGGCTCGTCGATCATCACCGCCACCACCACGCGCGGGTGGTCCACCGGCGAGAAGCCGGCGAACCAGGCGCGGTACTTGTGGCTGGCGTAGCCCTTGCCTTCCTGCTTGGCGGCGGTGCCGGTCTTGCCGCCTGCCGAGTAGCCCAGCGGCTGGGCCAGCGGCGCGGTGCCGTCCTTGCTGACCGTGCCGCGCATCATCTGACGCAGAGTGCGGGCGGTCTCGGGGCGGAAGACGCGTGCGGTGGGCAGGGCCTCACCGCCCTTGACCAGGGTCAGCGGCGCCAGTTCGCCGTCGCGGGCGATCGCGGTGTAGGCGCGGGCGATCTGCAGCAGCGAGGCCGACAGGCCGTAGCCATAGGCCATCGTCGCCTTCTCGACCGGCAGCCAGCTCTTCCAGGGCCGCAGCTTGCCGGTGGCGGTGCCGGGAAAGCCGATCTGCGGCTTCTGGCCGAAGCCCACGCTCTGGTAGAGCTCGCCCATGGTGCGGGTGTCGATGCGCTGGGCCAGCTTGACCGTGCCGACGTTGGACGACTTCTGGATGATCTGCGCCACCGACATCTCGGGGCGGCCGTGGTCGCCATCATTGACGCGCAGCGGGCCGACCATGAAGGGCCGGGTGTCCAGCACGGTCTCGGGGCGCACCAGGCCTTCTTCCAGCGCCCGGCCGATGATGAAGGGCTTGACGGTGGAGCCGGGCTCGAAGACGTCGGTGATCGCGCGGTTGCGCAGCTGGTTGCCGCTGAGGTTGCGGCGGTCACCCGGCACATAGCTGGGGTAGTTGGCCAGCGCCAGGATCTCGCCGGTCTGGGCGTCGAGCACCACCACCGAGCCGGCCTTGGCCTTGTGTTGCTGCACCGCGTCGCGCAGGCGCTGGTAGGCCAGGGCCTGGACCTTGGAGTCGATGGTCAGCGTCACGTCGCGGCCGTCGCGCGGATCGACCGGGTCGCCCAGTTCCTCGACCACCCGGCCCAGCCGGTCCTTGACCACCGCGCGCGAGCCGCCCTGGCCCTTCAACTGGCGCTGCAGAGCCAGCTCGATGCCTTCCTGGCCGTGGTCCTCGATGTCGGTGAAGCCCACCACGTGCGCGGCGGCTTCGCTCTCGGGGTAGCGGCGGATGTAGCCGGGTTCGAACTGCAGGCCCTTGATCTTCAGCGCGCGCACCTGCTGGGCCACGCCGTCGTCCACCTGGCGACGCAGCACCGCATAGGCGCCGCCGTCGGCCAGACGCTGGTCGACCTCCTTGAGCGGCAGCTTGAGCAGCGTGGCCAGCTCCTTCTTCTGCTCGCCGCTGGCCTGGAAGTGCTGCGGGTTGACCGCGATGGTGGGCGCATTGACGCTGATCGCCAGGATGCGGCCCTCGCGGTCGACGATACGGCCCCGGTTGGCCGGCAGCGCCACGGTGGACGCATAGCGCTCCTCGCCCTTCTTCTGGAAGAACTCGGACTGCAGCACCTGGATGTAGAGCGCGCGGCCGACCAGCACCACCGAGCCCGCGCCGAACAGCATCACCAGGAAGCGGCTGCGCCAGGGCGGGGTCTTGGAGGCCAGCAGCGGGCTGCTGGAGTAGTTGACGCCACGCACCGACTGCACGCCGGTGCTGGCCGAGCGCTGGAAGAGTTTCACCGCAGGGCCCCCGAGGCACCGGACGCGCTGCGCGCATCACTGACATAGACGGTGACATCCGGGGCCGCCATGCGCATGCCCAGCTTCTCGCGCGCCACGCGCTCGACGCGCAGGTGGGTCGCCTGGGCCTGGCGCTCGGCGTCCAGGCGCTTTTCATCGGCCAGCAGCTGCTTCTCGTCGTTCTTGGCCTTCTCGATCTCGACGAACAGGCGGCGCGACTCGTAGCTGGTGCGCACCAGGTACAGGCCGCTGGCCACCAGCGCGATCAGCAGCAGCACGGACAGGCGCATCATGCGACGAAGCCCTCCGGCGTGCGCTCGGCCACGCGCAGCACCGCCGAGCGGGCGCGCGGATTGACCGACAGCTCGGCCTGCCCGGCGCGAATGCGGCCCAGCGCCTTCAGGCGCAGCGGCCGCGTGGGCGGCGCAAAGGGTGCGCGGCGATCGACCTCGGCCTTGCTCTCGCGGGCGATGAAGCTCTTGACGATGCGGTCTTCCAGCGAGTGGAAGCTGATCACCGCCAGGCGGCCGCCCTCACGCAGCAGTTCCAGCGCGGCACTCAGTCCCTGCTCGAGCTCTTCAAGCTCGGCGTTGACGAGAATCCGTAGAGCCTGAAATGTGCGCGTTGCAGGGTCCTGGCCCGGCTCGCGGGTCTTGACCGTGCGAGCCACGAGCTCGGCCAGCTCGCCTGTGGTTCGAACAGGCTTCCCGCTCGCCCGGCGAGCAGCAAGCGCCTTTGAAATCGGTACAGCAAACCGTTCTTCCCCATAGTCGCGAATCACCTGTGCTATCTGGCGCTCGTCGGCGCGGGCCAAGAAATCCGCGGCGGACTCGCCACGGGTCGGATCCATGCGCATGTCCAGCGGACC
Organism: Ideonella alba; assembly: GCF_018069845.1. Taxonomy (NCBI): domain Bacteria; kingdom Pseudomonadati; phylum Pseudomonadota; class Betaproteobacteria; order Burkholderiales; family Sphaerotilaceae; genus Ideonella; species Ideonella alba. Next base: position 60,604 of record NZ_JAGQDD010000011.1, read on the forward strand.
GTCGAAACGGAAGCTGAACCCGCGCTCGGGGTTGTCGATCTGCGGCGACGAGACGCCCAGGTCCAGCATCACGCCGTCCAGCGTGCCGGCGCCGCGCTCGGCCAGCAGCTCGACCATCGCGGTGAAGCTGGCGTGGCGGATCTCGAAGCGCGGGTCGGTGATGGCGTTGGCGCCAGAGGTGGCGGCGGCCACCGCCTCGGGGTCCTTGTCGAAGGCGATCAGGCGACCGGCGGGCGCCAGCTTCGACAGCAGCAGCCGTGAGTGACCACCGCGGCCGAAGGTGCCGTCCACATAGCAGCCCTCGGGCCGCGCGAGCACCGCCTCGACGGTCTCGTGCAGCAGCACGGTGGTGTGGGTGAACGGGGCGTCGCTCACGTCACATCACCATGTTGGCCAGGCCATCGGGCATCGGGCCGGCCAGCGTGGCCTCTTCGTTGGCCAGGTAGCGCTCGCGGTCCCAGATCTCCATGCGCGAGCCCATGCCCACCAGCATCAGGTCCTTGCCCAGGCCGGCCCATTGGCGCAGCTCGGGCGACAGCAGCACGCGCGAGCCGCCGTCGATCTCGACATCCATCGCGCTGCCGATGAACAGGCGCCGCCAGGCCTCGGAGCCCATCGGCAGCGCCATCAGCTTGCCGCGGAACTCCACCCAGGCCGGGCGCGGAAACAGCAGCAGGCAGCGGCTGGGGTGCTTGGTCACGGTCATCTGTCCGGCGCACAGGGCGGCCAGCACATCGCGGAAACGGGCGGGGACGGTGACCCGCCCCTTGCCGTCCAGCGTCAGCGCAGACTCGCCTTGGAACACAAAATCGGACACGAGAACCTACAAAAGTGCACTTTCCCCCACTTTACCCCACCACCCACCCAGGGTCAACGCATCCGAGCAAAAAATTCAATGAAATCAGTCACTTACACGCGATTGCAAAGGCAGCGTCGCGTAAATTTCGCTTCACAAACAAGGACTTGGGAAGGGGTTCGAAAGTGAACCCTCAAGACCCATGGGCACCGAAGCTGGATGGAACACCAGCATTGTCGCCGGGCGCAGGCCGCGGTGGTGGACCGGGTCGAGGCGCGACCACGGGTGCGGGCCGCTGACCACCCGGGCCGCCGGGCGCGCCCGGGGCCAGCGGCTCAGGAGTGCGCCTCCCAGCCCGCCGACGCCGCATGCAGGTGGGCGACAAAGGCCTGCGCCGCGGGCGACAGGCGGCGACCCGCGGGCCACAGCACCGACCACGACGAGGGCACCGGAAAGCGCTGTACCGACGGCAGCGCCAGGCCTTCGCGGGCCGGGTCCGCCGCCAGCGCATGGCGCGACACCACCCCCAGGCCCATGCCGGCCGCCACCGCCTGCTTGATCGCCTCGTTGTCGCCCAGTTCCAGCCGCACGCGCGGCTGCAGGCCCAGCGCGGCCAGGTGGGCATCCACCGCGAGGCGCGTGCCCGACCCGTGCTCGCGCAGGATGAAAGGTTCGCCACGCAGTCGCTGCCAGCGCAGCCGCGGCACGGCAGCCAGCGGGTGGTCCAGTGGCGCGATCAGCACCAGCGGGTTGTCCATCAGCGTCTCGGCCTGGTGGGCGATGTCACGCGGTGGTTGCGACAGCAGGTAGAGGTCATCCAGCTGCTCGCGCAGGCGCTGCACCACGCGGTCGCGGTTCAGCACCTCCAGCGTGATGTCGATGCCGGGGTGGGCCTGGCAGAACGGACCGAGCATGCGCGGCAGGAAGTACTTCGCCGTGCTGGCCATGCACACCCGCAGGCGCCCCTGCTCCAGGCCTTTCATCGCGGCGATGCGCTGCTCCAGCGCCTCCCACTCGTCGACCATGCGCTGGGCCGCTGCGGCCACCTCGTGGCCGGCCGCGGTCAGTCGCACCCGACGACCGGCGGCCTCGTGCAGGGGCAGGCCCAGCGCCTCGGACAACTCGCGCAGCTGCATCGACGCGGTGGGCTGGCTCACATGGCAGTCGCGCGCCGCGGCCGTGATGCTGCCGGTGCGCGACAAGGCCAGCAGCAGGCGCAGTCGTCGGAAACTTGGATCCATAGATGATTTGATATGTCCTGAATCCGGATTATCGATTTTTCAACAAGCCCTTGAAGCCCTAGCATCCCGTCCCCATGAACGCTCTGCTGGACCCTGCCCTGCTGTTTTTCGCCCTCGGCGTCGCCGCGGGCCTGATGAAATCCTCGCTGGAGGTGCCGCCCCAGCTCTCCCGCTTCCTGGCGCTGTACCTGCTGATGGCGCTGGGGCTGAAGGGCGGCTTCGCCCTGGCCCGCTCGGGCATGACGCTGGACATCGCGGCGTCCCTGGCCTGCGCCGTGGTGCTGTCGGTGGTGGTGCCGGCACTGGCCTGGCTGGCCTTGCGTCGCCTGCTGCCGCCCTTTGATGCGCTGGCGGTGGCGGCCACCTATGGCAGCGTGAGCGCGGTGACCTTCATCACCGCGATGCACGTGCTGGAGCAGCAGGGCACGCCGGCCGGTGGCCACATGGCGGCCGCGATGGCGCTGATGGAATCGCCGGCGATCCTGCTGGCGGTGGCCTCTGCCCAGGTGCTGCGCAGCCGGCTCGCAGCGGCGCCTGCTGGCGGCGGCACGCCCACGGTGACGACGGGCAGCGGCACGCCGCTGGGCACGGCCGTGCGGGAAGCCTGTACCGACGGCGGCCTGCTGCTGCTGATGGGTTCCCTGCTGGTGGGCCTGGCCACGGGTGACGCCGGCGCGCGCTCGATGACGCTGTTCACCGGCGACCTGTTCAAGGGCCTGCTCGCCTTCTTCCTGCTGGACATGGGCCTGCTGACCGCCCGCCACCTGGGCAGCCTGCGCGGCCTGCCGCCGGCGCTGTGGCTGTACGGCGTGGGCGGCCCGCTGCTGCACGCGACGCTGGCACTGGCCCTGGCCGCGCTGGTGGGTCTGGGTGCCGCCGATGGCGCGGTGCTGATGGTGCTGGCCGCCAGCGCCTCGTACATCGCGGTGCCGGCGGTGCTGCGCCACGCGGTCCCGGAGGCCCGGCCGGCGGTCTACGTCGGCCTGTCGCTGGGCCTGACCTTTCCCTTCAACCTGGTGCTGGGCATTCCGCTGTACACCGCGGCCGCGCGCCAGGTGCTGGGCTGATGACCGCGTGAGCCCCTCAGGGCGATGACGCCCGGGGCAGCACACAGGCCAGCACGCTCTGGGCCGGCACCGTGATGGACCCCTCGGGCCCCGGGGCCGCGCAGAGGGCGCCGCGCTGCAGCACACCAGTGCCGCTGGCCAGTGCGGGGTGCAGGGCCCAGCGTCCTTCGGGCGGCGTGAAGCGCTGCGCCTCGCGGCTGGCATTGACGACCAGCAGCAGCGCGCCGAACACCGCGTCTGCACGGCGGCGCCCGTCGATGTGGACAGCCAGCAGCGCGGGCTCGGTGGGCAGCACATGCACGCGTTGCAGCACCTCGTCGGCGCTGCCCAGGCGCAGCAGCGGCGTGCTGGCGCGGATGCGCAGCAGGTCGATGAAACCCTCACGCACCAGCGCGATCTCGCGCGCCGTCGGTGCGATGCGGGGGTCGGCCAGGCGCTCGCGCATCGCCGGCCAGTCGGCCTGGTTGTCGCCCGCGGGCGGCAGGCCGGTGCCGAAGAAGTTGCCCCGGCCAGTCCAGTCGATGCGGTTGAACCAGTCGCCCGAGTCGAAGCTGTTGCGGTCCAGGCTCTTGCTGCGCATCAGCTCACCCCCGGCGTGGAAGTAGGCCACCCCCTGGCTGAAGGCCACGGTGGCCAGGGCCACCAGCTGGGCGCGCGCACGCACCTCGCGCGGCGTGTCGGGCGGCAGCTTCATCACGCCGTTGTCGAACAGCGTCTGGTTGTCGTGGTTCTCGACGTAGTTGACCACCTCGGTGGGCTGGCTCGCGTAGCCGGCTGGCTGACCGGCGTAGTCGACGGCCTGCGCCTCGCGCACGCTGCCGTCAGGCTGGCGCAGCGGGTACCGGCGCAGGCTGCCGGCGGCGCCGGCGCGCAGCCACAGGGCGGCGCGCTGCAGCTCGGCGTCGTCCGCGCGGCGGTCGGCCAGGCCGAAGGCCCAGCCGGCGCGCTGCAACAGCGCGACGCCGCTGTCGCCGGCACCGCCACCCCGCACGGCGTCACGCAAGCGGTCGTTGAAGCTGCCGATGCCGCTGCCGTTCAGGCTGAGCTGGCTGGCCTGCTCGAAGCGCGTTCCGTTGGCCACCTCGCCGAAGTTCCAGCCTTCGCCGATCAGGGGGATCACACGGTCTGGCAGCTCGCTGCGCAGCCGCTGCTGCAGCCGCTCCATCAGCGCGCGCGGCTGGTGCCCCATCAGGTCGAAGCGGAAGCTGTCGATGTGGTGCGCCCGGGCCCACAGCAGCACCGAGTCCACCAGCAGCTTGCCCATCATACGGTGCTCGGTGGCGGTGTTGTCGCAGCAGGTGCTGCGCTCGACCACGCCGTCGGCGTTCAGGCGGTGGTAGTAGCCCGGCACCACCCGGTCGAGCACCGCGTTGGGGTGCTGGCCCGAGGCCACGGTGTGGTTGTAGACCACATCCATGCCCACCCGCAGACCGGCGCGGTGCAGCGCCATCACCATCTGGCGGAATTCGTGCAGGCGCGACGCGCCATCGGCCGCCCGGCGGCTGTAGCTGCCCTCCGGGGCATTGAACAGCACCGGGTCGTAGCCCCAGTTGAAGCAATCGCGCGCCGCGCTGGCGGCGACTGCGGCCTGCTGCGTTGCGTCGGCCGGGCCGCCGTGAGGAGTGGGCGTGACGCAGCCGGCTTCGGGCACCGCACCATGGTCGAACACCGGCAGCAGGTGCACGTCGGTCAAGCCGGCGCGGGCCAGCGTGCGCAGGTGGCGCATGCCGGCGCTGCGGGCATGGGTGAAGGCGGTGTAGCGGCCACGGTCGCGCAGCGGCACGCTGGCGTCGCCGACCGAGAAGTCGCGCAGGTGCAGCTCATAGACCGTCATGTCGGTGGCCTGGCGCACGGTGGCCGGTGCACGGTCACCGGACCAGCCCCGGGGGGTGACGGCTGCCTCGTCGAGGCCGCTGACGTAGGAGCGGCGCGCGTCGACCCCCGCCGACACCGCATAGGGATCGGCCACCCGCTGGCGCACCAGGCCCGTGCCCGGCACCCACACATCCACCAGGTAGCGGTAGTAGCGGCCGCGGGCATCGCCTGGCAGCGACAGTTGCCAGCTGCCGGTGGCCTCGTCACGTTGCAGCGGATGCTGGCCGACGGCCGGGCCCTGGTTGCTGCGGTACAGGCACAGCGAGACCGCCTGCGCCGTCGGCGCCCACAGGCGCCAGCGGCTCCCGGTGGCGCCCGGATGGGCCCCCAGATCCGCGAGTGACTCGGCCGCGGCATACAGATCATCCAGCGCCCCGGCGATCTGCAGGCCGGCGGCGGCGAGCACACGGCCGTCGTCGCCCAGCCGGACCACGCGTGCGTCACCTCGCAGCACCGCGGGCAGCGCCGCCACGGCGTCGGCGGGCAGCCGGTGCCAGGCGCCGTCGCCCAGGTAGCGCAGGCGCTGGCTGAGGTCGGCCGGCACCGCGCTGGCGGCGGGCAGGCGCCAGCGCTGCACCGCGCCCTGCGGCGCCTGGCCCGGCGGCGTGCGCAGTCCGCCCTGCGGCGCGGCCAGCAACCAGACATCGCCGTCCTCCGGCGCGCCCGCCCAGCGCAGGTGCGAGCGATCGGCCAGCACCGCACGCGCCGGGACCGCCGGCTCGGCCGCCGCGGACAGCACCCGCCACGGGGCCGGGTCGTTGCAGTCGTCGCCGGCCTGGACGGCAGGGGTCCACAGCGCGACATTCAGCGCCCACAGGGCGCGCCAGAGCACAGACGTCATGGCGCCGAATGTACCCAAATTACAATGCTCTGCGCCATCCATGAAACCACTTCCCTTGGCAATTGTCCTGTGTTGTGTCAGCATGCCGGGCCATGCATGTAGCTTTACTACACCATCTTCGCGCAGCTGGCCTGGCGCTGTGCTGCACCTGGGCGATGGCCGCCCCGACACCGGCCTTCGACCGCAGCCCGCAGCCGATGCAGGCGTCTGCCAGCGCCCTGCCGGCCGACTGGCAGCATGGCGTGTTCATGGAAATCTTCGTCCGCGCCTACCAGGACAGCGACGGCGACGGCATCGGGGATCTGAAGGGCCTGATCAGCCGCCTGGATGATCTGCAGGCGCTGGGCATCCGCGGCCTGTGGCTGATGCCGATCACCGCCAGCGCCGACCACGACCACGGCTACGCCACCACCGACCACCGCGCGGTGGAGCCGGCCTATGGCACGCTGGCCGATGTCGACACGCTGCTGCGCGAAGCACACCGCCGCGGCATCGGCGTGGTGATGGACTACGTGGTCAACCATGCCTCGTACCAGCACCCCGCGTTCCAGGCGGCGATCAGCGACCCGAAGAGCCCCTGGCGGGACTGGTTCGTCTTCAGCGAAGATGCGCCCAGCGGCTGGCGCATCTGGGACGCCAACCCCTGGTACTGGCTGCCCAGCCGGCCCTGGGAGCATGGCGATCCGAAGACCCAGCCGCCGGCACCCGCGGGTGCGAAGGACCACTTCTTCGCCACCTTCGGGCCACACATGCCCGACTTCAACCTGCGCCGCCCCGAGGTCTTCGACTACCACCTCGATTCGCTGCGCTTCTGGCTCAACCGCGGCCTGGACGGCTTCCGGCTGGATGCGGTGCCGCACCTGATCGAGAACGACGCGGTGCGCTGGAACGACCAGCCTGAGAGCCGCGCGCTGACCAAGCGGCTGCAGGACACGATCCTGGCCTACCCGAACCGCTTCGTGGTCTGCGAAGCCACCGCCGAGCCCCAGGCCTACGGCGACCCGGCCGTCTGCGGCGGCGCCTTCGCGTTCGGCTACCAGCACCACTTCGTGCAGGCTGCCAAGGGCGAGGCCGCGTCGGTGGCCGCACTGGCCAGTTACTACCGCAGCGCGTCGCCGCGCATGGCCACCTTCACCAGCAGCCACGACATCTTCGCCGGCCTGCGCCTGTGGGACCAGGTGGGTGGCGACGACGCCCGCTACCGCCTGGCCGCCGCCGGCTACCTGCTGCAGCCCGGCACGCCGTTCGTGTATTACGGCGAGGAAGTGGGACAGGCCAGCCTGCCCGGTCTGCCGGGCGACCGGCCGGTGCGCGGCTCGATGAGCTGGAGCGCCGAGCCAGGCAGCGCCGGGTTCAGCCCCCGGGGCCCGTACAACGGCCGCGCGCCGAACGCCGACACCCACCACCTGGCGGCGCAGCGCGCCGACCCGACGTCGCTGTGGCACTTCTACCGCCAGCTGATCGGCCTGCGCAACGCTCGGGCCAGCCTGGCCCGCGGCGACTTCGCGCACAGCAGCGCCGACGGCCTGGTGCTGGCCTTCCAGCGCCGGCTGGGCAGCGAGCGCACGCTGGTGCTGATCAACTACGGCACCAGCACCTCACAGGCCCGGCCCGAGGGCCTGCCTGAGGGCGTGCGTCCGCGGCTGCTGTGGCGCAGCGCCCCGGGCCCGGCCGATGCCGGCGCCTTCATGCTGGCGCCGCAATCGGTGGCGGTGTTCGCGATCGACGGCTGACCGAGAATGGCGCGATGAGAACCGCGCCCCTGCTCCTCGCTGCCACGCTGTGGCTCACCGCCTGCGCCAGTGCCGACCAGACCAAGCTCAGCGGCGCCGCCGTCACGCCATTGAACGACCTGAACCTGGTCAATGCCCCGATCCCCGAGGCGCTGCAGCAGGCCCAGAAGGCGCCTTACGCGCTGCTCGCCGATGCGCGCTGCGACACCCTGGCCGCCGACATCCGCGCGCTGGACGAGGTGCTGGGCCCCGACCTGGATGCCCCCGCCACCGAGGCCAACCCGGGGCTGATCGAACGCGGTGGCCACCTGGCGGCCGACGCGGTGCAGCGCACGGCCGAGGGCATCGTGCCCTTCCGTGGCTGGGTGCGCAAGCTCACCGGGGCCGAGCGCTACTCGCGCCAGGTGGCCGCCGCGATTGCCGCCGGCACTGTGCGCCGGGCCTTCCTCAAGGGCGTGCGCCGGGCACGCGACTGCGCATGATCGACACCGCTGCCGTGCTGCGCACGCTGGCCGAGCGCGGCGTGGTCCTGCCGCCCGGCCGGGTGCGGGTGGACGGCTACGGCGACTCGCCCGCGTTGTCGCGGGAACTGCTGGCGCTGATCATCAGCGGCCGCAAACGCGCCGGCACCGGCCTGCTGTGGGCGACCCTGCACGACGGCGAGGACCTGCCGCAGGTGGGTGATATCGAGGTGGTGATCGACCACGCCGGGCGCCCGGCCCTGGTCACGCGGCTGACCGAGGTCGACATCCGCCCCTTTGACCAGGTGGACGCACGCTATGCCGCGATCGAGGGCGAGGGCGATGGTTCGCTGGCCTTCTGGCGCCAGGCGCACCAGGCCTTCTTTGCTCGCGAGTGCGCCCGCATCGGCCGCACGCCGGCGCCGGACATGCCGGTGGTGTGCAGCGTGTTCGAGCTGCTGCACGTCCTGCCGGCCTCGCCGGACGACGCGCCCGGCTGAGCCGCCGCCCTCAGGCCAGCCAGGCCTTCAGCTGCGCGTACACCGCCGGCGAGGACAGCAGGTCCAGGTGGCCGGTGTCGTGGACGATGGCCAGGTCCTCGGGCGCGAAGTCCAGGCTGCGTGCGGGGTCGGGATCCTGGCCCAGCGCGCTGGCCACCGGCACCAGGCCATCGCCCAGCAGCCGGCCCTTCAGGCTGCCACCCGCCGGCCCCAGGCAGGCCGCGATCGCGCGGCAGTGCACGCCGGGCGGCAGGCCCACGGCCGCTGCGCGCTGCGCGTCGTCCTCGGCCGCCGAGGCGCCAAGGATGCTGCCGCGCCGCAGGTCGTTGATGCCGGCACTGCGCAGCTTGCCGATACGCGCCAGCGGCGCGGCGTAGGGCGCCGCGCCCAGCAGCACATCGACACCATGCCCGGCGCGCTCCAGCGGCGCCCCCAGGTGCGGTGTGCCCAGGCAGACCAGGTCGTCGAGCCGGCCGGGCCAGCGCAGCCCGCCGCGCTGCATCAGCGCGGCGTGGTAGATCGCGCTGCGTGCCACCAGTCCGCCCATGCTGTGGCCCAGCAGGGCCAGGCGCTGGACCGGCACCGGCCAGGCATCGAACAGGCGCTCCAGCAGCGGCGCCAGGATGCGCCCGTTGGTGGAGACACTCAGGCCGCTGTTGTAGTGCAGGTAGACCGGCGTGTAGCCCAGTTCACGCGCCAGCGCCTCGCCGTGGTCGTGGCCGTCGCGCTGCCACTGCAGGTCGTTCATGCACAGGCCGTGCAGCAGCACCAGCAGCTTCGGTGTGGCGCCCGGCACGCGAGCGCGCAGCGAGGGCCGGTCCAGCGGCAACGCGCGGCCGCCTTGTCGAAAGGCCATGGCCAGCGCCAGGGGGTTGTCGGTGGCGGCCAGGTGATCGCCCAGCACGCCGTTGAGGGCAGCGACAAAGGCCTCGCGCTCCGGGCGTGGCGCCCGCAGGGGCTGCGGATCGGCCATGGCCAGCGCAAGCCAGCCCAGCAGGTGTTCGGTGCTGCCACCCACCAGGTGGGTCACACCGCGCACCGTCTTGTAGACCAGGCCGGTCAGGCCGCGGGTGCGTTCATCCCCGGGCACGGCACCGCCCAGGCCGGGCAGCCAGGGCGGGCTGGCAATGCGGGCGTGCATCGCTTCGACCAGGCTGGCGAGGCCGACCACCGCATCGGTGGTCAGGCGCGTGGCGCCGCGCAGATCGGCGGCTTGCAGAAGCGGTTGCGTCATGGACCAGTGTGGCACGAAAGAACCCACCGCGCTGCGGCAGGACGTGCTAGACTGGCTATCTTGTTTTGGTGGCGGCTCCCAACCGCACCGAGATCACCCGCTGATCTCCATCCCCTGCCAGACTGTCTGATCGCTTCGGCTGTCTCTCTTCTCTGGCTGCCTCCGGCCCGCCGCGAACGACCCCGCGGGCCAGACGCCGGACAGAGCTCGACCGACGCCCGCGCCACCGCTGCGCGCCTCACCCCAGACAGTCATGACATCGCCGCTTCAGTGACGGCGAGGTCCTCCAAGGAATCCTCATCCAAGCATCTCTACAGGTCGGCAAGTACCTCGTGTCTGCCCTCCCCCGCCCGCTGATCGGCGGCCGCTTCGGCGCTGGCGTGTCCATCCGCAGCGGCAGCGGCAGCATGACGCACGACCGCATCATGCGCTTCATGCCGGTGTTCGACAGCCCCGACCAGGCCTCGCAGTTCGCAATCGACCAGGCCCTGGTCTGGATCGACACCCACGGCCCGCGCCAATGAGCACCGCCGTGACCCGCCTCGACCCCAGTGCCTGCACCGGCCTGGGCCCGACCCCCACCGTATTCAGCCTCCATGTCCGGAGGCTGCTGACCCGCACTGGCGAAAGCTGGGGCATCTTTTCAACGCATCCAGCAAGGATAGACATCATGACGACTGAAACCGGCACCGTGAAGTGGTTCAACGAAGGCAAGGGCTTTGGCTTCATCGCCCCCGACAGCGGCGGCAAGGACCTGTTCGCCCACTTCAAGGAAATCCAGGGCAGCGGCTTCAAGACGCTGACCGAGAACCAGCGCGTGGAGTTCGAGGTGACCCAGGGCCAGAAGGGCCCGCAGGCCTCGCGCATCCGCTCGATCGGGTGACATTCCCCCCGGGGCCGTGAAGCGCCAGCCACCGCTGGCAGTTCACCCCGCCCCAGGCACCGAGAGCGCGGCCCAGCCGCGCTTTTTTCTTGGCCCTGGCCGTTGCCAGAGGCCTGCGGAGGGACCGGCGATGAAGAACCTGCAAGAGGCGACCGAGCGCATCTGCGAACTCAAGGGCAGCCAGGTGGCCCTGGACGCCCTGGTGCCGGCCCTGATCGACGCCCTGCCGCCCACGCTGCGCGCCCGGCTGCGGGACTCCTTCGACAGCCACGCCGAAGTGGCCCGCACCGTGATGCTGCATGCCGACATCTCCGAGCTGGTGCTGTCGACCTTCGAGCGCGACGTGGCCCGCATCGCCGCGCGGCTGCGCGCCGCCCCGGCCGAGTCGGCCAGCGCGCCACCGGCCGGACCGGCCGAGACCCTGCTGCTCACCACCACCCAGATCACCACCTATGTCGGCTACCAGGTGCTGACCAGCGCCAGCGGGTTCTTCTTCCGGCGCGACGGCCGACTGTTCCTGGTCAGCAACCGGCATGTGTTCTCCGAGGAGGCCAGCGGCCACCAGCCCGACCGCCTCGAGGTGCTGCTGCACACCGACGCGCGCGACCTGAGCCGCTGCACGGTGCTGAGCCTGCCGCTGTACCGCAACCGCCTGAGCCAGTGGCGCGACGCCACCGACAGCGGCGGACCGGTGGACGTGGCGGTGATCGAGATCGAGACCGGCCTGCTGCCCGCCAACGCGGTGCTGCAGGCCTTCGACCGCAGCCACCTGGATCCGCTGGACGAGGACATCGCCATCGGCGATGCCCTGACCATCGTCGGCTACCCGCTGGGCTTCCACGACACGGTGCACCACCTGGCCGTGGCGCGCAACGCCTCGGTGGCCTCGGCCTACGGCATCCGCTTCCAGCGCCAGGGCTGTTTCCTCACCGATGCGCGCACCCACCGCGGCAGCAGCGGTGCGCCGGTGCTGCGGCGCCGGCGCCTGAGCGGCCCGGGCGACGCTGGCCTGCCCTGGCAACTGGTGGGCGTGCACTCGACCCGCATGGACATGAGTTCGCGCGATCGCCTGCAGGACGAAACGCTGGGCCTGAACCTGGCGTGGTATGCCGATGTGCTGAACACGCTGACCGCGGCCTGAGGCGCCGCTCTCAGCAGCGCATCCAGCCCAGCCCATCACGGGTGCCGCCGGGTACTGCACCGCGCTGCGGCCGGTACTCGCAACCCACCCAGCCCTGCCAGCCGCTGGCCAACGCGACCTCGTCGATGACATCGAACAGGTACGGGTGGTGCAACTCGCCCAGGTCCGGCTCGTGGCGCATCGGCACACCCGCAATCTGGAAGTGGCCGACGCGCCCGGTGGGCAGGTACTGCCGGATCTTCATCGCTACGTCGCCTTCGACGATCTGGCAGTGGTAGAGGTCGAACTGCACCTTCAGGTTGGGTGCGCCGACAGCCTGCACGGTGCGGTGCGCCTCGTCCTGCCGATTGAGAAAGAAGCCGGGGATGTCGCGCGGGTTGATCGGCTCGATCAGCACCTCGCGTCCGACGGACTGCGCCTGCGCTGCCGCCCAGGCCAGATTGGCCTCGTAGGTGGCCTGCAGCGCCGCGCGCTCCGCACCGGCCGGGGCCAGGCCGGCCATCACGTGGATGCGCGGACAGTCCAGCTCCTCGGCATAGACCAGCGCCTGCGCAAAGCCGGCGCGGAACTCGGACTCGCGCCCGGGCAGGCAGGCCAGTCCGCGCTCGCCAGCCTCCCAGTCGCCCGGCGGCGCGTTGAACAGCACCTGCTGCAGGCCATGGTCGCGCAGCCGTGCCGCGATCTCCTGGGCCGGGAAGGCGTAGGGAAACAGGTACTCAACGCCCAGGAATCCATCGGCCGCGGCGGCGGCGAAACGGTCCAGAAAGGCATGCTCGTTGTAGAGCATCGTGAGGTTCGCTGCGAATCGGGGCATGGGCGTCCTGTCGGGCAAGTGAAGGGTTCACCAGGCGGCGCCGAACTGCTGGCGCAACTCGTCGATCTGGTCTGGGGTCAGCGGTGCGGCGCCGGTCAGCAGCCAAAGCCTGGCGGTTTCCTCCAGCTCTTCCAGCACAGCGCTGGCCTCGGCCGGACTGCCGTGCCACACGGTGGGGCCCAGTCGCTCCAGCATGACGGCCCGAATCGGTATGCCGGCAGCCTGCATCCGCGTCATGCGCTGCGCCACCAACTCACCCACCACGGGGTCGCCCGGGCGGTGGTAGGGAATCATCGGCACATGACCGACCTTCATCACGAAGTAGGGCGTGATCGGCGGCAACAGATCGTCAGAGGTCGGTGTGTCAGCACCCCAGCGCGGCGCCAGCGACAGCGCGACCAGGTGGGTGGAATGGGTGTGGATCACGCAACCTGCCTGCGGGTCGGCGCCATAGATCCGGCGGTGCAGGGTCAGGGTCTTGGAGGCGCGGTCGCCCGCTGTCTGAACACCCTCTGCATTGACATGGGCCAGGCGCGCGGGATCCAGCGTGCCCAGGCAGGCGTCGGTCGGTGTGATCAGGTAGCCACCGTCCGGCAGGCGCACGCTGATGTTGCCCGCCGTCGCGTGTACATACCCGCGCGCGAACAGCGACTCGCCCACCCGGCAGATCTCGTCACGCAGTGCTGATTCGGTCATGGCTGCGATGCCAGTTGTGCGAAGGCCTTGGTGAAGAAGTCGGGACTGCCGAAGTTGCCTGACTTCAGCGCCATGTGCACCGGCTCGCCCGGGCACAGCGGCGTGTCCGCCGCTGTCCACGGGACGCCAGGGTCGATTTGCAGGCCGATCGTCATGCGCTGCACGCCCAGCGCCTGCACCACGGCGCCGGAGGTCTCGCCGCCAGCCACCAGCAGCTGGCGCACGCCGCGCTGCACCAGCCCGGCGGCGATGCGTGACAGCGCGTGCTCCACCATCTCACCAGCCCGGGCCACGCCCAAGCGCTCCTGCACCGCCCGGACTGCAGTCGGCTCGGCCGTGGCGTAAACGAGCACCGGGCCGGAAGCCAGCAGCGGCTCGGCCCAGGCCAGCGCCTGGGCGACTACATCCTCGCCCGCCGCCATCGCCAGCGGGTCGATGCCCAGGCTGGGGCGACCGCTGCGCCTGAACGCCAGCACCTGGGCGTTGGTGGCCACCGAGCAACTGCCCGAGACCACGGCCTGCCAACCCCGTGCCGGGGGCAAAGCGTCGGCCGGTGATGCGGCGGTCCGGCCTTGCAGCTGCGGCCAGTTCTGCGGCAGGCCAATGGCAATGCCGGAGCCGGCGGTGACCAGGGGCATGCCCGCCAGCGCCTGGCCGATCTGCATCAGATCCTGATGGCTGATGGCGTCAACCACCGCCACGCCCGCACCCTCGGCCTGCAGGCAGGTGAAACGATCACGGATCGCCTGCGGACCGGCGACCACGACGTCATGGGCCACCAGTCCTACCTGGCGGCGGGTCTGCGACTGCATCACGCGCACCAGGTTGGCGTCGGTCATCGGGGTGAGCGGATGGTGGCGCATGCCGCTGTCGGACAGCAGCGCGTCACCCACGAAGAGGTGGCCCTTGAACACCGTGCGCTGATTCTCCGGAAAGGCGGGGCAGGCGATCGTGAAGCCCCGACCCGCGCCGTGCAGCGCGTCCATCAGCGCCTCGGTGACCGGACCGATGTTGCCCTCGGCGGTGGAGTCGAAGGTGGAGCAGTACTTGAAGTAGATCTGCTGCACGCCCTGCGCCTGCAGCCAGCGCAGCGCCGCCAGCGACTGCGCCACCGCGTCAGCGGCCGGCACGGTGCGCGACTTGAGCGCCACGACCAGGGCGTCGGCCTGCAGCTGCACATCGCCTTGCGGCACGCCGATGGTCTGCACGCAGCGCATGCCGGCGCGAACCAGGTTGTTGGCCAGGTCGGTGGCCCCGGTGAAGTCGTCGGCGATGCAGCCGAGCAAGGGGAGGCTCATGGGTGTCTCTCAGCTCAGGGCCACTGGACGGCGGATCGGTTCTCGCGCACGTACTGGGCCAGAAGTTCGTCCACGCTGGCGTCGGGCGACAGACCCAGCGCGTGGGCGCGGGCGGTGTCGAAGCGGCTGGGCCAGGCGCTGACGATCGCGCCGATGCGCGCGTCAGGCACCCAGTCCAGCAGCGCCAACGCCGCCGGGCCGGCCAGGCGGCCCAGGGCCCCGGCGATCTCACCAACGGTGGTGCTCAGTGCCGGCAGGTTCAGGGCGGTGCGGGGACCCCAGTCCCGGTGCGAGCAGGTCAGCGCGGCCAGCAGGCCGGCGATGGTGTTGCCAGGCGAGGCCAGGGCCACCGCGGTGTGCGGAGGCACCGGAACGCTCGCGCGCAAACCAGCCAGGGGCTCGCGCACCATGCCACTGAGGAAACCCGAGGCGGCGCCATTGGGCCGCCCCGGGCGGATCGCCACCGTCATCAGCCGAAGCGTGCGCGCCCGGACCAGCCCGCGCCGGCCGTAGTCGGCGACCAACTGCTCGCCGATGAACTTCTGGACGCCGTAGCTGCCCTGCGGCACGGGCAGGGTGTCGTCGCGGATCAGCGCGGGCAGCGGCTGACCGGGCTCGCCGCCGAACACCGCCACCGAGCTGGCATAGACGAACAGCGGCGCATGGCCCGCCGCCCGCGCCGCCTGCAGCAGTGCGCGGGTGGTGTCGATGTTGCTGCGCAGACCCAGGTCCAGATCGCGCTCGCAGTCGCCGCTGACCGCCGCGGCCAGATGCACCACCGCATCCTTGCCGCGCAAGCTCAGCGTGCCGCTGTCCAGCAGGTCCAGCAGATCACCGCTCAGCACCCGCACCCGTGGGTCCTCGCACAGGTCCGCCGGCGGCGGCACCTGGTCGGTCAACCACAGCTCGGTCAGGCCGCACGGCTCGTCACCTCCCCAGGCCAGCTGGGGCGACGCCAGCAGCTCGCGCGCCAGCCTCGCCCCCAGAAAGCCGGCGCCACCGGTGATCAGCAGACGCATCTCAGGCTCCGGCCGCGCCGGGTGGCAGCGTGATGCCCGGGAAGATCTTGATCACCGCGGCATCGTCCTCGCGGGCGTAGCCCGCCGTTGAGGCCTGCATGAACATCTGGTGCGCGGTGGCAGACAGCGGCAGCGGAAACTTGGTGGCGCGTGCCGTGTCAAGCACCAGGCCCAGGTCCTTGACGAAGATGTCCACGGCGGAGAGCGGCGTGTAGTCGCCAGCCAGCACATGGGCCATGCGGTTCTCGAACATCCAGCTGTTGCCCGCGCTGTGGGTGATGACGTCGTAGAGGTCTTCGGCCTTCACGCCCTCTCGCAGGCCCAGGGCCATGGCTTCAGCGGCCGCGGCGATGTGCACGCCCGCCAGCAGCTGGTTGATGATCTTGACCTTGCTGCCGTTGCCTGCACGCTCGCCCAGCCGGTAGACCTTGGCCGCCATCGCCTCCAGAGCGCCGCCGGCCTTGGCGTAGGCCGCTGGCGTGCCGGCCGTCATCATCGTCATCTCGCCCGAAGCGGCCTTGGCCGCGCCGCCGGAGATCGGCGCGTCCAGGTACAGCACACCCTGCGCGGCCAGGCGTGCCTCGAGCTGCACCGACCAGTTCGGGTCGACGGTCGAGCACATGATGAACAGGCTGCCTGGCTTCATGTTCACGGCGGCGCCGCCGTCACCGAACAGCACGGCCTCCGTCTGCGCGGCATTGACCACCACACTGACGATCACCTCGCACTGCGCCGCCAGTTCGGCCGGGCTGCCACAGGCCACGCCGCCCTCGGCGGCAAACGCCTGGGCGGCCTCCGCGCGGACATCGCAGACATGCACCCTCCAGCCTGCGCGCCGCAGGGAGGCGGCCATGCCGCGGCCCATGGCGCCCAGGCCGATCACACCGATGCTCTTATCACTCATGGGGTTCGGTCGTTCTTGGTTCATTGGAAGCCCAGCGCGTGCGGCGCCCAGGTGCTCAGGCCCGGCCAAAAGGTCAGCAGCGCCAGGATCACCGCATGCGCCACCAGGAAGGGCTTGAGCTCGCGGGTCAGCGCAGCAAGGGGTACCTTGGACACATTGGAGGTGACGAACAGCAGCCCCCCCACGGGTGGCGTGATCATCCCCAGCGTGAGGTTGAAGATCACCACCATCGCGAAGTGGATCGGGTCGATGCCCAACTTGGCGGCCACCGGCGCCAGGATGGGCACCAGCACCATCACACCAGGCAGCGGCTCGATGAAGATGCCGAAGATCAGCAGGAAGATGTTCACCGCGATCAGGAAGCCCATCGCGCTGAGCTGCTGAGCCGCCATCCATTCGGCCAGCGTCAGCGGCAGACCGTCGACAGTCAACACCCAGGCGAAGGCGTTGGACATGCCGATGATGATCAGCACCGACGCTGTCAGCAACGAGGAGCGCGACAGGATGTCGGGCAGCGCCTCCCAGCGCAGCGTGCGGTAGATCCACTTGCCACACACCAGCGCGTAGAACACCGCCACCACCGAAGCCTCGGTGGGGGTGAACCAGCCCGCCCGCATGCCGCCCAGGATGATCACCGGCAGCATCAGTGCAGGCAGCGCGCGCCAGGTGGTCTGCAGCTTGTCCTGCCAGGTGGCGACATCCTCGTCGCCACGGTAGTTGCGCTGGGTGGAGACGCGCCAGTTGACGGCCGCCATGCCGGCGGCGATCAGCAGCCCGGGAATGAAGCCCGCGACGAACAGTGCACCCACCGACACGCGCTCGTCCTGCAGCGCGTAGATGATCATGATGATCGACGGTGGAATGATGGGCCCGACGATCGCGGTGGCGGCGGTCAGCGCGGCGGCGTAGGCGCGGTCGTAACCGGCCTTGTCCATCATGCGGATCATCATCGAGCCCGGACCGGCCGCATCGGCCAGCGCCGAGCCCGAAATGCCCGAGAAGAAAGTCAGCGAGACCACATTGGTATAGCCCAGCCCGCCTCGGCGGTGGCCGACGAACTGCGCGGCGAATTTCAGCAGCACCTCTGTCAGCGAGCCACCGCTCATCAGCTCGGCCGCCAGGATGAAGAAGGGCACTGCCATCAGCGGGAAGCTGTCGACGCCCTCGTAGGTCTGCTTCAGCATCGCGATCAGCGGGAAGTCGCTGCCCAGCATCACGGCGCACAGGGTGGACACCCCCAGCGCGAAGGCCACGGGCATGCCGATCGCCAGCAGTCCGCAGGCGCTCAGCAACAGGATCAGGCTCATGCTCATAGGGAAGCGCTCGCGTTGGCGTCAAAGTGGTCGTCGGCCGCCATGCGACGTTCGCCGACATAGCCGCGCAGCACCAGCGCCAGATGCAGCGCCAGCAGCAGCCCGCCGACCGGGATGGCGGCGTAGACCCAGGACATCGAGATCTGGGTGGTGGGTGTCATCTGGTACTGCGCACGCTCCACATAGAGCAGACCGAACCAGACCATGAAGCCGAAGAAGGCGAACAGCATCGAGGCGATCAGCGCACGCAGCGCTACCGCGGCGCGTGGCGGCAGTGCATCCTGCAGGTTCTCAACCGCGATGTGCCCGCCGTAGCGCAGCACCGGACCCGCCCCCAGAAAGGTGAGCCACACCATCAAGTAGCGCGCCACTTCCTCGGCCCATTCGATGGACTCGCTGGTGGTGTAGCGCAGCACCACGTTGGCAAAGATGATGACGGCCATGGCCGCCAGCAGCAGCACCAGGGCGCCACGGTTGAGCCGCATCAGGGCGTTCTCGAAGGTCTGCATGGCAGTAGCCTCGGACAGGGTTCGGGGAGGCGCCCGCCGGTTCCTGCGCGCAGTGCGGCGGAACCGGCAGGGCACGGACTCACTTGATCGCCTGGATGGCGGCGATGCGCTCGGCGCCGAACTCCTTGGCGTAGTTCACATAGGCGGGCTTGGTGGCGTCCCGGAAGCTGGCGCTGTTGACCTGCCGGACGACCTGCATGCCTTCCTTTTCGAGCTGCGCAATGCCGTTGGCCTCGTCATCGTTGACCTTCTTGCGGGTAGCGGCGACGCTGGCCTTGGCGGCGTCGGAGAAGACCTTCTTGTCGGCGTCGCTGAGCTTGTTCCAGACCCGCGGCGAGGTCAGCAGCAAAGCAGGCGAGTAGACATGGCCTGTCAGCGACAGGTGCTTCTGCACCTGGGAGAACTTGGACGCCAGGATCACCGGGATCGGGTTCTCCTGGCCGTCGACCACGCCCTGCTGCAGCGCGCCGAAGACCTCGGGGAAGGCCATTGGGGTGGGCAGGATGCCGAAGGTCCGGTAGCCCTCCATGTGCACCTTGTTCTCCATCGTGCGCATCTTCAGGCCGGCGGCATCGGCAGCGTTGACGATGGGGCGCTTGTTGTTCGTCATGTGGCGAAAGCCGTTCTCGCTCCAGGCCAGCGCGACCAGGCCATGGGCCGGGAACCGGGTCAGCATCTCCTGACCGATCGGGCCGTCCAGCGTCTTGCGTGCATGGTCATAGTCGCGGAACAGGAAGGGCACATCGACGACCTTGATTTCGGGCACGAAGTTGCCGACCGGGCCGGTGGAGGTGAGCACGAAATCCTGCGTACCGAGTTGCACCGCCTCGATCTCCTCGCGCTCGCCGCCCAAAGAGCTGGCCGGGTAGACCTGGCACTTGTAGCGCCCGGCCGTGCCCTTCTCGATCTCTTCACAGAACTTGACCGCGCCGACGTCGTAATGCGAGCCCTTGGCCAGCACGTGGCCGAGCTTCAGGACGGTCTGTGCCGAGGCGGGGATCGCGGCGATCAGCAGGGCGGCGCCCAGGACGGGCGCGAGCCGCAGGAGGGAACGCTTGGACATCGGGGTCTCCTTCTGGATGGATTCGAGGCGCAACCCGATTGCTGTCATGTCGTCAGGTTGTCATACAAATATTAGGAGATCGCGCGATGGTCTGGCGAGCGGGTTTTCCCTTGGCGTTCGGTGGCGCGGTGGTGGCGCGGCGGTGGCCGGCGGGACACACAGAGCGGCGGTGGCGGCAGCGCGACTGCCGCCGAAGTGTCAGCGTCGGCGCGACGCAGCCGCTGGCTGGGGCTGGCCCAGTTCGGCACGCAGGCGGTCGGCCAATTGCTGGCCATGACGCGCCCAGAATGCCGGGTCGGCCTGGCCGATGCGGCGCGCCGCATTGACCATGTGTGCCGCGCCGGCCTGGCGCGCCGCGGCCACGTCGCCTGCATCGATGGCGGCGACGATGGCGCTGTGCTCCCGGTGCACCTCGGCTTCGAGGTCGGCGCGGGTGGCCTCGTTGGCCCGGGTGACGCGCGTGGCGTCCAGAAGGAAACGATTCAGGTAGGCCAGCGTGGCCAGCAGGAAGGGATTGCGCGAGGCCTGGGCGATCGCGGTATGGAAGGCCACATCCTCCTGCACACCATCGCCGCCCTGGCGCACGGCCTTGGCCAGGGCCTGCAGGGCCTGCCTGATCTGCTTGACCGACTGGGGCGTGCGGCGCGCCGCGGCGAGCGCGGCCGATTCGGCCTCCAGTGCGCGGCGCACCTCGACCATCTGGATCACCGCGTCGAGCGATCCGTCGGGCTCGAACGCCAGTTGCGACAGCGCCTGCGGCGAGGCGGTCTTGATGTAGGCTCCCGACCCCTGGCGGGATTCGATCAGCCCCAGCGTCTTGAGCCGTGAGAGGGCTTCGCGCACCACCGTGCGGCTGACGCCGAAACGCTCCACCAGCGCCTGCTCGGTTGGCAGCTTCTGGCCAGCGCTGAGTTGACCGTCGCGGATGCTGAGCGCCAGCGCGTCGGCCAACTGCTCCGACAGACGGGCGCCCACGCGCAGGGCTGGCATATTGCCGAAGGGCTGGTCAGCAGTGGTGGGCATGGTGGGAGCGGCCTGGAGGCTGTATGACAACAATATAAACCTTGTGGACAGGCTTCCCACCCGTGGCGGAGACACTGCGTTCAGACCGGCCCGCCAAACTGCTGCGCCGCCAGGTCGATGAAGGCCCTCACCTTGGGCGTCAGGTAGCGCGCACTGGCGAATACCGCGTGCACCGGCACCTCGGGCGCCGCCCAGTCGGGCAGCACGCGCTGCAGCAGCGCGCGCTGGCCGTCCGGCTCGGCCACGCGGCGCGGCAGCAGGCCGATGCCCAGACCACGCTGCAGCGCCTCGCGCGCGGCCAGGCTGGTGTTGACGCGCAGGCGCGGCTGCAGCTTGACGCGGTGGCTGTCGTCGCCGCGCGTCAGCATCCACTGGCCCTGCGGCGCGGCGCCTGCATACACCACCTGCGCGTGCTGCACCAGCGCGGCCGGGCTGTCTGGCCGACCCTGCCGGCGCAGGTAGGCGGCCGACGCATACAGGCCGTAGTCCAGCGCCCCCAGGCGGCGTGCGGCCAGCGACGAGTCGGCCAGCGGGCCCACGCGCACCGCCAGGTCGAAGCCTTCGTGGACGATGTCGACCACGCGGTTGGTGTAGTCGGCCTCGACCTGCACCTGCGGGTAGGTGGCCAGGTACTCGGCGATCCAGCCGCCCACCGCCACCAGACCGAACTCCACCCCGCAGGTCAGGCGCAGCGTGCCCTGCGGCTCGCCGCGGATGCGCTGCATCGCCTGGCGCGCCTCGTCGACCGAGCCCAGGATGGCGTGGGCACGCTCGAAGAACTCGCGCCCGGCCTCGGTCAGCGACAGCGAGCGCGTGCTGCGCTCCAGCAGGCGCACGCCCAGTTCGCGCTCCAGATCGCTGACCACGCGCGACAGGCGCGCCTTGTGCGTCTGCAGCGCATCGGCCGCGCGGGTGAAGCTGCCGGTCTGGACCACCTTGACGAAGGCTTGCAGCGAGGAGAGGTCCATTGTTGCCCCGTGTGTCAACAGTACGTCTCATTGTGATGGATTGATAGCCACGCCGCCAGCGACCAGACTGCCAGCCATCGCATCCACCGACCAGGAGACCCCGATGAGCCTGCAGGACCCCAATGTGCTGAACCCCCAGCGCCGCCAGCGCGTGGCGATGGTGATCGCCAACCCCGCGGTGTCCACCACCACCGGCTGGCCGGTCGGCTTCTGGTGGAGCGAGCTGACCCACCCGTACCACGCCTTCGTCGAGGTGGGTTACGAGGTCGAGGTCTTCAGCCCGATGGGCGGCGCCTGCACCGCTGACGCGATGAGCGACCCCAACGACCCCAGCGGCTACAGCCAGACCGACCTGATCAGCCAGGGCTTCCTCCACACGCCCAAGCTCAAGGCGCTGGTCGAGCAGACCCGGCCGGTGGCCGAGATCGACATCGCGGCCTTCGACGCCATCGTCGTGGCCGGTGGCCAGGCGCCGATGTTCAGCTTCGAGGGCGCGACCGAGCTGCACCGGGTGTTTGCCGCCTTCTTCGAGGCCGGCAAGGTGGCCGCCGCGCTGTGCCACGGCAGCGCGATTCTGGCCTATGCCCGTGACAGCCGCGGCGAGTACATCGCCAAGGGCCGCACCGTCACCGGCTTTGCCAACATCGAGGAAGACTTCGCCGACAACGCCGTGTGGTCCTACGGCCTGCTGCCGCGCGACAAGCATGTGATGCCCTGGCGCATCGAGGACCGCCTGAAGGCCCTGGGCGCCAATTACGTGCAGGCAGGCCTGTGGCGCAGCTTCGCGGTGCGCGACGGCAACCTGATCACCGGCCAGCAGAACTTCTCGGGCGGCGAGACCGCGCGCCTGGTGATCGAGGCCCTGGGCCGCTGAACCGGCAGGAGACGACGATGACAATCAGCATCCTCGGCGCCGGCAACGTCGGCATGGCCCTGGCCCGTGCGCTGCTGCGCGCCGGCCAGCCGGTGACCCTGGGCGTGCCCGAACCCGCCCGCTACGCCGATGCGGTGGCGGCGCTGGGGCCGCAGGCGCGCCTCACCGGCAGCGCCGCGGCCATTGACAGCGGCGGCCTGGTGATCCTGGCCGTGCCCTATGCCGCCGCGCTGGCCATCGCGGCCGAGCGGGCGGACTGGCAGGGCCGCGTGCTGGTGGACGCCACCAACCCGCTGGCACCGGGGCTGTCGGGCCTGAGCCTGGGCACCACCACCAGCGGCGCCGAGCAGATCGCCGCGCGGGCCCGCGGCGCCCGCGTGGTCAAGGCCTTCAACACCACCGGCGCCGAGAACATGGCCGACAGCCATTACGCACAGGGCGCGCCGATGATGCCGGTGGCCGGCGACGACGCCGCCGCGCGCCAGCAGGTGCTGGCGCTGGCCACGCTGATCGGCTTCGACGCCGTGGACATGGGCCCGCTCAGTGCCGCCCGCTACCTGGAGCCCCTGGCGATGGTGTGGATCCACCTGGCGTTCAAGCAGGGCCAGGGGCGGCAGTTTGCCTTTGCGCGGATGAGCCGATGAGCCACCAGCCCGATGCATCCGACGCCCTGCCCCCGCTGGTGCATGCGCGCAAGGCCACCTGGTTCGAACTGTTCTTCGACCTGGTGTTCGTGGTGGCGGTGGCGCAGCTCTCGGGCCACTACGCCCACCACTTCGATGCGGTCGGCGCTGCCGGCAGTGCGCTGCTGCTGATGGCGATGTGGTGGTGCTGGCTGGGCCACACCTTCCATGCCACGCGCTTCGACCAGCAGCGAGCCGACCAGCGCCGGCTGGGCCTGGCGCAGATCCTGGCCGTCTGCGTGATCGCCTACGGCGTCAGCGATGCCTTCGGCGAGCGGGCCGCCGGCTTCGCGCTGGGAATGGCAGCCTTCAAGGCCCTGCTGGTCGTGGCCTACCTGGCCGAGCGGCGCTGGCGCGGCGCGCAGGGCCTGATCCGTGCCTATGGCGGGCTGTACGGGCTGCAGGCGCTGCTGTGGGCGGTCTCGGCGGCGCTGCCGCCGATGCCGCGCCTGGCGCTGTGGGGGCTGGCACTGGCGCTGGACATGGCCTCGCCGTGGTGGGTGGCGCGCTACACCGCCGCGGTGCCGCCGCACCCCGAGCACCTGCCCGAGCGCTTCGGCCTGTTCACGATCATCCTGCTGGGCGAGGGCATGGCCTCGGTGGTGCATGCGCTGGACCATGGGCCGGCGCTGCACGGCACGGCCGTGGCGGCGGCGCTGCTGGGCGCGGCGCTGGCCTTCCTGACCTGGCTGGGCTACTTCGAGGTGACGCGCGCCCACGACGAGCGCGTGGTCGACGGCGCGGCCGGCGGCCGCCAGCTGCGGCGGTGGGCCTATGGCCATGTGCCGATCTACCTGGGCGTCTTCTGCCTGGCCGCCGGCACCGTGGCACTGGCGGGCGACGCGCCCTGGACGCCGGCGCAGTGGCTGCTGTTCGTCAGCGGCGTGGCGCTGATCCCGCTGGGGCTGGCGCTGCTGCGCCGGGCCCGCTGATGCGGCTCAGTGGCGCACGCGCGCCAGCCGCTGGTGGTCGATCACCGCGGCGTGGTCCTGCTCGTCAAGCAGCAGGCCGGCGGCGATCACGCCCAGGTCGCGTTCGTCGCGGCTGCGCGCCTGGCTCCAGGTCTGCACCGCCAGGCGAAGACGCTGGTTGTAGTCGGTCACCGTGGTGGGCGCGGGCTGACCGGGGCCGGTCAGTGCCTCGAAAAGGCGCTGGTCGACGGCCGACAGCCGGATGGAGTGCTTGTGGCGGAGCATGGTCTCACCTTCGCATGAATCGCATGCCCGCACTATCGGCGCAAATGCCGACTGACTGAGGCGAAACAACGGGCCAAAGCCGGCACTGGACCGCCGATGCGCCGATCTGGTGCGCCCCTCAGCCGTGCAACAGCGCCGCCGTCGCGGCATCGGCCGCCCACAGGTGCTCGATGCGCAGCGACGCCAGCGTCACATCCAGCGGTGCCCCGAAGCTGCTGAACATCGAGAACAGCCGCAGTTCGCCCGCACTGGAGCGCAGCCGGGTCAGCAGCAGCGGGGTGTGGGCGGTGGGCATCGGCCAGTCGGGCAGGTCGGCCGACAGGTGCTGCAGCCGCGCCGCCAGCGCCGGCAGGTGCTGGGCCTCGCGCCGCGCGCGGTGCAGCACCTCGCCGCAGGTCTCGGCCTCGTTGAGCAGCCGGCTGCGCAGGCCCTGCGGGCCCAGCATCCAGTCCAGCAGGTTCAGCGGACCCTCGGGCAGCGAGAGCTCCAGCAGCGCCAGCAGGCGCTGCACGCCGGCGTTGGCCATCAGCAGGTTCCACTCGGCGTCCAGCACCAGCGCCGGCGGGCTGCCGGGGCGTGCAGCATCTGCCGCACCGCATCCAGTGCCGGGGCCAGCTGGGGCGCGTCCAGCGCGTGCTGGGTGTAGGCCGGCGCCAGGCCGGCGGCCAGCAGCGCGGCATTGCGCTCGGCCAGCGGTGCGTCCAGCGCATCCAGCAGGGCCAGCAGCGTGGCGCGGGTGGGGCGGGCGCGCCCGGTCTCGATGCAGCTCAGGTGGCGCTGGGACACACCGGCGCGCAGGCCCAGCTCCATCTGGCTGACGCGCCGCTCGCGGCGCAGGGCGGTGAGGGGGTGCATGGGCGCGAGCATAGGCCAGCCGGGTGATGGTGCCGATGACCTGGCAGGTCATTGCGGCGGTGCGCTGGCGGGCCGACAGTGGCGGACATCCCAACCCAAGGAGCCGGTCATGTCCCCCCTCAAGCCCATCCTGTGGATCGTCACCGCGGCCTTCGGCGCCTTCTCGCTGTGGGTCATGGCCCAGGTGGGCTACCTGGGCATCTGGCGCGAGGGCTTCGCCGGCCCGGGCAGCACGCAGATCACGATCGACCTGGTGCTGGCCTGCGGCGTGGCCCTGGGCTACGTCGTGCCCGAATGCCGCGCGCAGGGCCGCCCCGCCTGGCCCTGGGTGGCGCTGACGCTGGTGGGCGGCTCGCTGGGCCTGCTGGCCTACCTGCTGTGGCGTCGACCCTAAGCCGGCAGTTTCAGCAGCTCGAACGGGCCGCGGCCGGCCGCCGCGGTGATCAGGCCCAGCACGCGGGCCGGCTCGGGGCCCAGCATCTCCCAGCCGAAGCGCCAGCTCCAGTTGTGGTCGCCCAGGCTGCCCGGCAGGTTCATGCGGTGCTCGGGGCCCAGACCCAGCACGTCCTGCAGCGGAAACACCGCCAGGTTGGACACCGAGTTGGCGGCGGCGCGGATCATGCCCCAGTGGATGTCGTGCTCGCCGCAGGCCATGTAGCAGCAGGCGTACTCGCGCTCGCGCGGCGTGGCCGTGGCCCACCAGCCGCGCACCGTGTCGTTGTCGTGGGTGCCGGTGTAGACCACGGTGTTGGGGTCGTAGTTGTGCGGCAGGAACTCGTGCGTGCCGTCGTCGCCAAAGGCGAACTGGACGATCTTCATGCGCGGAAAGCCGGTGGCTTCGAGCAGTTCGATCACGTCGGGCGTCACCAGGCCCAGGTCCTCGGCAATGATCGGCAGCGGGCCCAGCGCGCGCTCGATGGCCTCGAACAGGGCCTTGCCCGGACCGGGCTTCCAGGTGCCCTCCACCGCGGTGGGGCAGCTGGCCGGGATCTCGTAGTAGCCGGCGAAGCCGCGGAAGTGGTCGATGCGGAACACATCGGCCTGGTCCATCGCACGGCGGATGCGCGCGCTCCACCAGGCGAAGTCCTCCTTCTTCATCTTCTCCCAGCGGTACAGCGGATTGCCCCAGCGCTGGCCCAGCGCGGTGAAGACATCGGGCGGCACGCCGGCCACCACGGTGGGCTGGCACTGCTCGTCGAGGTAGTACAGCTCGGGGCGGGCCCAGCAGTCGGCGCTGTGGTGGGCGATGAAGATCGGCAGGTCGCCCATCAGGTGCACGTCGCGTGCATTGGCATAGGCCTTGAGCGCCGCGGCCTGGGTGTCGAAGCACCACTGCACCCAGGCCCAGAAGCCGATCTCGGCGGCGTGCTGCGCCCGCGCGGCGGCCAGCGGCTTCTTCAGGCGGCGGCGCAGGCCGTCGTCCCAGGTCCACCAGGGCTGGCCGCCGTGCGCCGTCTCCAGTGCCATGAACAGCGTGTAGTCGTCCAGCCAATGGGCCTGGGCGGCCTGCCACTCGGCCAGGGCGGCGCGGTCGCTGGCCAGCGCCTGGCGCTCGAAACCGGCGAAGGCTTCGCGCAGGCGGTCCATGCGCCACGGCACGATGCGGCCGAAGTCGACGCGGCTGGCGTCGAAGTCAGGCACCGTGTCCAGGCGCAGCCAGCCGCGCTCCACCAGCGGCTCCAGCGCCACCATCAGCGGGCTGCCGGCGAAGGCCGACACGCTCTGGTAGGGCGAGTTTCCCGGGCCGATCGGCGTGGTCGGCAGCCACTGCCACAGGCGCTGGCCGGCGCTGGCCAGCCAGTCGACGAAGCGGTAGGCGTCGGGGCCGAAGTCGCCGATGCCGTGCGGGCCGGGCAGCGAGGTCACATGCAGCAGCACGCCGCTGGCGCGTTGGTTCAGGTTCATGGGTCGTGTGTCTCCGTCAATCAAGGCTGCGCAGCACGACCAGCGCATGCGCAGGCACCATCAGCGGCGCACCGCGCGGCGGCTCCAGGCCGCGCAGCAGTTCGCCGCAAGAGTCCAGCGCCACCTGCCAGCGCCCGGGGGGCAGCGTGAAGCGGGTGGGCAGGATGTCGGGGTTGAAGGCCAGCATCAGCCGGCGCTCGTCGGCGGGCGCATCGGCGCCGGGCAGGATCTTGCAGGCGAAGGCGTGGCTGTGGCTGTCGTGCCAGTCGGCCACCTGCATCTCGTGGCCATTGGGGGTGAACCACATCAGGCTGCGCTCGCCGGCCGCCGCTGGCGCGTGCTGGAACCAGCGGTCGTGGTGCAGCGCTGGTTCACTGCGGCGCAGCGCGATCAGGTCGGCCACCACCTGGGTCAGCGCGTCATCGGCGCGTGTCCAGTCGTGCCAGGTCAAGGGGCTGTCGTGGCAGTAGGCGTTGTTGTTGCCCTGCTGGGTGCGGCCGGCCTCGTCGCCGCCGCCGAGCATCGGCGTGCCCTGGGCCAGCAGCAGCGTGGCCAGCATCGCACGCTGCACCCGGCCGCGCAGCGCGATCACCGCCGGGTCCTCGCTCGGACCTTCGGGGCCGAAGGGGGCGCAGGGTTCGCCGTCACGGCCGTCGCGGTTGTCCTCGCCGTTGGCCTGGTTGTGCTTGCCGGCGTAGCTGACCACATCGGCCAGCGTGAAGCCGTCGTGTGCGGTGATGAAGTTGACACTGGCGCTGGGGCTGCGCTGGCCGTGGTGGAACAGATCGGACGAGGCGGTGAAGCGCCGCGCCAGCTCGCCCCGGCGCACGCTGCGGTCCAGCCAGTAGCGGCGCACGGTGTCGCGGAACTTGTCGTTCCACTCCAGGAAGCGGCCGGGAAAGCGGCCCAGCTGGTAGCCGCCCCAGCCGGCATCCCAGGGCTCGGCGATCAGGTGCACCTGGGCCAGCAGCGGGTCCTGGCGCAGCGCGGTGAAGAACGCGGCCTGCGGGTCGAAGCCGTGGCGGCCACGGCCCAGCACCGGCGCCAGGTCAAAGCGGAAGCCATCCACCCCATAGGCCTCGACCCAGTGGCGCAGGCTATCGAGCACGAACTGCGTGACGCGCGGGTGCGACAGGTTCAGCGTGTTGCCGCACCCGGTGTGGTTCTCGCAGTGGCTAGCATCGTCGGCGCGCAGCAGGTACCAGGCGGCGTGGTCCAGGCCGCGCCAGCTGATCGTGGGGCCGGCCTCGCTGCCCTCGGGCGTGTGGTTGTAGACCACGTCGAGTACCACCTCCAGCCCAGCCTCGTGCAGCGCATGGACCATGGTGCGGAACTCCTCGCGCACCAGCGCCGGGTCGTGGCGCGCGGCGGCGCTGGCCAGGCGTGGCTCGGGGGCGAAGAAGCCCACCGTGTTGTAGCCCCAGTAGTTGGTGGCGCCGCGCTCGGCCAGGTGGGACTCGTCCAGGCGCTGCTGCACCGGCAGCAGGCTCAGCGTGGTCACGCCCAGGCGCCGGAAATGGGCAATGCTGGCCGGGTGGGCCAGCGCCGCGTAGCTGCCACGCAGCGCCGGCGGAATGGCCGGGTGCTGCTGGCTGAAGCCCTTGACATGCACCTCGTAGAGCACCAGGTCGGCGGCCGCGGTGCGCGGCGCATTGGCGCGGCCGGGCGCCGGGCCGATGGCCTCGGGCACGCGGGCCTTCAGCGCGGTGACGGCGTTGTCGCGGCGGTCGAAGCTGCGCGGCCCCTCGGGGTGGCCCACCTCGTAGCCGTGGTGCTCGTCGGACCAGTGGAAGTGGCCGACGATCTCGCGCGCACAGGGATCGAGCAGCAGCTTGTGCGGGTTGAAGCGGTGGCCCTGTTCGGGCTGGTAGGGGCCGTGCGCGCGCAGGCCGTAGACCAGGCCCGGCCCGACGCCGGGCAGGAAGCCGTGGAAGACCTGGTCGTGCGGCCCATGCAGCCGGTAGCGCTTGAGCTCGCGCGTGCCGCTGGCGTCGAACACGCACAGCTCGATCGCCTCGGCGTGCTGCGAGAACACGGCGACGTTCACGCCGCCATCGCGCGCCAGCGCGCCCATCGGCTCGGGGCGGCCAGGCTGCACCTGGGTGGGGAGATGCACGTTCATGCGCAGCGTCGTGCAAGCCTCATGCCGGCAGCAGGACCAGCGTGGCCAGCGGCGGCAGCGTCAAGCTGATCGAGCGGGCGCGGCCCTGCGCCGGCTGGTCCTGCACCGCCAGCGCCTGACCGCCGTTGCCCAGGTCGCTGCCGCCATAGACGGCGGCGTCGCTGTTGAGCGCCTCGCGCCAGGCGCCAGCGCCGCCCGTCACGCCCAGTCGGAAGCCCGGCCGCGGCACCGGCGTGAAGTTGCACACCACGAGGGCCTCGCGGCCCTGGCCATCGCGGCGCACCCAGGCGAACACCGACAGCTCGCGCTCGTCCACCACCAGCCATTCGAAGCCGGCGCCATCGCAATCCAGCGCATGCAGCGCCGGCTGTTCGCGGTAGAGGCGGTTGAGGTCGGCCACCCAGCGCTGGATGCCGGCGTGGCGCGGCTGGGCCAGCAGGCCCCAGGGCAGCTCGGCGTCGTGGTTCCACTCGGTGGGCTGGCCGAACTCCTGGCCCATGAACAGCAGCTTCTTGCCAGGGTGGCCCCACATGAAGCCGTAGTAGGCGCGCAGGTTGGCGGCCTGCTGCCAGGCGTCGCCCGGCATCTTGGTCAGCAGCGAGCCCTTGCCGTGCACCACCTCGTCGTGCGAGAGCGCCAGCACGAAGTGCTCGCTGAACGCGTAGACCAGGCCGAAGCTCATCTTGTCGTGGTGCCAGCGCCGGTTCACCGGGTCTTCGCGCAGGTAGGCCAGGGTGTCGTGCATCCAGCCCATGTTCCACTTGTAGTGGAAGCCCAGGCCGCCGTCGAAGGTGGGCGCCGACACCTTGGGGAAGGCGGTGGACTCCTCGGCGAACAGCAGCGCGCCGGGCGCTTCCTGGCCCAGCACCTCGGCGGTGCGGCGCAGCAGCGCGATCGCCTCCAGGTTCTCGCGGCCGCCGTGCAGGTTGGGCACCCATTCACCCGCCGGGCGGCTGTAGTCGCGGTAGAGCATCGAGGCCACCGCGTCGACCCGCAGGCCGTCGATGCCATAGCGCTCGACCCAGTACAGCGCGCTGCCGACCAGGAAGTTGCGCACCTCCACCCGGCCGAAGTTGTAGATCAGCGTGTTCCAGTCGCGGTGGAAGCCTTCGCGCGGGTCGGCGTACTCGTAGAGGGCGCTGCCGTCGAACTGCGCCAGGCCGTGGGCGTCGGTGGGAAAGTGCGCTGGCACCCAGTCAAGCACCACGCCCAGGCCATGCGCGTGGCAGGCGTCGACGAAGCGCTGAAACGCTTCGGGGCCGCCAAAGCGTGCGGTGGGCGCGTACAGGCCCAGGGTCTGGTAGCCCCAGCTGCCGTCGAACGGATGCTCGGAGATGGGCAGCAGCTCGATGTGGGTGAAGCCCAGCCCGGCCACGTAGCCGGGCAGCGCGGCGGCCAGCTCGTCCCAGTCGTGCCAGCGGCCATCAGGGTGGCGGCGCCAGCTGCCGGCGTGCAGCTCATAGACGCTGATCGGCTGGCCGCGGGTGTCGGCCACCTGGCGCTCGGGCGCGCGCTCGCGCCGCGGCGGCAGCGCGGCAACCACGCTGGCGGTGCCGGGGCGCAGCTCGGCGGCGCGCGCATACGGGTCGGCCTTGAGCGGCAGCACCTGGCCGGCGGCACCGAGGATCTCGAACTTGTAGCGGTCGCCCACGCCGGCCGCGGGGATGAACAGCTCCCAGACGCCCGAGCTGCCGCGCGAGCGCATCGGGTGGCGGCGGCCATCCCAGGCGTTGAAGTCGCCCACCACGCTGACGCGGCGCGCGTTGGGCGCCCAGACCGCAAAGCGGGTGCCCGCCAATGCGTGCGGCCCCTCGCCCAGTGTCAGCGGCAACGCACCCAGCATCTCGAAGGGGCGCAGGTGGGTGCCTTCGGCGAAGAAATGCAGGTCGGCGTCACCCAGCAGCGGGCCGATCGCATACGGATCGGCCAGGACGCTGCTGCCGCCATGGTCCCAGGTGATGCGCAGGCGGTAATCGAAGCGCTGCCGGCGCCGGGGCACCGGGCCCTCGAACAGCGGCGTGCCGCCGCGGGCGGCCAGCGTGGCCACGCGCTGGCCGGTGCCCACCGCCACCACCTCCACCGCCACCGCGCCTGGCAGCAGCGCGCGCACCCACAGCCGCCCGTCGGCGTCGGCGTGCAGGCCCAGCACGGCGAAGGGGTCGGGGTGTTCGGCGCGCAGCAGCGCCTGGGCGTCGTGGTCGGTGAGCATGGTGGGGTGTGTCCTCAGCGGGCCGGGGGAGCCCAGACCTCGCGCAGATAGTCGCCGATGGTACGGTCGCTGCTGAACCCCCCCATGCCGGCGATGTTGCGCAGGGCGCTGGCGGCCCAGGCCGCCGGGTCGCGCCACAGCGCATCGACGCGCGCCTGGGCCTGCAGGTAGCTGTCGAAATCGGCCATCAGCAGGTAGGGGTCATGCTGCAGCAGCGGCTGCAGCAGCTCGCGGTGGCGCTGCGGGTCGCCATGCGCAAAGCTGCCATGGGCGATGGCGTCGATCACCTGCTGCAGCACACGGCTGCCCTCGATGTACAGGCGCGGGTCGTAGCCCAGCGCCTTGATGCGGGCCGCCTCGTCGGCGCGCAGGCCGAAGACGAACATTTCGTCGACGCCCATCGCCTCGGCCATCTCGATGTCGGCGCCGTCCCAGGTGCCCACGGTCAGCGCCCCATTGAGCGCGAACTTCATGTTGCCGGTGCCGCTGGCCTCGGTGCCGGCGGTGCTGATCTGCTCGGACAGGTCGGCCGCCGGGATGATCAACTCGGCCAGGCTGACGCTGTAGTTGGGCAGGAAGACCAGCTTGAGCCGGTCGCCCACGCGCGGGTCGGTGTTGACCACCCGCGCCACGTCGTGGATCAGCGCGATCACGCCCTTGGCGGCACGGTAGGCCGAGGCCGCCTTGCCGGCGAACACCACCACCCGCGGCACCCAGTCGGCGCCGGGGTCGGCGACGATGGCCTGGTAGCGCGCGATCACCTGCAGCAGGTTCAGCAACTGGCGCTTGTACTCGTGGATGCGCTTGACCTGGACGTCGAACAGCGCGTCCTCGCGCACCACCAGGCCCAGCTCCTCGCGGATATGCGCCGCCAGGCGCGCCTTGGCGGCACGCTTGACGCGCAGGAACTCGGCGCCGATGCGCTTGCCGCCGGCCTTGGCGCGCAGCGCGCCCAGCGCCGACAGGTCCTGGCGCCATTCGGCTCCGATGTGCTTGTCCAGCAGCCCGGCCAGGCCGGGGTTGGCCTGCACCAGCCAGCGCCGCGGCGTCACGCCATTGGTCACGTTGAGGAAGCGCTCGGGCCACAGCTGCGCATAGTCGGCGAACAGCGTGTCGACCATCAGCTGCGAGTGCAGTGCCGAGACCCCATTGACCTTGTGCGAGGCCACCACCGCCAGCGCCGCCATGCGCAGCCGGCGCTCGCCACCGTGGTGGGACTGGCCTTCGTCGAACAGCGACATGCGCGCGACGCGCGCCTCGTCGCCGGGGAAGCGCGCGCGCACCTCGTCCAGGAAGCGGTGGTTGATCTCGTAGGCGATCGCCAGGTGACGCGGCAGCAGGCGCTCGACCAGATCCAGCGGCCAGGTCTCCAGCGCCTCGGGCATCAGGGTGTGGTTGGTGTAGCTGGTGGCCTGGTGGGTGGCCTGCCAGGCGGCGTCCCAGTCCAGGCCGTGCTCGTCAAGCAGCAGGCGCATCAGCTCCAGCGGCGCGAGCGCGGGGTGGGTGTCGTTCAGGTGCACCACATTGGCGCGGCCGACCTGGTGGATGTCGCCGCCTTCGCGCAGATGGCGCGCCAGCAGGTCCTGCAGCGAGGCGCTGACCAGCAGGAACTCCTGGCGCAGCCGCAGCTCGCGGCCGGCAGGCGTGCTGTCATCGGGGTACAGCACCCAGTTCAGGCGCTCGGCGGCCAGACGCTGCTGGCCGGCCTGGGCGTGGTCGCCGCGGCTGAAGGCGGTCAGGTCGATCGGCTGCGCGGCCTCGGCCTGCCACTGGCGCAGGGTGCTGACGCGCTCGGTGCCATGGCCCGGCACGATGAAGTCGATCGCCTGCGCCGCCACCGTCTCGGCCGGCTCCCAGCGGTGCTGGCCGCCCTCGAAGCGCACATGGCCGCCGAAGCCCACGGTGTAGCGCAGCTCGGGACGCGGCAGCTCCCAGGGGCTGCCCGCCTCGAGCCAGGTGTCGGGGCGCTCGATCTGGCGGCCGTCCTGGATGGCCTGGGCGAACATGCCGTGGCGGTAGCGCAGGCCATAGCCGAAGGACGGCAGGCCCAGCGTGGCGAAGCTGTCCAGGAAACACGCGGCCAGGCGGCCCAGGCCGCCGTTGCCCAGCGCGGCGTCGGGCTCATGCTCAAGCACCTCGCCCAGCGGCGGCGCGCCCTCGGGCAGGGCCGCCTGGGCGGCGTCCTGCAGGTCCAGCGCCTGCAGCGCATTGCCCAGCGCGCGCCCCATGAGGAACTC
Organism: Ideonella alba; assembly: GCF_018069845.1. Taxonomy (NCBI): domain Bacteria; kingdom Pseudomonadati; phylum Pseudomonadota; class Betaproteobacteria; order Burkholderiales; family Sphaerotilaceae; genus Ideonella; species Ideonella alba. Next base: position 94,064 of record NZ_JAGQDD010000011.1, read on the forward strand.
CATCGACAGGTAGTGCACCCGGCGGGTGCGGCCGCGGCGGGTATCGGCACGCTGGGTGGCGGCCCAGCGCTCGGCCAGCAGTTCGCGGGCGGCACTGGCCAGCGCGGTCCAGCAGGCATCGCCCGCGGGCGCGTCGCTGCGCTGCGCCAGCGCGCGGCGGGCCAGCGCAGGCAGTTCGGAGCGCTGCGGCGCGGTGCGCCCAGCGGCGCGGGTGGCGGGACGGGTGGCAGTGGTCATCACGATCCTCCAGGCAGGGATGGCGCCAGGACCGCGGTGCGGCCGCCATCGGCGCGATGGAGCCAAGTATCACCAATTTCCGCCCGTTTGTGTAGTTTGACTACATTCCTTGTCGCCAAAACAGCGCAATACAAGGCCCTCTTACATAGGTACATGACCGGGAAAACCCCGGCATGGAAGCCGATCGATGGGGACGACTGGCAATGTATATTCGCTACATCCTGACCGGCCCAGCCCGGTCGCAGATCCCCCGGAGACCGACATGGCAGAAGTCAAGCTCGTCAATGTGCAGAAGGCCTATGGCGAGGCCGTGGTGCTCAAGGACATCAACCTGCAGGTGCGCGACGGCGAGTTCATGGTCTTCGTCGGCCCCTCGGGCTGCGGCAAGTCCACGCTGCTGCGCTCGATCGCCGGGCTGGAGGACATCACCGGCGGCGAACTCAGCATCGGCGGCCGCGTGGTCAATGACGTGCCACCCGCCGAGCGCGGCGTGGCCATGGTGTTCCAGAGCTACGCGCTCTACCCGCACATGGACCTCTACGAGAACATGGCCTTCGGCCTGAAGCTCGCCAAGGTGCCCAAGGACGAGATCGACCGCGCGGTGCACTCGGCCGCCAAGATCCTCAACATCGACCACCTGCTGCACCGCAAGCCCAAGGACCTGTCGGGCGGCCAGCGCCAGCGCGTGGCCATCGGCCGCGCCATCGTGCGCAAGCCCGAGGTCTTCCTGTTCGACGAGCCGCTGTCCAACCTCGACACCGCGCTGCGCGTGAAGATGCGCTACGAGTTCGCCAAGCTGCACGAGGACCTGAAGACCACGATGATCTACGTCACCCACGACCAGGTCGAGGCGATGACGCTGGCCGACCGCATCGTGGTGCTGTCGGCGGGCAAGATCGAGCAGGTGGGCTCACCGCTGGCGCTCTACGAGCACCCCGACAACCTGTTCGTCGCCGGCTTCATCGGCTCACCGGCGATGAACTTCCTGCCCGGCACGATCGTCAGCGCCAGCGGCGCCGACGCGGTGGTGCGCCTGGGCACCGGCGAGACGGTGCGCTGCGAGGTGGATGCCGCCCGCGCCCAGGTGGGTGATGCGGTGACGCTGGGCATCCGCCCCGAGCATTTCGTGGTGGGCCATGCCGACAACCGCCTGCAGGCCCAGGTCACCTTCGTCGAGCAGCTGGGCAGCGCGACCTTCGCCTACGGCAGCCTGCCGGGCACCGAGGTGACGCTGACCTGCGAACTCGACGGCGCCCTGCGCCTGAAGAGCGGCGAGCCGCTGATGCTGGGCGTGCCCGCAGGTGCCTGCCACCTGTTCGACGCCCAGGGCCTGGCTTTCCGTCGCCACGCCGCCCAGGACCTGCGTCAGGCGGCATGAAGCAGCGTGCCGCGCTCGCGCGCCGCGGCCTCGCGGCGCTGTGGCTGGCTGCCTGCGCGGGCGCGCTGGCCGCGCCGCCGCGCCTGCTGGTCTGGATCAATGGCGACAAGGGCTACAACGGCCTGCAGCAGGTGGGCGACGCCTTCACCGCGGTCTCGGGCGTGCCGGTGGTGGTACAGCACCCGGAAGGCGCACCCGACAAGTTCCAGGCCGCCGCCGCCGCCGGCAAGGGCCCGGACATCTTCTGCTGGCCGCATGACCGCGCCGGCGAATGGGCGCGCTCGGGCCTGATCGTGCCGGTGCACCCGTCGCCGGCGGTTCGCGAGGGCATCGACGACTTCGCCTGGAAGGCCTTCGTCTACCGCGGCAAGACCTGGGGCTACCCGCTGGCGATCGAGGCGATCGGCCTGGTCTACAACAAGGCGCTGGTGAAGACGCCGCCGGCCACGGTGGACGAGCTGATCGCGCTGGACCGCCAGCTGCAAACCCAGGGCCGGCATGCGCTGCTGTGGGACTACAACAAGAGCTTCTTCACCTGGCCGCTGCTGGCCGGCGCTGGCGGCTTTGTCTTCGGCCGCAATGCGCAGGGTGAACTCGACCCCGCGCAGATCGGCGTCAACACCCCCGGCGCGGTGCGCGGCGCCCAGGCGCTGGCGCGCCTGATCGAGGGCGGCCACATGCCGCGTGGTGCGCGCTACTCCGAGATGGAAGCCGGCTTCGCGCAGGGCAAGGTGGCGATGATGATCACCGGCCCCTGGGCCTGGGACAACGCGCGCAAGGCCGGCATCGAGATCGGCGTGGCGCCGCTGCCCGCGGTGGTGCCGGGCCAGCCCAGCAAGCCTTTCGCTGGCGTGCTGGGCTGCATGATCGCGGCGCCCAGCCCGAACAAGGACATCGCGCGCCTGTTCATCGAGGAGCACCTGCTGCGCGTCGACAGCCTGAAGACCATCTCGGCCGACGTGCCGCTGGGCACGCCCGCCAACAAGGCCTACTACGCGGAGCTGGCGGGTGACGTGAAGATCGCCGCCACCATGGCCAACGCCCGCGCCGGCGAGCCACTGCCCAACATCCCGGAGACCGGCCGCTTCTGGCCGGCGATGGACGCCGCCCTGGAAGCCATCACCCAGGGCCGCCAGTCCCCGAAGGAGGCGCTGGACGGCGCCGCAGCCCGGATGCAGGCCAAATGACGCCCCGTCGCTGGACACTGGCCGCCAGCGTGCTGGCCGAGTTGACCCTGCTGTGGCTGGTCACCGGCATGATGCGCGCCGGCAACCCGCTGTGGGCGGTGGCCGTGCTGGTGCTGGGCAGCTCGGCAATTGCCACCTACGGCCTGGGCCGCTCGCTGGCCTGGCGCTACCTGTACCCGGGCGTGGTGGCGATGGTCGTCTTCATCGCCTTCCCGCTGCTCTACACGGTACAGATCGGCTTCACCAACTACTCGTCGAACAACCTGCTCACCGAGGAGCGCGCCCGCGCCTACCTGCTGGAGCAGGCCGAGGTGGCCATGGAGCGCGCCCTGCCCTACACCGCGCACCGCGACGCCGACGGCCAGGTGCGTCTGGTGTTCACCACCCGCGATGGCGCCCGTCTGGCGGCCACCGTGCCGGACCAGGTGCCTGCGGCGCCGCTGCCCCTGCAGCCGCTGGCCGGCGAGGTGGGCACGGCCCTGGACCTGCGGGCGCTGATCGCCGTGCGTGAGCGCCTGCGGCCGCTGAAGGTGGCCCTGCCCGAGGGCGCCGTGCTGGCCTATGCCGGCCTGCGCGAGTTCGCCCCCTTCACGCCATTGTGGACGGCCGCCGAGAACGGCGCGCTGACCCAGACCGGCAGCGGCACGCGCTACACGCCTGACCGCGACAGCGGCTTCTTCACCGCGCCCGACGGCACGCGCCTGCAACCGGGCTTCCAGGTCAACGTCGGCTGGGGCAACTACCAGCGCCTGTTCGGCGATCCGGACATGCGCGGTCCCTTCGGCTCGATCTTCGTCTGGACCGTGGCCTTTGCCGGCCTGACGGTGCTGTTCTCGGCGGCCATCGGCGGCACGCTGGCGGTGGTGCTGAACTGGGAGGCGCTGAAGTACCGCACGCTCTACCGCACGCTGCTGTTCCTGCCCTATGCGGTGCCGGGCTTCATCTCGATCCTGGTGTTCAAGGGCCTGTTCAACCAGAACTTCGGCGAGATCAACGCCATCCTCGACCACCTCTTCGGCATCAAGCCGGCGTGGTTCGCCGACCCGGCGCTGGCCCGCACGATGATCCTGATCGTCAACACCTGGCTGGGCTACCCGTACTTCCTGGTGCTGTGCACCGGCCTGATCAAAGCGATTCCGTCGGACCTGTATGAGGCCTCGGCGATCGCCGGCGCCAGCCCCTGGGTGAACTTCCGCCGCATCACGCTGCCGCTGATCATCCGTCCGCTCACGCCGCTGCTGATCAGCGCCTTCGCCTTCAACTTCAACAACTTCGTGCTGATCAGCCTGCTCACCGATGGCCGGCCCGACTACCTCAACACCAAGCTGCCGGCCGGCACCACCGACATCCTGGTCAGCTACACCTACCGCATCGCCTTCACCGACGCCGGCGCCAACTTCGGCCTGGCGGCGGCCATCTCCACGGTGATCTTCGCGCTGGTGGCGGTGCTGTCGCTGCTGAACCTGAAGCTCACCCAGGCGCAGGAAGGAAAACGCTGATGCCCATCGTCACCGGCAAGAGTCACCGCTGGCGTGTCATCGCCACCCATGCGGCGCTGTGGGCGCTGATCGCCGTCACGCTGTTCCCGCTGCTGGCCATCATCAGCATCTCGCTGCGGCCGGGCAATTTCGCGATCGGCCAGCTGATCCCCGAGCGCATCAGCTTCGAGCACTGGCAGCTGGCGCTGGGCATCCCCGTCACGCAGCCCGACGGCACCGTCGTGCAGCCGCCCTTCCCGGTGCTGCTGTGGCTGTGGAACTCGATCAAGGTGGCCTTCATCTCGTCGGCCGGCATCGTGCTGCTCTCCACCACCGCGGCCTATGCGTTTGCGCGGTTGCGCTTCCGTTTCAAGGCGCCGCTGATGAACAGCCTGCTGCTGCTGCAGATGTTTCCGGTGGCGGTGGCGCTGGTGGCGGTCTACGCCATCTTCGACGCGATCGGCCGCTGGGTGCCCTGGCTGGGGGTGGAGACCCACGGCGGCCTGATCCTGGCCTACCTGGGCGGCATCGGCATGCACGTCTGGACGATCAAGGGCTACTTCGACACCGTGCCGGCCGAGATCGAGGAATGCGCCAAGGTCGACGGCGCCACCAGCTGGCAGGCCTTCTGGCGCGTGCTGCTGCCGATGGCGGTGCCGATCCTGGTGGTGGTCTTCGTGCTGGCCTTCATCGGCACGATCATCGAGTACCCGATCGCCTCGGTGCTGCTGCGCGAGGAGCCCAATCTCACGCTGGCGGTGGGCTCCAAGTACTACCTCTACGATCAGAAGTACCTGTGGGGCGACTTCGCCGCCGCGGCGGTGCTTTCGGGCCTGCCGATCACCGCGGTGTTCCTGCTGGCCCAGCGCTGGATCGTCTCGGGCCTGACCTCGGGCGGGGTCAAGGGATGAAGCGCGCGGTCTGTGCCGCGCTGCTGCTGGCCCTCGCGCAGGTCGGCGCCTGGGCGGCGCCGGCGCAGGCGCTGCAGGTCGACGACGCCGAGCGCTTTGCGGCGCTGCTGGCCGATGGCCGCCTGCCGGATGCCGACACGCTGCAACGCGCCTACCTGACACCGGGCAGTGCCGGCGTGGCGCTGTTCACGGCCGGGCGCATCGAGTCGGCGCAGAACCTGGCGCAAGCGCTGCAGGCCCACCCGCAGGCCTACCGCAAGGCGATCGCGCTGTGCCTGCCGGCCGCCCGCGCCGTGGCGCAGGAGGCCGGCGCTCTGATGGTCGAGGTGGCGCGCCGGCTGGGCCAGCCCGCCGAGGCCGCGCCGGCCTTTGCCCTCTTCGGCGCGATGAACTCCGGTGGCACGGCCAAGGCGCAGGGCCTGGGCCTCGGCCTGGAGGTGCTGTGCCAGAGCGTGGACACGCCCCAGGACGCGCGCGCCCTGCTGCTGGACTTCGTCGCCCACGAGATCACGCATGTGCACCAGCACCGCCACCTGCCGGCCAAGCTCGACTTCAACCTGCTGTACGCCACGCTGATGGAAGGCTTCGCCGACTACATGATGGAGCAGGCCCGCGGCGCCTCCAGCGGCCCGTCGGCCGACCGCGAGCGCTATGGCCTGGCCCATGAGGCCGAGCTGTGGCGGGCGTTCCAGGCCGACGTGGCGCGCGGTGCCGGCTTCGGCGACTGGCTCTACAACGCCCGCCCGGCGCGTGCGGGTCAGCCGGCCGACATGGGCTACTGGCTGGGCAAACGGCTGTGCGAAGCCTTCGTCGCGCGCGCCCCCGACCGTGCCCAGGCCCTGACCACCTTGCTCCTGCTGCGTGATCCGGCCGCGATCGTGGCCGCCAGCGGCTACGCACCGAGATGAACCCACGCCGACGTTGCTTGCATGCCGCCGCCCTGCTGGCGGCCCTGAGCCCGCTGACCGCCCTGGCAGGGCCCAGCGCCTATGACCAGCGCGAGCGCGACTGGCGCAATGGCGCGGTGGTCTACCAGGTCATCGTCGACCGCTTCGCGCCCAGCGCCAACCTCGAGGCCAAGCGAGCCCTGTACCCTGCGCCGAAGCGCCTGCGCGGCTGGGACGAGGTGCCCGCGGCCGGCGTGCAGCTCCCCGAGTACAAGGTCAATTCGGCCGAGCTGGACTTCTGGGGCGGCGACCTGGCCAGCACCAGCGCCCACCTGTCGCACCTGCGCGACCTGGGCGCCGACGTGCTGTACCTGAACCCCATCCACCTGGCCTGGACCAACCACAAGTACGACGCGCTGGACTACCAGGCCATCTCGCCCGAGTACGGCACCCGCGCCGACTTCAAGCGCCTGGCCGCGCAGGCCCATGGCCTGGGGCTGAAGGTGGTGCTCGACGGCGTGTTCAACCACATGGGCCGCAACGCGCCGATCTTCCAGCAGGCACTGGCCGACCCGAAGAGCCCCTACCGGAACTGGTTCGCGATCGGTCCGCAGTACACCGGTGGCGCGCGGGTGTGGACGGGTTTCCAGAACCATCCCGAGCTGAACCTCGAACACCTGCCGGTGCGCCGCCACCTGTGGCTGGACCGTGATTCGGTGGTGCGCAGCTACCTGCGCGACGGCGCCGACGGCTGGCGCCTGGACACCGCCTATGAGCTGGGCCCGCGCTTCCTGCGCGAGATGACCGACGCCGCCCACCGCGAGAAGCCCGGCTCGCTGGTGGTGGGCGAGATCGTCAACTGGCCTGACCGCTGGCTGCAGTCGCATGACGCGGTGATGGGCTTCACGCTGCGCCTGATGCTGTTCGACCTGGCGCGCGGCCAGGTCAGCGGCGGCGCCACCGGCCGGCGCATCGACGCCCTGGTGAAGCGTTCGGGGATCGAGCCCACGCTGCGCTCCTGGACCCTGCTCGACAACCACGACCTGCCGCGCCTGCACACCGAGTTCCCCGAGGTGGCGCCGCGCCGTCTGCTGCAGGCGCTGCAGTTCACGCTGCCCGGTGCGCCCAACCTGTACTACGGCGTGGAAGTGGGCATGGAAGGCGGCCCCGACCCGGCCAACCGCGGCCCGATGCGCTGGGACCGCGTGCAGGCCGGCCACCCCGAGCTGGCCTGGGTGCGCCAGTTGACCGCCCTGCGCCGCGAACACCGCGCGCTGCGCATCGGCGACCACGTCGCGCTGGATGGCGAGCGCCTTCTGGCCTTTCTGCGCCACACCGACCGGCCGATGGACAGCCGCGTGGTGGTGGCCAACCCCACCCGCGAGCCGGTGAAGGAGCGCCTGCCGGTGCCCGACGCCTGGCTGATGGACGGCACGCCGATGGTCGACGTCCTGAACAGCGCCGGCGGCACGCCGGCGCGCTTCACGCTGATCGCCGGTCTGCTGGAGGTGGAGGTGCCGCCGCAGACCGTGCTGGTGCTGCAGCCCCGCCCCGAGCCGATGGGCGGCTATGACCGCTACAAGCGGGTGCCCTGACCCTGCCGCCATGGACCACGCCAACCGACACGACCGGGCCCTGGCCGGCACTTTCGAGCGCCGCGAGGCCGACTGGCGCTGCGGCGCCATCGTCTACCAGGTGCTGGTCGACCGCTTCGCGCCCAGCGCCGACCTGGACACCAAGCGCCACCTCTACCCCGCGCCCAAGCGCCTGCGGGCCTGGCATGAGCAGCCGCGCGCCGGCGAGTACCTGCCGGACGCCAAGGTCTGGAGCCACGAGATCGATTTCTGGGGCGGCGACCTGGCCAGCACCGCCAGCCGCCTGGACCACGTGCACGGTCTGGGCGCCGACGTGCTCTACCTGAACCCGATCCACGCGGCCTGGACCAACCACAAGTACGACGCTCTCGACTGGACCGCGGTGTCCCCCGAGTTCGGCACCCGCGACGACCTGCGCACCCTGGCCGACGCGGTGCATGCCCGCGGCATGAAGCTGGTGCTCGACGGCGTGTTCAACCACATGGGCCGCAACGCCCCGGCCTTCCAGCAGGCCCAGGCCGATCCGGCCGCACCCACCCGCGCCTGGTTCGACTTCAACGACGCGCTGCCCGGCGGCGCCCGCGCCTGGTTCCGCGCCCAGAACCTGCCCGAGGTGGTGATGGAACACCCGGCGGTGCGCGAGCACATCCATGCCGGCGCGAACTCGGTGGTGCGCCAGGCGCTGCGCGATGGCGTCGACGGCTGGCGCCTGGACGTGGCGCACGACATCGGCTTCAACCTGCTGGAAGACCTGACCCGCTCGGCCCACGCGGAAAAGCCAGGCTCGCTGGTGGTGGGCGAGACCTGGAACTACCCCAAGGAGTGGTTCCCGTCGCTGGACGCGGTGATGAACTTCACCGTGCGCGAGGTGCTGCTGCGCACGATGCGCGGCCAGATCCCCGGCCCGGTGGCGGCGCGGATGATCCAGCGCGTGGTCGACGAGGCCGGCATCGAGAACATGCTGCGCAGCTGGCTGATGCTGGACAACCACGACACCATCCGCCTGGCCACCGCGCTGCCCGACCCCGCCGCCCGCCGCCTGGCCCAGGTGCTGCAGTTCGCGCTGCCTGGCGCGCCCAACCTGTACTACGGCAGCGAGCTGGGCCTGGCCGGCGGTGACGACCCGGAAATGCGCGCCCCGATGCCCTGGGACCTGGTCCACGACGGGCACCCTGAACTGCGCTGGACGAAGCAGCTGATCGCGCTGCGCCGCGCCCACCGCGCGCTGCGCGTGGGTGAATTGCGCGAGATCACCAGCGCCCGGCTGCTGGCCTTCGAGCGCCACACCGACCGCGTCGCCGACACCGTGCTGGTGCTGGCCAATCCCAGCGACCAGCCGGTCGAGGACCACGTGCTGGTGGCCAACTCGAAGATCATGAACTTCTCGGCGCTGCGCGACCTGCTGACCGGCAGCCCCTCACCGGTGGTGCCGGTCGCCGGCCTGCTGGGCGTGACCGTGCCGCCTTGGGGCGTGCTGGTGCTCAGCCCGGACACCGCGCCCAACGAGGGCTACACCACCTACAAGCGGGTGCAGTAGCGCGCGGCCCAGCGGCCCGGGCAGCCCACGACCGCGCCGGGCGGCCTCAGGTGCGGCTCACTGCCCTTCCTTGATCATCCGGCCCGCGGTCTTCTGGATCGGCCGGGCGTTCATCGGGTACAGGCGCGCGAAGATGCCGATCTGCTGCGGGCTCAGCTGCACCGGCTCCTTCATCACCATCCACAGCACGCCCTCGCTGCAGGGCGGCGTGGTCAGCGAGCCCATGTAGGTGTAGTAGCGGCGGTCCTTGGGCAGCAGCTGGTTCAGGTCCAGCGTGGTCGGGGCCGGCTCGGCCACGCCCTTTTCCAGCGGCAGCGCGTTCCACACCGCCTGGATCAGCGGGTGGGCGCTGCCGCGGTCCAGCATCACCGCCACCACCGCCAGGCGGCCGTCCAGGTCCTTGTGGACCAGGTGCACCACCATGTCGAACTGGCGGCCGTTGATGCGCTCCTCCGACGGGCGGTGGAAGTGGAACTGCAGCAGCTCGAAGCGTTTGCCCTGCACGCTGATCGCGTTGCCCTGGGGGACATTGACCTGGACGGTGTGGCCGTTGTCGATCACCGAGAAGCCGGTGGGGATGTAGGCGAACTCGATCGGCTGCAGCTCCAGCGGGATGCCGTCGCGGATGTCGATCGGGCTTTGCCGCTGGCCGCTGGCGCAGGTGGCGAACTCGGGCTTCAGCGAACCCCAGGACTGCGGGCCGTTCGCGCCCTCGTACGCCCAGTGCGGATCGTGCGCGGCGTGCGGCAGCAGCTGGGCCGCGGCGCCCGCGCCGCCGTGGCCGCCATGGCTGTCGGCGGCGGGCTCCGCCGCTTTGGGTGCCGCGCGGCGCACCGGCTCCGACGGCGCCTCGGCCTTGTTCGTCACCCGCATCACGTAGTTGCTCTTGGCCTCGGGCGATTTGGTGGCGCCCAGCCGGGCGGCCAGCCGCTCGCGCAGCTCGTCCATCGAGATGCTTTCCTTGCCGTTCGCGGCCTTGGGCTCGGTCGCGGGCTTGGCGGCGGGCTTGGCCGCAGGTTCGGCGTGGCCATGCTCACCGCCGGCCCAGACGGGCACCGAGGCCAGGGCAAGGGTGGCGAGCGCAAGACTCAGGCGGAGCCTGCGAGGGGCGTGGGGCATGGCGTTCTCCTGTCCGACCAGTGCGGATGTCAACCCGCTCTATCGGAACACCGGCGCCCGACTTGAGCCCGGCGCGGGGTCGCGATGGCATCATCGGCCCGTGCCACGGGCGACCGGCGCACACCATGACCACTCAGGGAGACCACCATGAACACCCTCACCGCGCAACGTCCGACCGGCGCCTTCGTCGGCGCCTCCTGGGCAGCCCTCTTCGTGGGCGCCGTGACCTATGTCACCGGTCTGTGGAACGCGCAGATGGCGCTGAACGAGAAGGGCTACTACTTCACCGTGCTGGCCTTCGGGCTGTTCGCTGCGGTGTCGCTGCAGAAGACGGTGCGTGACCGGCTGGAGGCCATCCCGGTCACCGGCATCTACTACGGCCTGTGCTGGGTGGCGCTGGGTCTGGCGCTGCTGTTACTGACGGTGGGCCTGTGGAATGCGACGCTGACCGGCAGCGAGAAGGGCTACTACGCGATGGCCTTCCTGCTGGCGCTGTTCGGTGCGGTGGCCGTACAGAAGAACATCCGGGACATTGCGCTGTTCGAGCGCCTGAACCCCGCCAGCTCGGAGGCCGATGCCTGAGCCGGACCGCCTGGCCGAGCTGCCCGGTCTGGGTCCCCGCTCCGCCGAGTGGTTGCGCGCGGCAGGGATCGATTCGGCCGAGCAACTGCGCCGGCTGGGCGCGGTGGCGGCCTACGCCCAGGTGCGGGCGCGGCAGCCGCGCGCCAGCCTGAACCTGCTGTGGGCGCTGGAGGGCGCGATCAGCGGCCTGCCCTGGCAGCAGGTCGCGCGGCAGCACCGCACCAGCCTGCTGCTGGCCCTGGAGGAGCACCTGCGGCGCCACCCGCCCGCGGGTAGCGCCCCAAAAGGCCAGGGCTGACGGCCGCCCGCCGGGGTCAAGCGGCCGCAGGCGGCGCCGCCTGCAGCTTCTTCCAGGCCTGGAAGCCCCCCGCCACCGACAAGGCCTTGGGGTAGCCCAGCGAGCGCAGCAGGCGCGCTGCCGCCAGGCTGCGCCGGCCGCTGTTGCACACGCACAGCAGCAGGTGGTCGCGCGCGTGGTGCAGCTGGTTGATCATCGTGAAGAAGGTCTTGGCGTCGATGTCCTTGGGCGTGCCGGCGTCGAGGATGTCCTGCTCATCCTCGGTGAGTGCATCGCCCAGCATGACCTTCACCTCGAACATCGGGATGTGCACGGTGCCGGGGATGGCGCCCTTCATCTCGATCTCGAAGGACTGGCGGATGTCGATCAGCGTGGCCAGCTCCAGCCGGCACAGCTCCAGCGCGGCGGGCAGCGAGATCTCCAGACCCTGGGCATCGGTCTGATCGGGGGTGTCGGCGGCGTCCATCGGGTCTCCAGCGGGTACGGGGTGATTGTCGCCGCGACGCGCTCAGGCCGGCACGCGGCGCCGCACCCAGTGCCAGGCCAGCAGGCCAATGCCCATCAGCCCCAGCGAGGTCAGCGCCAGCGCCAGCGCCGAATGCATCACCAGCGGCGCGATCACCCCCGCCACGAAGGCGTTGGCCACGCTGCCCAGGCAGGCCTGCAGCGAGCTGGCCATGCCGCGGCGCTCGGGCACCTGGTCCAGCACCAGCAGCGTGACCACCGGCACCATCAGCGCCCAGCCGAAAGCGAATACCGCGATCAAGGGCAGTGCCCAGGCCGGATGCGGTGTCAGCAGCGCATTCATCGCCACGTTCAGCAGCGACACGCCGACCATGATGCGAAAGCCCCGGCGGATCTGCCGGCTGCGCTCGATGCGCCCGGCCAGCCGGCCGGACCACCAGGCGCCGCCCATGATGCCGCCGATGGTCAGCAGGAAGAACCAGAAGAACTCGGTCGGGCCCAGGTGCAGGATGTCGCCCAGGAACACCGGCGCCGACAGCACATAGAGGAACATGCCGTTGAACGGCACGCCCGACGCAAAGGCCAGCGCCAGGAAGACCGGGTTGCTGACCATCTGCCAGTAGCCCTGCATCAGCGGCCGCGCCTCAAAGGGCTGGCGCTGGCTGGGGTGCAAGGACTCGGGCAGCATGCGCGCCATCGTGACCATCAGCACCAGGCCGACGCCCACCAGGAACCAGAAGATCGCGTGCCAGCCCAGGTGCACGTACAGCCAGCCGCCGATGATCGGCGCCACCGCCGGCGCCACGCCGAAGTAGATGGTGACCTGCGACATCACCTTCTGCGCCTGATCCGGGTGGAAGAGGTCGCGGATGATGGCCCGCGAGACCACCATGCCCGCACCCGCCGACATTCCCTGCAGCGCGCGGAACAGCACCAGCTGCCCGATGTTGAGTGACAGCGCGCAGCCCAGCGAGGCCAGCGTGAACACCGCCAGCCCGCCCAGCACCACCGGCCGCCGGCCGAAGCTGTCGGCCAGCGCGCCGTGGAACAGGTTCATCAGCGCGAAGCCCAGCAGGTAGGCCGACAGCGTCTGCTGCATCTGCACCGGCGTGGCGCCCAGGCTCTGCGCAATGCCGGTGAAGGCCGGCAGATAGGTGTCGATCGAGAAGGGCCCGAGCATGCCCAGGCCGGCCAGCAGCGCCGCCAGCATCCAGCGGGGACCGCGCCAGACGCGCGAGGCTTCAGGGTTCATCCGGTGAATGCCATGGAAAAAAAGTGAAGTCGACCGATAGGCCGGATTCTGTGCGGCGGCGCCTCTTGCGAGACCCGCCGTGACCGCCATTCCTCTGGGCCGGGGTGTTGCCACCCTGGCTCGATGCCACCTACCCGCCGGCTCAGCGAGCCGCTTCAATGCCGGCCTATTTGGTGTTGCTGCGCGTAGAGATTGCCGCGTTTCACCCTTGACGGGGCGGTTGCCCCGTCAAGGGCGGCTGCTCGGTTCGGGCTGCGCCCGAGGCCGCCGGCTTGCGCCGACGGCCAGCCGGCTTGCGCCGGCCCCTCGCTGAGCACCCCCGTTGGGACCCCCGGCAAGACTCGTCTCTGTGGCTCTGATCCGCACCTCGCGGTGGACGGGCGTTACCCGCTACGCTGCTCTATGCAGTCCGGACCTTCCTCCAGTGCGGCCTTTCGGCACCATGCACCAGCGGCGGTCTGGTCGGCTTCACGGCCTGCATTGTCCCATGGACGCCGTGTCCCTGCCCGAGGCATGAGAAGCGGTCAGAAGCTTATGCCGGCAGAGCGGGACGGTCTGGGGCATCATCGACGGTTCACAGGAGATGACCATGAAGGCTGCCAACGTCCTGGCCACCATCGGCCGCACCCCACACATCCGCGTCAACCGCCTGTTCGGCGACACCCACGAGGTCTGGGTCAAGTCCGAGCGCAGCAACCCGGGAGGCTCGATCAAGGACCGCATCGCGCTGGCGATGATCGAGGCGGCCGAGGCCAGCGGCCAGCTGAAGCCCGGCGGCACGATCATCGAGCCCACCTCGGGCAACACCGGCGTCGGCCTGGCCATGGTGGCCGCGGTCAAGGGCTACAAGCTGGTGCTGGTGATGCCCGACAGCATGAGCGTCGAGCGCCGCCGCCTGATGCTGGCCTACGGCGCCAGCTTCGAGCTGACCCCGCGCGAGAAGGGCATGAAGGGCGCGATCGCCAAGGCCGAGGAGCTGGCCGCCGCCACGCCCGGCGCCTGGATCCCGCAGCAGTTCGAGAACCCGGCCAACATCGACGTGCATGTGCGCACCACCGCCCAGGAGATCCTGGCCGACTTCCCCGACGGCCTGGACGCGATCATCACCGGCGTGGGCACCGGCGGCCACCTCTCGGGCGTGGCCACCGTGCTGAAGGCCCAGTGGCCGCAGCTCAAGGTGTTTGCGGTCGAGCCCAGCCAGTCGCCGGTGATCTCGGGTGGCGCGCCCAGCCCGCACCCGATCCAGGGCATCGGCGCCGGCTTCATCCCCAAGAACCTGAAGACCGAGCTGCTCGACGGCGTGATCCAGGTCGAGGCCGAGGAAGCCCGCGAATACGCCCGCCGCAGCGCCGCCCAGGAGGGCCTGCTGGTGGGCATCTCCAGCGGCGCCACGCTGGCCGCCATCGCCAAGAAGCTGCCCGAACTGCCGGCCGGCGCCAAGGTGCTGGGCTTCAACTACGACACCGGCGAGCGCTACCTGTCGATCGAGGGCTTCCTGCCCGCGGCTTGACCGCCGTCAAACTAGGGGGTCATCGGGCATTGTGTGGATGACCTCCGCCACGTCGGTCGGAACAATCGTTTTCGACCGGTCGTGGTGTTCACGCTCCGGCAGCAGTCCCTGGAGGTGAACATGGAAAGCAGAATTCCCCGGCAGGTCGCCGCGCTGGCCGCGGTGGCGCTGGCCGGGTCGGCCTGGGCCGTCAAGGTGCCCACGCAGGACGATTTCAGCACGCCGGGCCTCAACCGCGCGCTGTGGATCGAGAGCGAGCAAGGCCGCTTTGTCCAGGCCAAGCAGCTGCGCCTGGGGCGCTTCACCTATGGTGGCGCCGCCAGCGACAGCGGGCTGGTCGCCGACACCTTCAACGAGCCGCTGATCGACACCACGGCGCCCAAGTCGATGGGCGCCGACATCACCGTCGTCGACGTCAAGACCGACGAGACCTGCGCCGCCAACCCCTTCAACACCAACGCCCGGGTACGGCTGATCGCCGCCTATTTCAACCAGCGCCCGGGTGGCCCGGTGCCGGGTGACCGCACCGGTGATGTGCTGGCCCAGATCCGGCTGGGCCGCCTGAGCGACACCACGCTGCCGGCAGGCCAGGTCGATGTGCAGGGCATCCTGTCGACCTGCAGCAACGCCGACTGCAGCGCCTCGACCGCGATCGGCGTCGTCAATTTCGCGCCGGTGGCGCTGGGCACCAAGGTGATCAGTCGCGTCGACTGGGCCAAGAAGGCCAAGACCTTCGACTTCACCGCCAATGGGGTGACGCAGACGGTGTCCTACACCGGCTCGAGCGCCACGCCGCCGGTGCTGGGCTTCGTACAGCCCAGCATCCGCAATGAGGTGGCCAACTGCCTGAGCACACCCAAGGTGAAAGCCGGCATCGTCGCCGATTTCGACAACGTGCGCTTCAGCTACTGAGCCGCGCCGCGACATCACACAGGAGTCCATGATGACGCACACGAAGCGCCTCTTCGCCGCCAGTGCCCTGGTGCTGGCCAGTCTCTCTGCCGTCGCCGCCGTGGTGGGCGACAACTTCAACCTGCCCGAGATCGACAACACGCGCTGGTCCGCGCCGGAGAGCTACCGTTTCATCGACAACGGCCGTTTGGCCCTGGGCCAGTGGGGTTTCGGCAACACGACCAGCAACAGCGGGGTCACGGTGACCCAGCTGAGCACCAGCCAGACCGATGCCTCGCCCTCCCGCGCGGTGAAGGTGACGATCTCGGTGGACGACGTCGACCATCTCGACGGCTGCGCCGCCAACACCACGCCCAGCACGGTGCGGGCGCGGGTGATCGGCAACTACTTCAGCACGCGCGCTGGCGGCCCGGTGGCCGGTGACTTCACCGGCGACGTGCTGGCCCAGGCCTGGCTGCGCCGCTCCTCCAACTCCACCGACGCCCCCGGCGTGCTGCGGGTGGCGGGCGGCGTGCCGCAGTGCACCAACGCCGATTGCTCAACCTCGAACAACCTGGGCGGTGTCGACCTGGGCACCGCCAACGTCGGTGACAAGGTGACGCTGCAGATCGAATGGGACGCGGCGAACAACCAGTTCCTGTTCATCCGCGACGGTGGCGCACCGGTGGCCGTGCCCTACACGGTGACCATCACCGGCACGCCAGGCCGACCGTTCAACAACGTGTCGGCCCGCGCCGAAGTGGCCAACTGCATGGCCGGCCGTGCCAAGGCAGGCATCGGCGCGCAGTTCGACAACTACGGCATCGTCCGCTGAGCCCAGCCGCCAGCACGCACACGGCCCGGTCGTGAAACGCTTCACGCCGGACCATCTGGCGTTCTAGGGGGCCTCGCCGCGCCGACACTTTGAACGGCAGGCGAGGCTGACCACAATCGATGCGGTGGCGCCTGCGCCCCTCAAGACATCCACAACCATACCCACACGCTCTGGAGCTGTACCGTGAAGTTTCACCTGATCCCTGCCGCCGTTGCCAGCCTGCTGGCGCTCAACGCCCACGCCGCCGCCGTCAAGTACGACGACTTCAACGTGACCACCGGCATCGACCGCGTCAAGTGGGGCGAGAGCGAGGCTGGGCGGTTCATCGACGGCAACAAGCTGACGCTGGGCCGCTTCCTGTACGGCAACACCGCGTCGGACACCGGCCTGACGATGGAGTCCTGGAACATGAGCATTCCCGTGACTGCGCCGGTCAAAGGCCTGCGTGCCGATGTGACGATCGACGACATCAAGCAGGACGAGAGCTGCGCTGCCAACACCTCGGTGGGTACCTCTTCGGCGCGCCTGATCGGCTCGTTCTTCAACATCCGTCCGGGCGGCCCGGTCCCCGGCGACCGCACTGGCGATGTGCTGGCGCAGGTGCGTGCGCGCCGCACCAGCAACTCCGTCGACGCCGCGGGCGTGCTGCAGGTTCAGGGTGTGCTGTCGCAGTGCACCAACGCCGACTGCTCGG
Organism: Ideonella alba; assembly: GCF_018069845.1. NCBI lineage: Bacteria > Pseudomonadati > Pseudomonadota > Betaproteobacteria > Burkholderiales > Sphaerotilaceae > Ideonella > Ideonella alba. The sequence continues at coordinate 110,920 of NZ_JAGQDD010000011.1, forward strand.
CCAGCAGCGCCTTGCCGGGCGTGCCGCTGGTGGTGCCGCTGGGCAGCGTCACGGTGGGCACGCCGATGCGGCTGCAGTTCGCGTGGGACAAGAAGACCAACACCTTCACCTACACCCGTGACGCCGCGATCACCGCGACCATCACCTACACGCAGGATGACAGCGTGGCGCCGGCCACGGTGTTTGCCAACGTGTCGATGCGCAACGAGATCCAGAACTGCACCACGCAGCGGATCAAGGGCGGCATCGCCGGCACCTTTGACAACGTCTACGTGACCCAGTGATGAACGGCGGGGAGGCGCGCCAGGCGCCTCCCGCGGCCGGGTGCGTCAGTCGACCTGACGCCAGGCCAGCGTCTCGCCACCGCGCAGCGGCTTCAGCTGCGCGTCGCCGAAGGGCACGCCTTCGGGCAGCAGCAGGGGCTCGCGGCGCAGTGTGACGCTGCCGGTGTTGACCGGCAGGCCGTAGAACGCCGGGCCATGGCGGCTGGCAAAGCCCTCCAGCTTGTCGAGTGCGCCGGCCGCCTCAAAGGCCTCGGCGTAGAGTTCCAGCGCGCTCAGCGCGGTGAAGCACCCTGCGCCGCACACCGACGCCTCTTTCATCACCGAGGCATGCGGCGCGCTGTCGGTACCCAGGAAGAAGCGGTCCGAGCCGCTGGTGGCCGCCGCCACCAGGGCCTGGCGATGCACCTCGCGCTTGAGCACCGGCAGGCAGTAGTAGTGCGGCCTCAAGCCCCCCTGGAAAATCGCGTTGCGGTTGTAGAGCAGGTGATGCGCGGTGATCGTGGCCGCGGTGTGCGCGCCCGCCGTGGCCACGTACTGCGCCGCCTCCTGGGTGGTGATGTGCTCGAACACCAACTTCAGTTCAGGAAAATCGCGCCGCAGCGGCTGCATCACCTGGTCGATGAACACGGCTTCGCGGTCGAACAGGTCGATCGCCGGATCGGTCACCTCGCCATGGACCAGCAGCAGCAGGCCCTCGCGCTGCATGGCTTCGAGCGTGGCGTAGGTCCTGCGAAGGTCGGTGACACCGGCATCGCTGTTGGTGGTGGCGCCGGCGGGGTACAACTTCAGCGCCACCACGCCCGCGGCCTTGGCTCGGCGAATCTCGTCGGGCGGCGTGTTGTCGGTCAGGTACAGCGTCATCAGCGGCGTGAAGTCCACGCCAGCCGGCACCGCCGCCTGGATGCGTTCACGGTAGGCCACCGCCTGCGCCGCCGTGGTCACCGGCGGACGCAGATTGGGCATGATGATCGCGCGACCGAACTGCCGCGCGGTGTAGGGCACGACCGCTTGCATCGGCGCGCCATCACGCACATGCAGGTGCCAGTCATCAGGGCGGATCAGGGTCAGGGTATCGCTCATGCGGCGATTGTCCCATTCCCCCCAGGCGGGCCAAGGTTGAAGTCAGCAACCTGCCCAGAGCCGCAAGTCGACCTGATTGACTTCAGAGGTGGTGGCGCAGCCAAGGCCCGAGCGACCAGGGCCTGTCGTCGCAGACGGTGGCGGTCGGCTGCGCCGACGTCCACGGTCCGGCTTGCAAGCCGGACCGGCTCCGCGGGGCAGACAGTCCGCAGTGGACTGTCTGCTGATCCCGCTCCGCCCCCTGCGGTGCTCGGGCTGCAGGGCGGCCCACAAACTCGCTCCGCTCGCCTGCGGCTCGCTCTGCTCAAACAGTGTGGGCCAGTCAGAAGGGATTGCCCTGCAGCCCTGCGCTCCTCGGCGCCCCCGACAGCGCCGCCAGCCCCTGGCCGCTCGGTCCTTGTCTGGGGCAGCCGTTGCGGGACTGCTCGCGTGGGCAGTCTCAAGTCGGTGACCAGCGAGGTGGGGGAAAGGGGTCGAACGAAGTCAAGGAGGAGGCCGCAGGCCGGAGGACATGAGAGAGACCCCTTTTCTCCACCTCGCCTCAACAACCTCCGCGGGCAATGACTGCCATGGGCGGACGAGCCGCCCTCCAGAATCAATGCTGCAGGATCTTCGACAGGAAGTCCTTGGCACGCGGGGAGCGGGCGTCCGGGTTGCCGAAGAACTCGTCCTTCTTGCAGTCCTCGATGATCTTGCCGGCGTCCATGAAGATCACGCGGTGCGAGACCTTCTTGGCAAAGCCCATCTCGTGCGTCACGCACATCATGGTCATGCCTTCGTTGGCCAGTTGCACCATCACGTCCAGCACCTCGCCCACCATCTCGGGGTCCAGGGCCGAGGTGGGCTCATCGAAGAGCATGACGATCGGGTCCATGCTCAGCGCGCGGGCGATGGCCACGCGCTGCTGCTGACCGCCGGAGAGCTGACCCGGAAACTTGTCCTTGTGGGCCGACAGGCCCACGCGGTCCAGCATCTTCAGGCCGCGGGTGCGGGCCTCGTCGGTCGAGCGGCCCAGCACCTTGATCTGCGCCAGCGTCAGGTTCTCGGTCACCGACAGGTGCGGGAACAACTCGAAGTGCTGGAACACCATGCCCACCCGGCTGCGCAGCCTGGGCAGGTCGGTCTTCGGGTCGGAGATGCTGGTGCCGTCGACGATGATGTCGCCCTGCTGGATCGGCTCGAGCGCGTTGACCGTCTTGATCAGCGTGGACTTGCCCGAGCCCGAGGGGCCGCACACCACCACCACTTCGCCCTTCTGGATGCTGGTGGTGCAGTCCGTCAGCACCTGGAAGCTGCCGTACCACTTGGAAACGTTCTTGATGTCAATCACGGCAGTGTCCTCTCAACGGATGATGGCGATTTTCTTCTGCAGGCGACGCACCAGCATCGACAGCGAGAAACAGATGATGAAGTACACCACGGCGGCGACCAGGTAGGTCTCGACCGGGCGGTTGAAGTTCTTGCCGGCGACCTCGAAGCCCTTGAGCAGATCGTAGGCGCCGATCGCGTAGACCAGCGAGGTGTCCTGGAACAGGATGATGGTCTGCGTCATCAGCACCGGCAGCATGTTGCGGAAGGCCTGCGGCAGCACCACCAGCTGCATCGTCTGGCGGTAGGTCATGCCCACCGCGTAGCCGGCGTAGACCTGGCCCTTGGGCACGCTCTGGATGCCCGCGCGCATGATCTCGGAGTAGTAGGCCGCCTCGAACACCGTGAAGGTGATGATGGCCGACAGCTCGGCGCCCATCGGCTGGCCGATCAGCAGCGGGATCAGCAGGAAGAACCACAGGATCACCATCACCAGCGGCACCGAGCGCAGCAGGTTGACGTACAGCGACGCCGGCAGCTCCAGCCACTTCTTGCCCGACAGGCGCATCAAGGCCAGCAGCGTGCCCAGCACGATGCCGCCAATCATGGCCACCAGCGTCAGCTGGATCGAGAAGACCAGGCCCTTGGAGACGAAGTTGACCAGGGTGTCCCAGGTCAGGAAGGTGAAGTCGAGAGTCATCTCAGCGTGCCCCCAGCATGCCCGGCACCTGCGACTTGCGCTCGATCACCATGGCGATGCGGTTGATGGCGAAGGCCGAGATGAAATACAGGCCGGTGACCGCCAGGTAGATCTCGATGCCGCGCGAGGTTTCCTCCTGCGCCTGCATCGCGAACTGCGTCAGCTCGGCAATGCTCACCGCGAAAGCGACCGAGGAGTTCTTGATGATGTTCATGCTCTCGCTGGTCAGCGGCGGGATGACGATGCGAAAGGCCCGCGGCAGCAGCACGTAGCGGTAGGTCTGCGCCAGCGTCAGGCCCATGGCCAGACCGGCATAGCGCTGGCCGCGCGGAATGCTCTCGATGCCGGCCTTGACCTGCTCGGACACCCGCGCCGAGGTGAAGAAGCCCAGGCCCAGCACCACCAGCACGAAGGGCGGCACGTCCTTCAGCGGCGCGATGATCGAGGGCACCACGTGGTACCACAGGAAGATCTGCACCAGCAGCGGAATGTTGCGGAACAGTTCGGTCCAGGCATTGCCGAAGCCCGACAGCCAGCGGCTGGGCACGGTACGCAGGATGCCGATCAGCGAACCCACGACCAGCGCCACCACCAGCGCCAGCAGCGCCACGGACAAGGTCCAGCCCCAGGCCGACAGCAGCCAGTCCAGGTAGGTGATGTCGCCGTTGCTGCCAAAGCAGCGCTCGACCACCTCACCGTCGATGGTGTTCTTGCAGAACACCTGCCAATCCCAGGTCGCCACGTCGGGCCTCCTCCTCGGGTCATTCACAGGGGGCGGGCGGGGTCAGTGGCCCCATGCCCGCCCATCAGGCCGCGATCACTTCTTCGCGTAGGCTTCCATCGGCTTGTCGTTCGGGTTGGCCCAGGCGTCCTTGGTGGCCTGCGACAGCGCCAGACCGACTGGCACGTTGGCCGGCGGGATCGGCTGCATGAACCACTTGTCGTACATCTTGGCCAGGTCGCCGTTCTTCATCATCGCGATGATGGCGTCGTCCACCGCCTTCTTGAAGGCCGGGTCGTCCTTGCGCAGCATGCAGGCGATGGGCTCGACCGACAGCACCTCGCCGACGATCTTGTAGTCGGCCGGGGCCTTGGACTTGCTGATGTTGCCGGCCAGGATCTGGCCGTCCATCACGAAGGCATCGGCGCGGCCGCTTTCCAGCAGCAGGAAGCTGTCGGCGTGGTCCTTGCCGAAGACCTCCTTGAAGTCGACGCCGTTGGCCTTCTCATGCTTGCGCAGCGTCTGCACACTGGTGGTGCCGGTGGTGGTGGCGACGTTCTTGCCGGCCAGCTGGGCGATCGAGGTGATGCCCGAGTTGGCCTTGACGGCGATGCGCACTTCCTCGACGTAGGTGGTGACCGCGAAGGCCACGTCCTTCTGGCGTGCGCTGTTGTTGGTGGTGGAGCCGCACTCCAGGTCCACCGTGCCGTTCTGCACCAGCGGGATGCGGTTCTGCGAGGTCACGGGCTGGTACTTGACCGAGATCTCGCTCATGCCCAGCTGGCGACGCAGCGCGGCCACGACGCGCTCGGCCATCTCGGTGTGGAAGCCGACGTACTTGCCATTGCCCAGCGTGTAGGCCAGCGCGCCGGACGACTCGCGCACGCCCAGCGTGATCGAGCCGCTGTCCTTGATCTTCTTCAGGGTGTCGCTGCTCTGCGCCTGGGCGCCGACCGCGAACACGGTCAGCGCAGCGGCGGCCAGCAGACCACGGCGCAGGGGGGAGGATTGGTGGGACATCACGACTCCATCATCGGGGAGGGTTGAAGAGACCGTTCGCCAGCCCTACAGGGGCTGGTCGCTCGGCCGGCGGAAAAGCTGTTGCAGCGCCTCGGACGGCGGGAAATCGAGGTTCAGCTGGCGCGGCGGGATCGGCCGCTGGAACCAGCGTGTGTAGATCGACATGGCCTCGCCCGATTGCAGCAGGCGGGTCAGTGCGCGGTCAACCACCGCCTTGAACGCCGGGTCGCCCAGCCGCATCATGCAGCCATAGGCCTCCTGCGACATCGGCGTGCCGGTGATCACCCAGTCGTCGGGGCGGGCGGCCTTGGCGCGCTCGCCGAAGAGCAGCGCATCGTCCAGCATCAGCGCATCGACCTGGCCGGACTCCAGCACCCGGAAGGCGTCGTCGTGGTCGCGCGCGGCCAGCAGCTGCACCTTGCGGCCCGGCTGCTCGCTCCATTGGCGCAACAGCCGCTCGGAGGTGGTGCCGGCGGTGACCACCACCTTGCGGCCCACCAGGTCCGGGAAATCCTTGATCGGCGAGCCGCGGCGCACCAGCAGCCGCGTGCCGATGACGAAGAAGGAGGTGGAGAAGGCCACCTGGCGGCCCCGCTCGGCGGTGTTGGAGGTCGAGCCGCATTCCAGGTCCACCGTGCCGTCCATCACCAGCGGGATGCGGTTCTGCGAGGTCACCGGCACCAGGCGCAGCGTCAGCGCAGGCAGCTTCAGCTCGGCCTTGATCTCGTCGACCACGCGCAGCATCAGCTCGTGCGCATAGCCCACCACCTGGCGCTTGCCGTCGTAGTAGGAGAAGGGCACCGAGGATTCGCGGTGGCCCAGGTTGATCGTGCCGGTCTCGGCGATGCGGCCCAGCGTGCCGCCGCGCAGCGGGGCCGAGGCCGCACCCGGCGCCGCCCAGGCGCCCAGCGACCCGACCGCCAGGATGGCAGACAGGCCCAGGTGCATGGCAACGCGGCGGATCCACATGCCCAGTCTCTTGCAGATGGCGTGCCAGGACCAGCAACGCGGTGCAAGTGCTTGTCGCACCACAAGAAAGCCCGCCGCGCCCGCGGCTGCGACGGGGCTGGCGTACGGAAACCCGTGCGCCGCTGCCGTCGCGGCGTACGGATTTCCGTTCGTCAGTCGCTGCCGGCCTGGGCGTTCAGGCCGTACTTGCGCAGCTTGTCGGCCAGCGTGGTCTTGGGCACCTTCAGCGCCTGGGCGCTGCGGCCCAGGTGGCCGCCGTGGCGGCGCAGGGCCTCGCGGATCAGGCCGCGCTCGAAGTCTTCCACCGCCTGCGCCAGCGTCGGGCCGTCAGCGGGTGCTGCCGCATCGCCCAGCACGCCGCCGGGCACGCCCAGCACCAGGCTGTCGGCCACGTTGCGCAGCTCGCGCACATTGCCGGGCCAGTCGTGGGCCAGCAGGGCGCGGCGCTGGGATTCGCCCAGCTCGGGCATCGGCAGGCCGTAGCGGCTGGCGGCCAGCAGCAGGAAGTGCTCCAGCAGGAGCGGGATGTCCTCGCGCCGCTCGCGCAGCGGCGGCAGCTCGATCGTCACCACGTTGAGCCGGTAGACCAGATCGGCACGGAAGCTGCCGTCGCGCGCACGCAGCAGCAGGTCGTCCTTGGTGGCGGCGATCACCCGGCAGTCCACCTGCACCCGCTCGTTCGAGCCCAGGCGCTCGATCACCCGGTCCTGCAGCACGCGCAGCAGCTTGACCTGCACCGGCATCGGCATGCTCTCGACCTCGTCGAGGAACAGCGTGCCCTTGTGGGCGTGCTCGATCTTGCCGATGCGGCGCTTGGCGGCACCGGTGAAGGCGCCGGGCTCGTGGCCGAAGAGTTCGCTGTCGAGCAGGGTGTCGGGCAGACCGCCGCAGTTCAGCGCCACCAGCGGCCCCTTGGCGCGGCCGGACAGTTCATGCAGCGCCTGCGCCACCAGCTCCTTGCCGGTGCCGGTCTCGCCGCGCACCAGCACGTCCACGTCCGAGCCCGCCACGCGCTCGATCAGCGCCCGCACCGCGCGCATCTGCGGCGAGCGCCCCACCAGGCGCGTGGCGCCGCCGGCCTGGCGGGCCAGCGCCTGCTTGAGCGCCGCCACCTCCAGCGTCAGCGCACGCTTGTCCAGCGCGCGGCGGACCACCTCCACCAGGGTCTCGGGGGAGAAGGGCTTGGGGATGAAGTCGTAGGCGCCGCTGCGCATGGCCTCGACCGCCAGGCTGACGTCGCCATGGCCGGTGATCATGATCACCGGCAGCTCGGGCTCCATGTCGCGGCAGGCGCGCACCAGGCTCAGGCCGTCGGCGCCGGGCAGGCGCATGTCGGTCACCACCACGCCGGCGAAGCCCGGGGCCAGCAGCTTCAGCGCGGCCTCGACCCGGTCCACCGCCTGCACGCGCAGGCCGGCCAGCTGCAGCGCCTGCTGGCAGCCGAGTTGCATGGGCAGGTCGTCTTCGACCAGAAGGACGGTCAGGGTGCTCATGGGGTGGGCGGCAGCGGCAGGCGCAGGGTGAAGCAGGCGCCGCCGTCGGCGTGATTGTCGGCGCTGAGCTCGCCGCCGGCCTCGCGGGCGATGTCGCGCGAGATCGCCAGGCCCAGGCCCAGGCCGACGCCGGCTTCCTTGGTGCTGAAGAAGGGCTCGAACAGGTGCGCCAGCACCTCGGCACTGATGCCGGGGCCGCTGTCGCGCACCTGGATCCTCGCCTGCCCGTCCTGCAGCTCGGCGGCGATCCACAGGCGGCGGGTGGGCGCGTCGCGCATCGCGTCCAAGGCGTTGCCGATCAGGTTGACCAGCACCTGCTCCAGGCGGTTCGGGTCGCACCAGGCCAGCGCCGCACCCGGCACCGTGAGGTCGATCACCTCGACCGCCTCGCGGCGCAGCCGCTGGTCGTAGAGGAACAGCGCATGGCGCACCGCCTGCGCCACGTCGCTGGCCTGCGGCCGCGCCTGCGACTTGCGCGCAAAGCCCTTGAGCGGCTCGATGATGGCGCCCATCTGGTCGGCCAGCCGCGCCATGATGCCCAGGTTGTCGGCGGCCACGCCGTGCTCGCCGCGGCGCATGAACTCCACCGCGTTGGCCGACAGCGTGCGGATCGCCCCCAGCGGCTGTGTCAGCTCGTGGGTGATGCCGGTGGCCAGCTGGCCCAGCGCGGCCATCTTGCCGGCGTGCACCAGCTCGTCCTGGGCGCGGCGCAGGGTCTGCTCGGCCTGCTGGCGCTCGGCCACCTCGGTGCGCAGGCGCTCGTTGGCCTCGGACAGCGCCTGGGTGCGCGCCGCCACCTGGGTTTCCAGCTCGTGGTGGGCGCGCAGCTTCTGCCGCGTGATGCGCCGACGCTGGCCATAGACCACCGCCAGCGCCAGCACGAAGGCGGTGCTGACCCCCGCCAGCAGACCGGCCTGCACCGCATCCTGGCGCACCGGACGCAGGTCGGTGAACATCAGCAGGCGCCAGTCCATGCCGTCGAGCGTGCGGCCCAGCACCAGCATCTCGCGCGCCAGGCCGCGCTCGCCATTGCCCCGCAGGCCTTCGGGCAGCACGCCTTCGACGATCTGGCTGTCCTCGTCGATGCGCAGGTCCACCTGCAGCGGCAGGCGCCGGATCGGCTGGTCGCCATACAGGCGGGTCGCCCGCACGTCGCTCTGCCGCTCCGGCGGCAGCTCGGCCAGGGCGGTGTAGCGCCACTGCGGCTGCGAGGACAGCACCACCACCTGGTTGGAATCGGCCAGCAGCGCTGGCGCCTCCAGCAGGGCCCAGGCCTGGTCCACCGGGCCCAGACCGATCTTCAGCACCGCCACGCCGATCACCCGCGCACCGTCGTGCACCGGGTGCGAGACGTAGTAGCCCGGCACGCCGTCGCGCAGGCCGATCGCGAAGTGGCGCCCCACCCGCCCGGCCATGGCCTCCTGGAAGTAGGGCCGGAAGGACAGGTCCTCGTCCAGCAGCGCCGGGTCGCTGGCGCCGATGACCCGGCCCGAGGCGTCCAGCACATGCACCGAGGCGCTGCCCAGGTGGGCATTGAGGCGGCGCAGGTAGTCGCCCGCCGCCTGCTGGCGCGCGGCATCGGCCGGCTGACGCAGCAGCGCCAGCACGTCGGGGTGCAACTGCAGCGTGGCGGGCACGTACTCCAGGCGGCGCACCATGCCTTGCACCACGCTGGCGAACAGGTCCAGCTGGTGCTTGGCCTCGGCGCGCAGGGCATCGGTGCCGCGGCGCGTGCTGGCCGCGTAGCCGGCCCAGGCGGCGGCGCCCACCAGGGCCAGGGCCAGCAGCAGCACGCCCACGCCGCGCCGGCCCGGGGGACGTCCCCAGCTCTGCGTCAGCTCATTCCAGCGCGTCACCGCGCGCCTTCAGGAAGTTCCACAACTCCTCGGCCACCGGTTTGGCGTGCCGGGCGCCGCTGGGGCGCTCGCGGTAGATGCGCACCTCCATCGTCAGCTCGTACTCGGCCGGACCGGCCGCCACCAGGCGCCGCGCGCGCAGTTCCTTGCGCACCGAGCTGGCCGGCAGGAAGGCCAGGCCGTGGCCTTCCAGCGCCATCGCCTTCAGGCCCTCGGCCATGTCGGTCTCATAGATGGCGTCCAGGTGCAGCGGCGCCGGGGCGAGCTTGATGATCTGCTCGACGATGCGCGCCATGTAGGCGCCCTGGGCGTAGCTGAGAAAGGGCACTGGCGCGCCGGGCCGACCCGGCAGGCGGAACATCGGCTGCCCCGCGGCATCGGCCTTGGCATAGGGCGCCAGCGTCTCGTGGCCCAGGCTCAGCATCTCATAGCGGTCGGAGCTGAGTTGCAGCGGCTGGGTGGGGTGGTGGTAGGCGATCAGCAGGTCGCAGCTGCCTTCGGTGAGGCGGATCACCGCGTCGTGCACGTTCATCGCCGAGAGCCGGCTCTTGATCGCCCCGAAGCGCTGGCGCAGGTCCATCAGCCAGTGCGGGAAGAAGGTGAAGGCCATGGTGTGCGGCACCGCGAACTCCACCATGTCCTGGTCGGCCGCCTGGTGGCTGCGCATCATGCTGCGCGTGGCCTGCAAGGCATTCAGGATCTCCAGCGCCTGGGCCAGGAAGGTCTCGCCGGCCGGCGTCAGGCGGGTGGGGTAGGACGAGCGGTCGACCAGGTCGATGCCGGCCCAGGCCTCCAGCGCCTGGATGCGCCGTGAGAAGGCCGGCTGCGTGACATGGCGCGCCTGCGCCGAGCGCGAGAAGCTGCGCGTCTCGGCCAGGCTGACGAAGTCCTCAAGCCACTTGGTGTCCATGGGGGTCCTGCGCGGTGTCCTCGGGTCGGCGGTGCTGCAATGCCCACATCCGAGCATAGCGCCCGCCGGCGGCCAGCAGGGCCTCGTGGGTGCCACGCTCGACGATGTGGCCGGCGTCCATCACCAGGATCTCGTGCGCCTGCACCACGGTGGACAGTCGGTGGGCGATGACCAGCGTGGTCTTGCCCTGCGAGGCGCTGCGCAGCTCGGCCTGAATGGCCCGCTCGTTGGCCGAGTCCAGCGCCGAGGTGGCCTCGTCGAAGACCAGCACCGGCGGGTTCTTCAGCAGCGTGCGGGCGATGGCCACGCGCTGCTTCTCGCCACCGCTGAGCTTCAGGCCGCGCTCGCCCACCACGGTGTCGTAGCCCTTGGGCTGGGCGACGATGAAGTCGTGGATGTGGGCGGCGCGCGCCGCGGCCTCGATCTCCTCGCGGGTGGCGCCGGTGCGGCCATAGCCGATGTTGTAGGCCACGGTGTCGTTGAACAGCACGGTGTCCTGCGGCACGATGCCGATCGCCCGGCGCAGGCTGTCCTGGGTGACGCTGCGGATGTCCTGGCCGTCGATCGTGATGCGGCCACTGCCCACGTCATAGAAGCGGTACAGCAGCCGCGACAGCGTGCTCTTGCCCGCGCCGCTGGCGCCCACCACCGCCACCGTGCGGCCCGCCGGGATCTCGAAGCTCACGCCGTGCAGGATGGGCCGCGCCGGGTCATACGCGAAGTGCACGTCCTCGAAGCGCACCGTGGCGCCGCTGACCTGCAAGGCGGCGGCGCCGGGCGCATCAGCCACCTCGCGCTCGCGCGCCAGCAGGGTGAACATCTTGTCCAGGTCGGCCAGGCTCTGCTTGACCTCGCGGTAGAGCACGCCCAGGAAGTTCATCGGGATGTAGAGCTGGATCAGCAGCGCGTTGATCAGCACCAGGTCGCCCAGCGTCAGCCGGCCCTCGACCACGCCGCTGGTGGCGCGCCAGAGCATGGCCAGCAGCGACACCGCGATGATCGCCTGCTGCCCGGTGTTGAGCATCGACAGCGAGTTCTGCGACTGGATCTGCGCGCGCCGGTACTCGTCCAGGCCCTGGTCGTAGCGCTGGGCCTCGAAGCCCTCGTTGTTGAAGTACTTGACGGTCTCGTAGTTCAGCAGCGCGTCGATCGCCCGGGTGTGGGCGCGGCTGTCAAGCTCGTTCATGCGGCGGCGGAACTGCGTGCGCCACTCGGTGATGGTGACCGTGAAGACCACGTAGACCACCAGCGCCGCCACCGTGATGCCGACGAAGCCCATGTCGAACTTGGCACCCAGCAGCAGCAGCGCCAGACCCAGCTCGACGATGGTGGGCACGATGGTGTAGAGCGAGTAGCTGACCAGCGACTGCAGCGCCTTGGTGCCGCGCTCGATGTCGCGCGTCAGGCCGCCGGTCTGGCGCTCCAGGTGGAAGCGCAGGCTCAGCGCATGCAGGTGCTGGAACACCTCCAGCGCGATGCGCTTGCTGGCGCCGTGCGTGGCCTGGGCAAAGACCAGCTCGCGCAGTTCGGTGAAGACGCTGGTCGACAGGCGCAGCGCCGCATAGGCCACCAGCAGGCCGGCCGGCACCACCAGCAGCGCACGCGCATCCACCGGCCCCGGCGCCAGCTGGTCCACCAGTTCCTTCAGCAGCAGCGGCACGCCCAGGTTGGCGGCCTTGGCCGCCACCAGGAAGACCAAGGCCGCCGCCACCCGCCAGCGGTAGTCCCACAGGTAGGGCAGCAGGCGCTGGAGCGTGGCCCAGTCAGAGCGGGGGGCGCCAGGACTGGCGGCAGGTTCAGGCAGGGCAGCGGCGCGACGCATCGTGGAACAATGGCTGGACTTTTTGTTGAGCGCAGGACCCCCGATGAGCGACAGCCCCGCAGCCGCCAGTGTGCCCCAGCCGCCGCGCACCCAGTTGCCCACCGACCGCGAGCTGGTGATGCGGGTGATGCCGATGCCGGCCGACGCCAATGGCAACGGCGACATCTTCGGCGGCTGGATCATGGCGCAGGTGGACCTGGCCGGTGCGGTGCTGCCGATGCGCATTGCCCGTGGCCGCATCGCCACCGTCGCGGTCAACGAGTTCATCTTCAAGCAGGCGGTGTCGGTGGGTGACCTGCTGAGCTTCTACGGCAAGGTGCTGCGGGTGGGCAACACCTCGGTCACCGTGCATGTCGAGGTCTATGCCGAGCGAAACCCGGCCGATCCGCACATCGTCAAGGTCACCGAGGCCACGCTGACCTATGTGGCGATCGACCGCCAGGGACAGCCGCGGCCTATTCCCAAGGACCCGCCGGCCTGATCAGCGCAGCACCGCGGCGCCCGCCTCGGCCAGCGCCTGCGCCCACGCGGGGTAGCCGCGCGGACCGGGGTGGAAACCGTCCTCGGCCACCCAGCCGTCCAGCGGCCCGGCGGGCATTGCGGGCAGCGGCACGTGGCGGCGGTCGCCGCGGCCCGCCACGTGGCGTGCCAGGGCCGCGTCCAGCCGTGCGGCGTCGCGCCCCATCACCCAGCGCAGCGGCTGCGGCAGCAGCGGGAAGCGCCCCATCGGCGGCAGCGCGCTGTGCAGCGTGCAACGCACGCCGCAGCGGGCCTGGGCCTCGGCGTGGATCGCGTCCAGCGTGGCGACGAAACGCTGCGGCCGGGTCTGGCCCACCGCGTCGTTCACGCCCAGCGCGGTGACCAGCAGGTCGGCCGGCGCCAGCTCGGCCTCGCGCAGCGCCTGCAAGGCATCGGCGGCGGTGTGCCCGGTGGTGGCCAGCAGGCGCCAGGCCACGGCGCCACCCAGACGTGCGGCCAGCGCGGCGGCCAGCGGCGCGGCCAGCGCCTGGTCCTGGTGCGCGACACCGACCCCGGCGCCGGAGGAATCGCCCAGCACCAGCAGACGCCAGCGTGCAGCGCCCTCCCCGGCCACGCCGCTGCGCGGGCCGGCGGCCTCGGGCAGGCGCAGTGCCTGGCGGCGCACCTGGCGCCCCTGGGCGATCAGCAGCGGGCCCAGGGCCAGCTTGGCCAGCATGCTCAGGAGAACGAGGAGAAGTCCGGCGCGCGCTTCTCGAAGAAGGCCTGGAAGGCCTCGCGCGCTTCGGGGCTGCGCAGGCGCTGGCCGAAGACCTCGCCCTCGGCGGCGATCACCGCCAGCACCTGTTCACGCTGCGGCGCGCGCATCAGCGCCTTGCTTTCGCGCACCGCGGCCGGGGCCAGGTGGCGGAAGCGCTCGGCCACGCGGCGCGCGTGGTTGACCACCTCAGCCGCAGGCAGCACCGCATTGGCGATGCCGCACTCCACCGCCTCAGCGCCGGTGAAGGGGTCGCCCAGCAGCAGCTTCTCGGCCGCGCGCACATGGCCCATGCGCTGCGACACCAGCAGGCTGGAGGCGAACTCCGGCACCAGGCCCAGGCTGACGAAGGGCATGGCCAGCCGGGCCTCGTCACTGACGTAGACGAAGTCGCAGTGCAGCAGCATCGTGGTGCCGATGCCGATCGCGGCACCGGTGACGGCGGCCACCACGGGCTTGTCGCAGTCGATCAGCGCACGCATGAAGCGGAACACCGGCGACTCCGGGCCCTGAGGCGGGCGCTGCATGAAGTCCTCAAGGTCATTGCCCGAGGTGAAGATGCCGGGCTGGCCGGTGATCAGCACCGCGCGCACGGCCGGATCGGCCTGGGCGGCGCGCAGCGCATCGGCCATGGCCTGGTACATCGCCTGGGTCAGGGCGTTCTTCTTCTCGGGACGCGCGATCTCGATCGTGGTCACGCCATTGAGCGTGGCAGCGCGGATGGCCATGGTGTCTCCTGTGTCAGCGGTCGCTGATTCTGGCACCGGTGATCACCGCCACGCCTGGAGAGGGCTCTCCAGAATCGGAGCGCCCCGGTGGCCTGGCTCAGGGGCAGGCCACCTGCAGGTGGAAGGACGAAGCCACCGGCGAGGCGGTCATGTCGAAGGTGCGGACGAAGACGGCGTTGGTCGCCGTGGTGCGCTGCGCGGTGGTGGCCACCCCGGGCGGGTTGACGCCAGTGCTCGTGGTGCCCAGCGTGGCGTTGTAGGTGCAGCCGCGCACATCGACGGGCAGGCCGTCCTTGTCCACGAAGCTGACCTGGTAGCTCGACGGCGCCGCGATCAGGGCGCTGGTGGCGCCGGTGGAGCCGCGGCTGAAGCTGCCATCGGCCGCCACGACGGCGGTGTAGACCTTGGCCCTGCCAGGGGCAGCGGCAAACGCCGCGGTGGACACAGCGGCGAGGACGAAGGCCGCGAGCGTGATGGGGCGCAGGGTCATGGGCGTACTCCAGATGGCTGACTGGGGCGGTCGGGGACGGCACTGGGGCCGTCGCCCGCCGGGCTGCTGCGCGGCAGCCTGCCGCGCAGCGCAGCCACTGTAGTGAGGCCGACGGCGAGGCCCCATCCCTATCACGGCGAGGCCCCATCCCTATCACGGCAGATGCGCCAGCCGCTCAGGCGGGGCACCGGCCGCCGCCTGGCCCCGTGCACGCGGTCAGACGCGCTCGAAGATGCCCGCCGCGCCCTGCCCGGTGCCCACGCACATCGTCACCATGCCGTACTTCAGCTGGCGGCGGCGCAGCGCGTGGATGGTGGTGGCGGCGCGGATCGCACCGGTGGCGCCCAGCGGGTGGCCCAGGGCAATCGCGCCGCCCATCGGGTTGATCACCGCGGGGTTCAGGCCCAGGTCGCGGATCACGGCCAGCGACTGCGCGGCGAAGGCCTCGTTCAGCTCGACCCAGCCCAGGTCCTCGTGCTTCAGGCCGGCGTAGCCCAGCGCCGCCGGGATCGCGGCGATCGGGCCGATGCCCATGATCTCGGGCGGCACGCCGCGGCTGGCGAAGCTGACGAAGCGCGCCAGCGGCGTCAGGCCGAACTGCTTGACGGCCTTCTCGGAGGCCAGGATCAGCGCACCGGCGCCGTCGCTGGTCTGCGAGCTGTTGCCGGCGGTGACGCTGCCCAGCCCGGTGGCCTTGCCCGACGGGTCCTTGGGTGCGGCGAAGACCGGGCGCAGCTTGGCCAGGCCCTCCAGGCTGGTGTCGGGGCGCGGGCCCTCGTCCAGCGTGACGGTGCGGGTCTTCAGCGTGACCTCGCCGGTGGCCAGATCGGGCACCCGCTCGGTCACCTCGACCGGGCAGATCTCATCGGCGAATTCGCCCGCCTGCTGCGCGGCGATGGCCTTCTGGTGCGAGGCCAGCGCGAAGGCGTCCTGGTCCTCGCGGCTGACCTTCCACTGCTGCGCCACCTTCTCGGCGGTCAGGCCCATGCCGTAAGCGATGCCGATGTTCTCGTCCTTGGCGAACACCAGCGGGTTGAACGAGGGCTTGGTGCCGCCCATCGGCACCAGGCTCATCGATTCAGCACCGCCGGCGATCATCACGTCGGCCTCGCCAACGCGGATGCGATCAGCCGCCATCTGGATGGCGGTGAGGCCCGAGGCGCAGAAGCGGTTGACGGTGACCCCGCCCACGCCGTTGGGCAGGCCGGCCAGCGCCACCGCGATGCGGGCCATGTTCATGCCCTGCTCGCCTTCGGGGAAGCTGCAACCGATGACCGCGTCCTCGATGGCCGCCGGGTCCAGCGTCGGCACCTGCGCCAGCGCCGAGCGCAGCGCGGCGATCAGCAGATCGTCGGAGCGGGTGTGGCGGAAGTAGCCGCGGCCGGAGCGGCCGATCGGGGTGCGGCTGGCGGCGACGATGTAGGCCTCTTGCACTTGCTTGCTCATGTCTTGATTCCTTGTTCGCTGCCGATCAGTTGCGCACGGGTTTTCCGGTTTGCAGCAGGCCCATCACGCGTTCCTGCGTCTTGGGATGCTCCAGCAGGCTGCAGAAGCGCTGGCGCTCCAGCGTCATCAGGTATTCCTCGCTGACCAGCGTGCCGGCGTCGACATCACCGCCGCAGACCACCTCGGCGATCAGGCTGGCGATGTGGAAGTCGTGCTTGGTGATGAAGGCGCCGTCGCGCATGCCCACCAGCTGCGCCTTGATCGTGGCGATGGCGTTGCGGCCGGCCACCGGGAACAGGCCCTTGACGGGCGGGCGGTAGCCCGCCGCCCAGGCCGCCTTGGCCTGGTTGATGGCGACGAACAGCAGCTCGTCCTTGTGGGCGACGATGGTGTCGCCGTCCTGCAGGTAGCCCAGCTGGCGCGACTCCAGCGCGCTGGTGCCCACGGTGGCCATGGCCGCGGCCTGGAAGCCGTCCTTCAGGAAGGGCAGCAGGTCGGCGCCGGCCGGCGCGCGCTCGGCGGCGCGGCGGGCGATGTAGGTCAGGCCGCCGCCACCGGGCAGCAGGCCCACGCCCACTTCCACCAGGCCGACATAGGTCTCCATGTGGGCCACGCGCTGGTCGCAGGCCAGGCCGATCTCGCAGCCGCCGCCCAGCGCGATGCCGCGCATCGCGGCGATCACCGGCACCTGGGCGTAGCGCAGGCGCAGCATGGTGTCCTGCAGCTGCTTGACCACCGGGGCGATGCCCTTGGCGCCGCTCTTCATGAAGACCGGCAGCAGCGACTCGAGGTTGGCGCCGGCCGAGAACATCTCGTCCGGCGACCAGATCACCAGGCCCTGGTAGCTGGCCTCGGCCAGGTCGGCCGCCTTGGCCAGGCCCTCGATCACGCCGGTGCCGATCAGGTGCATCTTGCAGGTGATGCTGGCGATCAGCACCTCGCCGTCGAGCGTCCACAGGCGCACCTCGTCGTTGCGGAAGACCTCGGTACCGCTCTTGAGCGGATCGACCGCGCCGCTGCCCAGCACGCTCTCGGGGAAGTGCTGGCGGGCATAGACCGGCAGCGTCGAGCGGCCGATATAGCGGCCTTCGGCGGCGCTCCAGCTGCCCTCAGCGGTATGCACGCCGGTGCGGCCGTCAAAGACCCAGGCGGGCAGCGGTGCGCTGCACAGCGCCTTGCCGGCCTCGATGTCGTCCTTCACCCACTGCGCCACCTGCTGCCAGCCGGCGTCCTGCCACAGCTCGAACGGGCCCTGCTTCATGCCGAAGCCCCAGCGCATCGCGAAGTCCACCTCGCGCGCGGTCTGGGCGATGTCCGCCAGGTGCACGGCCACGTAGTGGAACGAATCACGCAGGATGGCCCACAGGAACTGTGCCTGCGGGTTGGTGCTCTCGCGCAGCAGCTTCAGGCGCTCGGCGGCCGGCTTCTTCAGGATGCGGTCGATCAGCGGATCGGCCTTGGCGCCGGCGGGCACGTATTCGCCTGCGGCGGGTTCCAGGCGCAGGATGTCCTTGCCCACCTTCTTGTAGAAGCCCGCGCCGGCCTTCTGGCCCAGTGCGCCCTGGGCGATCAGGCCCGACAGCACGGCCGGCGTGGCGTAGCTGGGGAAGAAAGGATCATCGGCCAGGTTGTCCTGCAGCGTCTTGATGACGTGCGCCATGGTGTCCAGGCCCACGACGTCGGCGGTGCGGAAGGTGCCCGAGCTGGCGCGGCCGAGCTTCTTGCCGGTCAGGTCGTCGACGACGTCGTAGGTGAAACCGAACTGCTGCGCCTCGTGGATCGTGGCCAGCATGCCGGCGATGCCCACGCGGTTGGCGATGAAGTTCGGCGTGTCCTTGGCCCGGACCACGCCTTTGCCCAGGGTACTGGTGACAAAGGACTCCAGCTGGTCAAGGTGGCCAGCGTCGGTGGTGGGCGTCGGAATCAGCTCAACCAGCTGCATGTAGCGCGGCGGGTTGAAGAAATGGATGCCGCAAAAGCGCGGCTGGATGGCCTCGGGCAGCGCCTCGGCCAGCTTGGTGATCGACAGGCCCGAGGTGTTCGAGGCCAGGATCGCGTGCGGCGCCACGTGCGGGGCGATCTTCGTGTAAAGGTCGAGCTTCCAGTCCATGCGCTCGGCGATCGCCTCGATCACCAGATCGCACTCGCCCAGCAGCGCCAGGTGCTCCTCGTAGTTGGCCGGCTGGATGCGCGCGGCCAGGTCGGGGGTGCCCAGCGGGGCGGGCTTGAGCTTCTTCAGGTTCTCGATGGCCTTGAGCGCGATGGCGCTCTTCGGGCCTTCCTTGGCAGGCAGATCGAACAGCACCACCGGCACGCGCACGTTGACCAGGTGGGCGGCGATCTGCGCGCCCATCACGCCGGCGCCCAGCACGGCCACCTTGCGAACATTGAATCGGCTCAATTGCATCTCCTAGGAAAACTCGTCCGCCCGAGGCTCACTCGACACGGATCCAGGTCTGGGTTCGGTAGAACGGGCCGATGTAGCCACGCATCTCCAGCTTCTTGCCCCCGTCGATCGGCTTCAGGCGGGTGCGGTAGGTCTTGCCGTTGTTGGGGTCGAGGATCTCGCCGCCTTCCCACACGCCCTTGTCCTCGCCCTGGCGCAGGTTGCGCAGGATCTGCATGCCGGTCACCGGCTGGCCCTTGCGCTCGTCGGTGCACTGGTCGCACACCGCGTTCTGCTTGGCGGGGTCGAAGATCTTCTCGATCTTGCCGCTGTAGACACCGCCGGACTCGCTGATGCGCACCAGCGACTTCTCGGTCTTGCCGTCGTCATCGATCGTCTTCCACAGCCCGGCCGGCGTGGCCTGGGCAAAGGCGGCGCTGGCGCCGAGCAGGGCGAGGGTGCTGAGGATGCGCTTCATCGGTTCGGTCTCCGGTTGGGGCCCCGGGGATCGGGGCGTTCGTCACATCGGCCGTTTCTCTGCCGGCCTGAAGGATGGTGCGCTCAGAACAGGGCTTCGTCCATCGCCATCAGCGGCGCCACGCCGGCGCGGGCGGTGCGGATCAGCGTGGCCGTCTCGGGCAGCAGCTTGGCGAAGTAGAAGCGCGCGGTGTGCAGCTTGGCGGTGTAGAACGGGTCGCCGCTGCCCTGCTTGTCGAGGGCCAGCCTGGCCATGCGGGCGAAGAAGTAGGCAAAGGTCAGGTGGCCCACCACGCGCAGGTAATCCACCGCGGCCGAGCCCACCTCGTCGGGGTTGGCCATGGCCTTCATGCCGATCTCCATCGTCAGCTTGGTGACCTTGTCGCCCAGGTCGGCCAGCGGGTTGATGAACTCCTGCATGTCCTCGCGCACGCCTTCCTCTTCCACGAACTCGGCGATCTTCCTGCCGAAGGCCTTGAGCTTCTTGCCGTTGTCGCCCAGCACCTTGCGACCCAGCAGGTCCAGCGACTGGATGGTGTTGGTGCCCTCGTAGATCATGTTGATGCGCGCGTCGCGCACGTACTGCTCCATGCCCCACTCGTGGATGAAGCCGTGGCCGCCGAAGACCTGCATGCAGTGCGAGGTGGCCAGCCAGCCGTTGTCGGTCAGGAAGGCCTTGATGATCGGCGTGAGCAGCGCGGTCTCGTCGGCGGCGGCACGGCGGGCGTCCTCGTCGGGGTGGTTGAGCTCGATGTCCAGTTGCAGCGCGGTGTAGCAGGCCAGCGCGCGGCCGCCCTCGGCGAAGGCGCGGGCGGTCAGCAGCATCTTGCGCACGTCGGGGTGGACGATGATCGGGTCGGCCGGCTTGTCGGTGGCCTTGGGGCCCGACAGCGCGCGCATCTGCAGCCGGTCCTTGGCATAGGCCACGGCGTTCTGGTAGGCCACCTCGGTCAGGCCCAAGGACTGGTTGCCCACGCCCAGGCGGGCGGCGTTCATCATCACGAACATCGCCTGCAGGCCCTTGTTGGGCTCGCCCACCAGCGTGCCCACGGCGCCGTCCAGGATCATCTGGCAGGTGGCATTGGCGTGGATGCCCATCTTGTGCTCGAGCGCGCCGCAGTGGATGCCGTTGCGTGCGCCGACCGAGCCGTCGGCATTGACCAGGAACTTGGGCACGATGAACAGCGAGATGCCCTTGGAGCCGGCCGGCGCGTCCGGCAGGCGGGCCAGCACCAGGTGCACGATGTTGGGCACCATGTCGTGCTCACCGGCGCTGATGAAGATCTTCTGGCCGGTGATGCGGTAGCTGCCGTCGGCCTGCGGCTCGGCCTTGGTGCGCAGCATGCCCAGGTCGGTGCCGCAGTGCGGCTCGGTCAGGCACATGGTGCCGGTCCACTCGCCGCTGACCAGCTTGGGCAGGTACAGCGCCTTCTGCTCGGGCGTGCCGTGGGCGTGCAGGGCCTCGTAGGCGCCGTGCGACAGGCCCGGGTACATGGTCCAGGCCTGGTTGGCGCTGTTGAGCATCTCGTAGAAGCACTGGTTCACCGTGTGCGGCAGGCCCTGGCCGCCGTACTCGGGGTCGCAGCTGAGCGCCGGCCAGCCGCCTTCGACGTACTGCGCATAGGCCTGCTTGAAGCCCTTGGGCGGCGTCACCTCGTGGGTGGTCTTGTCGAGCGTGCAGCCCTCGGCGTCGCCACTGAGGTTCAGCGGAAACAGCACCTCGGCGGCGAACTTGCCGCCTTCCTCGAGCACCGCGTTGATGGTGTCGGCGTCGGTGTCGGCATGCGGCGGCAGCTCCTTCAGCACCGAGCCGATGTCGAGCAACTCGTGCAGCACGAACTGCATGTCGCGCAGGGGCGGGTTGTACTGGGGCATGGTGTTCTCCTGGGGGCGAAGGTCAGCGCCGAGGGGCGCTGGTCGGGGGAAAATCGGCCGGCAGCACGGTGCCGTCGGCCAGGTAATCGGTGACGGTGCGCACGAAGCCGCGCCGGGCGCGCTCGAGCGAGCCGGGGGTGCGCAGGAAGCGCGCGTCGTGGTGCAGCGCGAGGATCAGTCCGTGCACCTCGAACTGCATCTGCGCCGGGTCGGTGTCGGCGCGCAGGTGGCCTTCATCGATGGCGATGCGGATCGCGCGCTCCATCGCCAGGTGCCAGGCGCGGACCATGCTGGCCAGCGCGTCGCGCACCGGGCCGGGCCGGTCGTCGAACTCGACCGCGCCGCTGATGTAGATGCAGCCCGAGTCGATCTCGACCGAGACACGGCGCACCCAGTTGCCGAACAGCGCACCCAGGCGCGGCAGGCCGCGGGCCTCGCGGATGGCGGGGAAGAAGACCTCTTCCTCGAACTTGGTGTGGTACTCGCGGATCACCGAGATCTGCAGTTCCTCGCGCGAGCCGAAGTGGGCGAAGACGCCCGACTTGCTCATGCCGGTGACCTCGGCCAGCGCGCCGATCGACAGGCCCTCCAGGCCCACCGACGACGCCAGTCCCAATGCCGCCTCCAGGATGGCGGCGCGCGTCTGCTGGCCCTTGTGCAGCCCGCGCGTGGCGGCGCGGCGCGGGGCGGCGGTGGAGGTCGGGGCGGTGGACACGGCTGGGTTTGATACGAACGGTCGTTCTATTTTGCAGATTTCGAACGACCGTGCCAGCCTCAGGGCGTGCATTTTTCTAGGGTCAGCGCCCTAAGCGGCCAGGCCTGGCGTCAATCCAAGGGTTAACCCTGGCGCTTGAGTCGGGTGGCCGGCCCGGGCTATGCTGGACGCCGAAAGGAGCTCGACCGTGCCGGATGTGCTTCAGCTCGATGTGTCGGGTCGCCCGCAGGCGTGGATCAGCCTGCAGGAGGCCGCCACGCTCTACGCCAGTCACGCGGTGGCCTGGACGCTGGGCCAGGCCTTCCACATCATGCGCGGCGGCATGCAGCGCAGCACCGGTCGCTTGTCGCAGATCGAACTGCACCCGATCATCGCGGTGCGCGGCAGCATCCCCAGCCGCGCCTGGCGCACCGCGCCGGCGCTGACCAATCCCAAGCTCTTCTCGCGCGATCGCCACCTGTGCGCCTACTGCGGCCACCACTTCGGTTTTGATGCGCTGACGCGTGAGCACATCCAGCCGGTCTCGCGCGGCGGGCACGACGCCTGGATGAACTGCATCACCGCCTGCCGCGCCTGCAATGGCCGCAAGGGCAACCGCACCCCCGAGGAGGCGCGCATGAGCCTGCTGTACGCGCCCTACGTGCCCAGCCTGCACGAGGACATGATCCTGCGTGGGCGGCGCATCCTGGCCGACCAGATGGAGTTCCTGCTGGCCAGCGTGCCGCGCAGCAGCCGCCTGCACGGCTGAAGCGCTGCGGCGGCTACTTGCGCACGTTGTCCAGCGAGGTCGGCGGGTTGTAGCCCAGTTCGCGCGCGATGGATTCGTAGCGCGAGGCCATCACCGGCTGCTCCTGGCGCCGGTAGTGCAGCGCCAGCTCATACGCGGCAATGCCGTTGCCCAGCGCCGACGCGTACTGCAGCCAGCCCTCGTAGCGCTGCAGGCCGGCACCGCCCTTGGCCATCGCCCGGCGGCCCATGCGTGCTGCCGCGTCCTTGTCGCCGATGCCGGCGCGGGCGATGTCCCGGCGCTCGTCCTCGGACAGGCCGTCCTGCAACTGGAACGCGCTCTTGTAGAGGCGCACATCGCTGCGCTTGAGCAGCCGCGCGGCGTTGTCGGAGCCGGTGCGCGCCACCTTGGCCGCGCCAGCCAGCTTGCTGTCGGGGTGGTCGCGCAGGTAGGCGTCGGCCAGCTGCAGCACCTCGGGCGGCCAGGTGGCCTCCTGCAGGCGCTGCCAGTCGGCCTCCTCGTTGCGGTTGGCGAAGCGAGGGCCGCGCGTTTCGCGCACCGAGCGCGGCGCCAGGGTCACGCGCGAGCGGCTGTTGTCGGCGATGAACGGGTCCTGGGCCAGCTTGCGGATGGCCTCGACCGGGTGCTTGAGCATGGTCTCGCGCACGTCCTGCTTGACCAGCTGGAACAGTTCGCTGAACGAGGTCTCGTCCGAGGTGCTGGCCAGCAGCCGCACCAGCGAGCCGGTGTAGAAGGTGTTCTGCGTCTCGACCGCGGGCGCGATGGCCGGCCGGCCAGCACCGGTGGAGAACGCGATCACGCAGCCCGGCGGCGCCTCGACCTGGTTCAGGCCGGCGTCCTCGGTGGCCTGCTTGAGTGTGGTGCGGCAGGCATCGACCACCGCGATCACCTGGCCCTGGGGCCGCTCCGGCAGGCGGCCCACCACATCGGACAGCAGCTGCAGCGAGCCTTTGCGCATCGCGTCGGACTGCAGCGCCGGGCTGAGGCCGGCCGGCAGCAGCAGGTTGGCCGAGTCGATCTGCACGCCGTGGCCCGAGAAATAGAACAGCAGCGTGGCGTTGGGCGGTGCCGTCTGCGCCAGGCGGATGAAGCCGTCGATCGCGGCGCGCGACGAGGCGAGGTCGCGGTCGAGGGCATCGGTGACCTGGAAGCCGCGGTGCTCCAGCGCGCCCTTGAGGTCGCGCAGGTTCTTCGGGATCGGCGGCAGGTCGAAGGGTTCGGGGTACTGGCGGTTGCCCAGCAGCAGGGCCAGGCGCACCTCGGAGCCGTCGGTGGCAGAGGATCCAGGCACAGGCGCCGGCTGCGGCGGTGCCGCGGCGGCCACCGGGTCGCTGGCGGCTGGCGACGGCGCACGCGCGCCGTACCCCTGTGCCCAGGCCGGCACCGCCAGGCCCGAAGCCCAGGCACCGAGGGCACCGCCGAGCTGCCGCAAGGCGCGGCGGCGGCCGCGCTGACCCGGATGTCGGCTCATTTGCGCGGCGCCTCCTCGCAGGCCATGCCGGCGCCCGGCGTGCACACCTCGGGCGGCTTGGCGCCCTGGGTGCCGGTGGTCGCCGGGCTGCCGGGGCCGACCTCGGCGATCACGCCCGAGCGCAGGCGCACCGACACGTTCTCGGTGCGGACCGTTTCTTCGAAGCGCTCACGACGGGCTTCTTCGGACACCGCCGCGACCGAGGACAGCGCGCCGGAGACCTGCGGCGTCTCGGGCAGCAGCTGGTTGTAGATCACCGGGATCTCGTTCTGCTGTCCGGCGCCGTCGTGGAACAGGCGGTAGCCGGTGGGATCGGTCAGCACCACCTCCTGGCCTTGCAGGAAGATGGCCGTGCTGCCGCGCGCGCCGCCCTTGGGCCGGATGGTCAGGAAGCCGGCATTGGGGCCGGTCGTGCGGTTGCCGGTGGCCCGGGTGCCCACGGCCACCCGCAGGGCCTGGTCACCGACCCCACCGAAGCTCTGGCTGATCGTGTAGGCACCTTCGCCCAGGATCATCGTCAGGCTGGGGGCCGAGTTCAGCGTGCCGAGCACCACATCGTCGTAGGGCAGGCGCGCGGTGATGACCGAGCTGCCCTGCGTGGCCAGCTGGTCGGCGCGGACCTGGACCAGGTCGCCCTCGATGCCGTTGCCACCCAGGTGCACCGTGGAGCCGGCCACGTTGATGAAGGACTGCACGCCCACCGTGCGCCCCTCGAAGGTGGCCTCGCCCGGCAGCCAGGCGGTGCCAAAGCTCGGGCCGCTGAGCACCGACAGCGCGCCGTCGAAGCGGTTGGCATCGCTGGCCAGCGAGATCGAGCCGCCCTGCGTGGCCGCCACGTCCAGCGTGGCGTTGGTCTGGACGGTGATCGCCGTGCCACTGTCCTGCACCACCATGCCCTGCGCGGTGCGCAGCTTGGCATTGCTCAGCGTGGGCACCAGCGCGGTGCCGTCGCCATAGGTCTCGGACTTCGCGTCATCGGGCTTGCCGGTGGCGGTCAGCGTGGTGCGGCCGCCCTGCAGCGTCACGTCGCCGCTCAGGCGCAGGCTGGCGGCCTCGACGCTGCCGCCCTCGGCCAGCGTCACCTCGCCCAGCACCAGCGCCTTGTCGTTGGCCAGTTGCACCTGACGCGCCTGGATCGACACCGGATGGCTGCCCAGGTCGTTCGCGCCGCTGGTGGCGACGATGACGTCGCCACTCAGCGTCTGGCCGCTGCTGCCGTTGAGGATCAGGCCGTTCTGGTAGGTCTGGTCGCCCGCCGTGGTGATGTTGCCCGCCGCGGTGACCGGGCCGGCCGCGTTGATGCTGGCCACGGTTTCGTTGCCACCCAGCACCACGCTGCCCGGCGCCGAGACGACCAGGTCGGTCGCGTCCGGCAGCCGTTCGGCGCCGGCCGTCTTCAGCTGGCCGCCGCGCACCAGGGTGTCGCCGGTGTAGCTGTTGGCCGCGCTGGACAGCGTCAGCGTGCCCTGGTTGAGCACCAGTTGCCCGGCACCGCTGATCGGGTTGGCCATCGTCAGCGCATCGCTGCGGTTGACGGCCAGCGTGGCCTGGTTGACCACCGCGCCGCTGCCCAGCGTGCCGCTGCTGCCGCCGGCGCCCACCTGCAGCGTACCGGCGCTGACCGTGGTGGTGCCGCTGTAGCTGTTGTTGCCCGAGAGCACCTGCACGCCGCTGCCCACCTTGGTCAGGCCGCCACTGCCGCTGATCGCACCGCTGAAGGTGGCGGCGGCGTCGTTGGCGCCGGTGGTCAGCGTGGCGCCGGCCAGGGTCACGGCGCCAGCGCCCACGAGGGCGCCGACGGTCTCGTCGGTGGCCAGGTTGACCCGCGCGCCGCTGTCCACGCTGAGCGTCGCGCTGTCATCGACCGCCGCGCCGCCTGCCAGGTTGAGGACGCCCTGCGCGGCCCGCGTCGTGCCCAGCACGGCATTGCTGCCGCTGAGCGTGAGCGTGCCGGCGCCGGTCTTGACCAGGGCCGATGCGGCGTCGCCGCTGACCTGGCCCGAGAAGGTGGTGCTCGCCTGGTTGGCGCCCGCCTCCAGCGTGTGGGACCCCAGGCCCACCTGGCCCGCGCCAGCCAGCGAGCCGATCGACGCATCGGTCTGCAGCGCCAGCGTCGTGCCGGCATCCACCTGCACGCCCATGGCACCGACCGCGCCCGCGCTGGCCAACGCCAGCGTGCCTGCGGCGACCGTCACCTGGCCGGTGGCGCTGCTGCTGCCCGCCAGGCTCAGCGTGCCGCTGCCCTGCTTCACGAGCTGGCTGGCATCGCCGCCACTGAAGCTGCCCGAGAAGCTGGTGCTGGCGCCGTTGCCGCCCGCCGTCAGCGTGAAGCTGTCGAGCTTGACCGCACCCTCGCCCGACAGCGCGCCGGCGGTGGCGCTGGCGTCCAGGTCCAGCGTGGCGCCCGCGGCCACGTTGACCGTGCTGCCGGCGCTCAGGGCCTGCGACGACGCCGCCGTCAGAGTGCCCGCCAGCACCTGGGTCGAGCCCTGGTGGCTGGCGCTGCCCGACAGCGTCAGGTTGCCGCTGCCCACCTTGGTCAGGCCGCCCGTGGCGGTACCGGTGCTGAGCAGGTCGCCGCTGAAGGTGGTCGAGGCATTGTTGGCCCCCACCGTCAGCCGTTGGCCCTGCAGGTCGACCTGACCGGCTCCGGCCAAGGAGCCCACGCTTTGCGCAGAGCCCAGCGTGACGCCGCCGGCCGCGTCCACCACCAGGGCGCCCTGGCTGTTCAGCAGACCGCTGCTGCCCACGGCCAGCACGCCGTTGCTGACGGTGAAGCTGCCGTCGAAACTGGCGCTGCCGTTCAGCGCCAGTGTGCCGGCGCCGGTCTTGGTCAGGCCCACCGAGGCGGCGCCGTCGCCGACCGGGCCACCCAGTGTCAGGGTGCTGCCCGAGGCCACATCGACCGTGGTGGCCGCATTCAGCGTCAGGTTGCCGTTCAGGCTGGCGTTGCCAGCGCTGGTGACCAGTCGGCCGCCGTCCAGTGTGACGTCATTGGGCATGGCCGCGCCCGAACGCAGGTCCAGCGTGGTGCCCGACGCGACATCCACCGCACCGCTGCCCAGCGTGCCCGCCCCCTGGACCGCCACCGTGCCGGCGTCGATCTGGGTGCCGCCGCTGTAGGACTGCGCGCTGGCCACCAGCATCGTGCCGCTGCCCTGCTTGACCAGGGCCGCGGCGCCCGACACCGGGCCGCTCAGCGTGATCGTGCCCGGCGCCGACAGGGTCAGCGTGCCGCTGACGGCGGAGCTGCCCACGGACATGCTGTTGGCATCGGTGATCGTGGCCACGCCCGCCTGGGTGACGGCCACGGTACCGAAGTCATTGCCCGCACGGTCGAGCGTGACCGTGCCGCTGTCGACATCCACCGACAGCGTGCCGGCCACGCTGAGGTTGGCGCTCTGGGTGATGCCCCCCGGCGCCGCCAGGCTGGCCGAGCCGCCCACCGTCAGCGCGCCCAGCGCGGTGCTGGTGCCGGAGGTGGCCGTCAGGCTGCCGTCGACGGCACCGCGCGCGCCCAGCGTGCCACCCGCGCGCAGCGTGGCGTTGCCGCTGGCATCCAGCGCCGCGGTGAAGCTGCCGGCGCTGCGCAGCGAGACATCCTGGCCGGTGGCGGTGATCGTGCCGCTGAGCTGGTTGGTGCCCTGGCTGGCGGTGATGTTGCCGGCGCTGGCAACCAGGCTGCCGCCGGTGGCGGTCAGCGCATTGCCCCAGGTCTGGTTGCCGGTGGTGCGCACCTGCGAGGCGGTGAGCACGGTGCTGCCCGAGCTGCCGATCGTCAGGCTGGCCAGCGCGGTGGTGCCGCCCACGTCGCCGATGAAGCGGGTGGTGCCGCTGCCGCCCGTGCTGATGCCCAGGTCGTGGGCGCCGTTGAGCGTGCTGTCAAAGCGGATGTCGCCGGTCGTGGCGCTCAGCGTGGCGTCGGCCGCCAGCGTGGTGGCGGCCTGGTAGCGCTGCTGACCACCGGTCTGGATCGTGCCGGCGATCGAGCCGGCCGTGCCGGCCGCATCGGTCAGCGTGCCCGACAGGCTGCCGCCGGCGCCGGTGAAGTTGTCGGCGCCCGTGCCACCCGACAGCGTCTGCATGCCGGTGAAGGCCGTGGTGGTGTTGAGCGTGCCGGCATTGGCCCCGGTGATGCGCCAGTTGTAGGTGGTGCCGCCGGTCGAGGCCAGCGTGTTGGTGCCGCCACCACCGCCCAGCGTGCCGCCGAAGCTGCTGACCCCGCTGTTGAAGGTGAAGGTGTCGTTGCCAGCCCCGCCGGTGACCGCGTCGAAGCCCGAGAAGGCGATGCCCGACACCGTGAACGCGCCTGCTCCGGTGATCGCGTAGCTGCTGCCGCTGGCCACGCCGGTGAGGCTGTCGGTGCCGGTGCTGCCGGTGATGGTCTCGATGTTGCTGAAGCTGGTGCTGGTGTTCAGCGAACCCGCGCCGTTGGCGCTGAGCACCCAGGTGTTGTTCAGGCCGTTGCTGGCGGCCAGCGTGTCGTTGCCGCCGCCCCCGTTGAGCGCGCCACTGAAGGTGGACACCCCCGCCGCCATCGTGAAGCTGTCGGCCCCGGTGCCGCCTGCGACGCTCTCGACCGAGGACATGGCCACGCCGCTGGCCGAGACGCCGTTGGCGCCGGTGACCGAGTAGGCCGTGCCGGTGTTCGATCCGTTGAGCGTGTCGGCGCCGCTGCCGCCCACCCAGTTGCCGACGTTGCTGATCACCGTGGTGGTGTTCAGCGTGCCCGCCGCCGAGCCGGTCAGGCGCCAGCTGTTGGCGCCGTTGGTGGCCGTGACACTGTCGCTGCCGCCACCGCCGCTGATCGTGCCGGCCAGCGTGCTGACGCCGGCTGCCAGCGTGAAGTCGTCGTTGCCGCTGCCGCCGGCCAGGCTGTCGATCGCGCTGAACGCGGTGCTGCTGTTGAGCGTGCCGGTGTTCGACGCGCTGATCTGCCAGGTGTTGGCGCCGTCGGTGGCCACCAGCGCGTCGGTGCCGCCACTGCCACCGCTGAGGCTGCCGCCAAAGCTGGCCAGGCCGCTGGCCAGCGTGAACGTGTCGTTGCCGCTGCCGCCGGTCAGCGACGCGATGCCGCTGAAGGCCGTCGTGGTGTTCAGCGTGCCGGTGTTCGCGGCGGACAGGGCCCAGGCATTGGTGCCATTGGTGGCCGCCAGCGTGTCGGTGCCACCGCCGCCGCTGAGCGTGCCCACGAAGCTGGTGACGGCCGTGGCCAGGGTGAAGCCATCGGCGCCGGTGCCGCCGGCCAGCGACTCGATGCCGCTGAAGCTGGTGCTGGTGTTCAGCGTGCCCGCATTGGCGGCGCTGATCGCCCAGCTGTTGCTGCCATCGGTGGCCGCCAGCGTGTCGGTGCCGCTGCCGCCGGACAGCGAGCCCGCGAAGCTGGACAGGCCGCTGGCCAGGACGAAGCTGTCGGCACCGGTGCCGCCGGCCAGCGACTCGAAGCCGCTGAACAGGGTGTCGGTGTTGAGCGTGCCGCCGCCCGCCGCCAGCAGGTTCCAGCTGTTGCTGCCGTTCGTGGCGGCCAGGGTGTCGGTGCCGCCGCCGCCGGCGAGCGAGCCGACAAAGCTGGCCACCCCGCTGGCCAGCGTGAAGCTGTCCGCGCCGCTGCCGCCGGTCAGCGTGCCGAAGCCGCTGAACACCGTGGTCGCGTTCAGGGTGGCCGTGTTGGCCGCCGTGATGCTCCAGGCATTGGTGCCATTCGTGGCGGTGACGGTGTCGTTGCCGCCACCGCCCACCAGCGTTCCCGCATAGCCGGTCACACCGGCGCTGACGGTGACGCTGTCGTCGCCGGTGCCGCCCTGCAGCGTGGCGACGCCGGAGATCGCGGTGCTGCTGTTGAGCGTGACCGTGCTGTTG